>NZ_JBEPEH010000003.1:0-428916 GCF_040300725.1 Dactylosporangium sp. NPDC000244
AACCTGACCGAGGCCAACGCCAAGTCGTACTTCGACTTCGCCCAGGTCGGCGACCCGATCACCTACACCAACACCGGTGGCCCGACGATGCCGACCTGGGACGGGTACGGCGACTGGAACGTGGCCTGGACCACCTGGCAGGCGGGCGGCGCGGTGCCGGCCAACTGACCCACATCTTGACATGATGTCGGGCGTGGAGATCGAGCTTGTCACGGGGGACATCACCGCCGAGCGGGTGGACGCGATCGTCAACGCCGCGAACTCGTCGCTGCTGGGCGGCGGCGGGGTGGACGGCGCGATCCACCGCAAGGGTGGTCCGGCGATCCTGGAGGAGTGCCGGGCGTTGCGGGCCAGCCGGTACGGGCGGGGACTGCCGGTGGGGCAGGCCGTGGCGACGACCGCGGGCCGGCTCCCGGCGCGCTGGGTCGTCCACACCGTCGGGCCGGTGTGGAGCGCCACCGAGGACCGCTCGGCGCTGCTGCGCGACTGCTACCGCAACTCGCTGACGGTCGCGGCCGGACTCGGCGCGACGTCGGTCGCGTTTCCGTTGATCTCGTCCGGCGTGTACCGCTGGCCGAAGGAGGACGCCGTCATCCAGGCGTTGACCGAACTGCGGACGCTGCCGCCGGGCATTGAGCGGGTACGTCTTGTCCTCTTCGACGACGCCACCCGGCAGGCCGCCGAACGCGCCATGAACTCCGGCAGGCACTGACTCGGGCCGCCATGACGTGGGCGGCGCCCGAGCCCCGAAGGGTGTACGGGCTTATCCGCCGGGGTAGACGGCCGGGGTCCGCCGCCGGACGGCGATGTCGGCGAGCCGGGACAGCATCTCGGCGCTGCGCGGGCCGAGCAGCGCCGCTTGGACCCGGCGCGGGAGGTACCGGCCGATCCCCTCGGTGAGGTCGTACGTCAGGGTCACCCGGGTGCCGGCCTCGACCGGTTCGAGGTCCAGCCGTACCGTCGCCGCGCCGAGCGGCCACGCCCGGGCGTGCAGCTCGAGCATCTGGCCCGGGATCACCGCCCGCACCGAGGTCACGTCCGTGATGTGCAGTGGCCAGGGCCCTACCTGGTGGCGCAGGCGGGTCCCGGCCGCGGGCCAGGCTTCGTCGACGTCCCGGATGTGGGACGCGCCGACCACCCAGCTGGCGTACGTCCAGCCGTCGGCCAGGACCGCGAAGATGCGATCGGGTGAGGTGCGGACGAGTTTGCGTCGCTTGGCCACTGCCGTCTCCCTTCGACGCGCCGGGATCCGCAGCCTTCCCGATCCTGGCCGGATTAAAAGCCTGCGCGGTTCAGCCGTACAGCCGCCCAGGCCCGAGCCGCGTTACGAGCGCGCCGGCGCCGTCGCCTCGGCCAGGTCCGCGGCGGCGGTCGCGGTGAGGCCGTCGACCGCCGCCGCGGACTCGGTGCGCGCCCGCGTCGCGTCGCCCAGGGCGTGATGCGACGCCGCGTACTCGGCGATCGGCAGGTACGGGTTGGCCCGCAGGTTGGCCGCGGCGATGCGCAGCGCGAGCGGCAGCCGGGCGCACTGGGCGATGACGTCGGCCACCGCGTCCGCCTCACCCGCGACCCGCTCGGTGCCCAGGATCGCGTGGGATGGCCCGGCGTCCAGCGGCGCCGGCGGCACCGGGGCGGCACCGTCCAGCGCGACCAGCCCGCGCAGGTGGTCCCGGCTGGTGACGATCACGCCGCAGCCGGGGGTGCCCGGGCAGCAGCGGGCGGATCTGGCCGGGCTCGGCCGCGTTGTCGAGCACGATCAGCAGCCGGCGGTCGGCGGCGACGCTGCGGTACAGACTGATCAGCTGTTCATCGTCGGCCGGCAGCTGGGCCGGGGGCACGCCCAGCGCGCCGAGGAACCGGGCCAGTACCACCGCCGGTGCGAGGGGCGGGGTGACGGAGTACCCCTGCAGGTTTGCGTAGAGCTGCCCGTCGGGGTAGTCGCCGCGCACCCGATGGGCGACGTGCAGCGCGAGCGCGGTCTTGCCGACCCCGGGCGGACCGACCAGCAGCACCGGGGCGGCCGCGAGGCGCCGCCGCACGTCGGTGTACTGCGTCTGGAGCCGCAGCGGCCGTCGAAATCGTGGCCGGCCTTGTCTTCCGCTATTGGCGCGACGATCTCGCGGCCGGAGAACGGCTGGCTCCCAACGTGCGACGGCCAGGCTGAATGGGCTCACATCAACCGGATGGGACGCCGCCTCCCGGCCGGCTTGCAAAGTGCGCCCAGAGGCGGTTCGGCGGTGTCTGAACGGCTGCTGATATCCGCGTTCGAATAAGATATGAAGGTCGATGTGGAGGCTGGGGAGAAGCTGGCTCAGGGTGGCTTGTTGCGCGGTGAACTGTTGCTGGCCGACGCGCTGGAGAGCCTGCGCGAACAGCTGACGGAAGCGGTCGACCGGGCTCAAGGCCAGGACTTGTTGCTTTCGTGTGAGAGCGTCGAGGTGCAACTGCAGGTGGTCGTGTCCACCACCCGTAAGGGCGAGGCCAAGGCGGGGCTTTGGACTGTCGTCACGGTCGGCGGTGGCGTCGACTACGCGTCCAGCGCCACGCATGTCGTCAAGCTCGTGCTCAAACCTGAGCTCAACGGCGCCGGCGGCAAGCTGAAGCTGAGCGATGCATGACGGGCTCGTGATCGACGACGTGCACGCCAGGGTTGTTGAGGTGTCGAGCGCAACTGGCGGGCGCGGTTCAGGATTTGCCGTCACCCCCGATCTGGTACTGACGGCGGCGCACGTCGTCGCGGACGGTTCGGCGGTCGAGGTTGTCGCCAGTGGCGGCGAGCAGTTCCGTGGCGCTGTCGTGTGGCGTAACGCGACGCTTGACGCCGCGTTGGTTCGTGTACCTGTTCGGCGCTGGGACGGTATCCACACCCGGTGGGCCACGCTGTCGGGCACGCAGCCGGTGTCGTGCACCGCGATCGGCTACCCGAGGGTGCAGAAGACCCCCGACGGTCGTCGCGTCGAGGAGCATCTGGCCGGGTTCATCATGCCCGCCACCGGACGCCGCATCGGCCGGTATGCGATCAACGTCATCAGCTCGCTGCCGTATGAACGGGCCGGAGGCGGGTCACCGTGGTCGGGCCTGTCCGGGGCCGCGGTGCTGACCGGCGACGGCCGTCAGGTTCTCGGTGTGCTGGTGGACGATCCGACCGGGTTCGAGGCGTCGCGTCTGGAAGCGGTGCCTGTGGCGGAGCTGCTCAACGACGCCGGCTTCGCGGGTCTGGTCGGCGTCGGCCAGGCCGCACTGGTGGTGGTGATCGGCGGACCGAGCGCGGGCGCCGCCGTGGACCGGGTGGCTGTAGCGGCATCAGTGGCTTGGCCGTTGTGTGTCGGCATGGTGCCGGAGCTGGCCGCGGCATTCCAGCCCCGTCGGCTGCTGCGGGAGCGGGTCGAGGCTGCGCGGAACGCCGGCGCCGATGTGATCCTGGCCGACGGCGGACGGATTCGGCGGCGGACCGGGCTTCTGGCTGGTCACGGCGGCGTCGGCAAGTCGCAGCTGGCGGCTTGGTTCGCCCATGAGGCGATCAGCGATCCGGGCCTCGATCTTGTGGTGTGGGTGCCGGCGGACAGCGCGGAACAGGTCATCGCGACGTACGCGAGGGCCGGCGGGCGGGTGGTGGCTCCGGGTGTCACGGGCGGTGACGCCATGGCCGACGCGGTGGCGTTTCGGGAGTGGCTGCTGAGCACGGACCGGTCCTGGCTGGTCGTGCTGGATGACGTCACCAGCCCGGCGCAGCTGGCGGACTGGTGGCCACCGTCGCGGCCGAACGGCTGGACCCTGGTCACCACCCGGTTGCAGGACGCCACCGTGATCGGCTCGGGACGCTACAAGATCGACATTGACGTGTTCGCGGTGGAGGAGTCGGCGGCGTATCTGGCCGATCGGCTGTCCGAGGCCGGACGGCAGGGCCTGCTCGACGGGGCGGCCCCGGAGCTGGCCCGGGAGCTGGGCCAACTGCCGCTGGCGCTGTCGCACGCCGCCGCGTTCATGATTAACGAGGAAGAGTCCTGCGCGCGGTACCTGGCCCGCTACCGCGGCGGCCGGCAGCGCCTGTCCGAGCTCATGCCCGCCAGCATCGATCCGGACGGGTACGGCCGGCCGGTGGCCGTCACGCTGCTGCTTGGTCTGGACGCGGCCGACGCGCTCGGCTCGGATGCCGCCGCGTCCGCCGTTGACGGGCTGGCCCGGCCGACGCTGTTGCTGGCATCGCTGCTGGACCCGGCCGGTCACCCCGAAGCGATGTGGGCCACCTCTGCGGTCACCGGCTACCTGTCCGCGCACCGGACGCGCTCCGCAGGAACGTCGGTCAGCGCCGGTCAGGCGCGGATGGCGGTCCGGCGGCTACACCGTTACGGCCTGCTCACCCACACCAGCTCAGACCCCACGCGCGCCGTCCGAATACACGCCCTGACCGCACGAGCCGCTCGCGAGGCCGCTGACGATCTCACCGCCGCGGTCCGCGCCGCGGCAGATGCCTTGATGGAACTGTGGCCCGTCCTGGAACGGGACACCGCCTACTCGCAGGCGCTTCGGGCCAATGCCATGGCCCTGCGCTCGGCGGCCGACCCGCTCCTGTGGACGGTTTGTGGTGGCGCTCATGAGCTGCTGCTGCAGCTCGGTCGCGGCCTCGGCAACGTCGGACTCGTCGACGCCGCGCGCGCCTACTTCGACCAGTTGCACGCCACGGCCGTCGACCGGCTCGGCCCGGATCACCGGCTCTCCTTCATCGCCCAGCACAACGTCGCCCGGTGGCAAGGGGAGGCCGGAGACCCGGCTGGCGCCGCGCGGGCTTTCGAGCGGCACCGGGACGACATGTTGCGCGTATTCGGTCCGGACCATCCATACACACTGACCAGCCGACACAGCGTGGCCTGGTGGCGCGGCAAGTCCGGCGACGCTGCGGGCGCCGCGGCCGCGTTCAAGGCACTGCTGACCGACCGTCTTCGGGTGTTCGGCCCCGACCATCCCGATACCCTGGCCAACCGCCATGACGGCGCCCTGTGGCTGGGGAATGCCGGCGACCCCGTCACGGCGACGGCAGCGTTCGAGGTGCTGGTGACCGACCGGCTGCGAGTCCTTGGCCCCGACCATCCCGATACCCTTTCCAGCCGCCACACGCTGGCCTGGTGGCGCGGCACATCAGGCGACGTGGCTGGAGCTGTGGCGGAGTTTGAGACACTGCTGACCGACCGGCTGCGGATCCTCGGTCCCGATCACCCGGCGACCCTGACCGCACGGAGCAGTCTCGCCTGGTGGCTCGGACGGGCCGGAGACGCCACGGGGGCCGTGGCCGCGTTCGAGGCGCTGCTGGCGGATCGTCTTCGAGTGCTCGGCCCCGATCATCCCGCCACTCTGGCGACCCGTCACTGCCTCATCCACTGGCGCGGGGCGACCGGTGAGGTCGAGGGGGCGGTCGCGGCGTCCGAGGTTCTGCTCGTCGATCAGCTGCGGGTGCTCGGGCCCGGCCACCCCGACACCTTGGTGACCCGCTTCACCCTCGCCTGGTGGCGCGGCAACGCCGGGCACGTCGTTGCCGCGACGACCGACCTTCGGACACTGCTCGCCGATCGGTCGCGGCTGCTCGGCGCGGACCACCCGGACACGCTGGCCACGCGGCGTGCCATGGCCCAGTGGACCGCACGGGCGGGCGACGTTGCCGGCGCGGTGGCCGCGCTGGAGACGGTGCTCGCGGACTGCGAGCGAGTGCTCGGGGTGGCGCATCCTGACACACGCGCAATTCGTGACGACCTGGTCGCGTGGCGGTCGGCGGCGGCTACGGCGGCGAAGGACGACGGTACGGCTCGGTAAGGCGTCGCGGGTCGGCCAGGCCATCGGCGTACTGTGCGTCGATGGCGAGCGGCCGGGCCGGCGGGAGATACAGGGAGCGGCCCGGCTCCTGCGGCGCGGACTCGGTGCCGCCGAGGTCGCCCAGGACGAAGCAGTCGAGCTGCGGCTCGCGAGACCCGGCCATGCTTGACGAGACGTACCACACGAGGTGCTCGGCGGGGTAGAAGCGCAGCAGGTAGTCGCGCAGGGGCCGCAGTGCGAGCGCGGTCGGTTGCCGGTCGCTGGCCACGAACACCGTGCCGAAGGCATTGGGCTGCATGAGCAGGCAAGCGATGTCGGTACGCGGCTGCAGCTGATAGATGAGCAGCGTGCTCGCCTCATAGATCTGCAGACCGGGAGCCGCGTCCCGGCGCAGGTCGACCAGGATCGTGTCGATCGAGGAGACGCCGGCGAGTATCTCGATCGACAGCCCGAGCCGATCACCAGCGGCGAGGAGGCCCTGTGCGACGCTGTCGAAGACCATCGGGTTGCCCGGCGTGAGGTAGGCGACAGGCGGATCTGCCCGCGCGGCCGACACGATTGCATCGACCTGGAGGGCATAGGTATCGTCGCGCAGCTCGCCCGGCCGGTAGAGGGGCATGAGACTACGGAACCGGGCGCGCAACCCCTCCGGCAGCAGAACCTGATAGCCGTCCGGCCAGATGCTGAAGATCGTGCTGCAGGCGTCCAGCGCCCGCAGCACCTCGATGGTCAGGTGATCCGGCAGGCGTACACCCGATCCGCAGACGTAGACGTCGACCACTCAGCCGCGACCTCCGCTAGTTGGTCCAGTTGCCCCAGTTGGTCCAGTCGTTCCAGTTGTTCCACGCCGGCGGCGGTGGTGCGTTGGAGAAGTCCCCCCAGGACGGATCGGTCATGGCCTCGGCTTCGCCCGCGAGGTCTTCGTCCAGGAGGTTCAGCAGCGCTGCTGAGGGCGACGAGATGAGCTGTTCCAGGATGGTCACGGCGACTCCTTAGACACTGTCGAGTGCAACGCGGTCACGAGCGCTTGCTGGGTATTGACGCAGTAGGTGGTCTCGGCGATGTCGAACGTGCCGTGCTCGAAGTACCGGTTTCCGGCCTGGGCGCCGCCGCAGAAGTCATAGAACTCGCAGGTCGCCGCGCACGCGCTCAGGGCCGACTCGAATTCGGCGACGTACCGTCGATCATGGGCCTGCGCGAGCATGGCCGGTAGGAGTTCCCGGGCCACGTTGCCGATCACGAAGTTGTCGTACGCCTCGTCCTGAATGCCGGCCAATTCGGGTGACAGCAGCACTGTGTCGCCGTTCCAGGCAACGGTGGGAATCGGCTCGTACTTGCGATTCGACGGCATCCGGCCGGTGCGAGCTACACGCAGGTATGACAGCAGCCGCTCGATCTCACGCACCCGGAATTCCATGCCCTGGGCGCGGCGCCGGAACAACGACGCCCAGAACTGTTCGACGGCGGCTCGGGTGATGACCGGCTCCCGTCTGTTCGCGCCCTCGAACTCCTCAATGTTGAAGCCGACACGGTCGGCGCCGAGGTCGTTGAAGAAGTCCACCAGTTCATCGGCACGGCCGATCGTCTCGGCCGTCACGACGGCGATGACCGTGAACCGCAGGCCGTGGCGCTTGAGTGTGTCCAGGCCGCGCATTGCCCGGTGAAAGGCGGGGCGGCCCCCGGCGTCCCGCCGATGCGCGTTCGCCCATTCCGGGCCGTCGACGCTCACGCCGATGCTGAATCCGTGACGCGAGAACAGCTCGCACCACTCGGTGGAGATCAGGCCCGCATTGGTCTGGACGGAGTGCCGCACGCGTCCGGCGGCGCGCAGCGGTTCGAACGGCACGAGCAGCCGTTCGAACCGTTCCCTGCGCAACGACAAGGGCTCGCCGCCGTGCCATACGACGGTCACCGGATCGGCGCGGTCCTGGGCTTCGATGCCACGGGCCACCCCGTCCGCCACGCCAGGGGTCATCTCGAGTCGCTGATCGCGGGTGGTCAGGTAGCAGTAGTCGCAATTCCATGAACAACGGGTCGTCGGCTGGAGAACGACCATGCTGAACTTGCGGCCGACGCGCCGATCGGTGTCGACTCTCACGGCAGGCTCCGTATTGGCGGGCTGATCGACGACTGACGCTGTTCAGCGTACGGAGCGGCTTCCCGGAACGACTCGCCCTAAACGGCGAATCAGCCAAGCCACACAGCGCGCTGTTCGCGGATCACGTCGCCGCACCTCGATGGGAGCAGTTCCGTATGCGAGCCCAGGTCAGCTCGCCCTCGGCAAATGGGTCATCGGTGCGACCGATGGAGCCGTAACGTCGACGGTGATCACCGCCAAGGGCGTGTTTCGCGGTCCGCACTCGGCCGGTTCGATGCAGTCGAGGTACAGGTCGATGCGAGTCCGGCCGATCTGGTCGTGCGACACGACCAGTCCGATTCCGTCGGTGAAGTTCCAGTCCCCGGACGGCCCCGGCCCTTGAAGGAAGATGCCGTCGGGGTGAAAGCGCAGCTGTGCCGCACACGGCCCCTCGGCCTGCAGCAATATCATCGAGTTCCCGGGCATGGTGACGAGGTTCCCGCCGCCGCCGGGCTGAATATGCGCGAGCGGCGTGGTGGGGCCGCCGGCGGTGGTGGGAGGCTTGACCGCGGTGACCGACAGCCCGGCACAGGATCCGTTCGTGACCAGCGCGACGGGCTTGGTCGCGTCGTACGAAGCGGTTGCGGCGGGATCTCCGTCTCCGGTGACGAACGCACGGTTCGTGATGGCACCCGCGGCAAGCACCAGTACAGCGATGCCGAGGACAGCGGCAAACCGGCGGCGTCGGTATCGGCGCAGCGCCCGCCTACGGACGACGACCAACAACGTCGTGTCGTCGGGCGCCTGATCGCCCTGCTCCACGAGGGCCTGCCGGACAAATTCCTCCAACCGACTCACTGCCGATCCTCCCGCCGCGCCGTCGTGCGTTCGATCTCGTCACCTAGCTCAGGGTGGCTTCGTAGCGTGCTGAATGCCCGGGTGGCGAGGCTGCGCACGGTGCCCTCAGCGCACCCCAGGAGATTCGCGATCTCCCGATCGGGAAGTCCCTCGTAGTACCGAAGGACCAGGACGGCCCGCTGTCTTCGCGGCAGTTGCGACAACACGCGCCGTATCCGTGCCCGTTCCGTCACGCCTTCCGCGTGATCACCGTCGGAACGATCCGGAACCGGCCCGACGACCTCCCGACTGGATCGCCTCCGCCACCAGCTCACGAACTCGTTGACGATGATCTGCCGCACGTACGCTTCCGGCCGCTCGATGGCCGCCCGTCCATCCCAGCGGAGGTACGCCTTGACCAGGGCGTTCTGAACGAGATCCTCAGCCAGGCCGCGATCGCCGGTCAGCACGTAGGCAAAGCGCAACAAGACCGAGCCGCGCGCCCGCACGAACTCATCGAATGCCGCCATGCGTCCCAACCCGATGCCCTCCACAACCTGACTGGACGCGATGACGCACACGATCCGCTGCAACCGACTTGTGTCACCGGGCGGGACCCGGCCGGGTGCGGGCCGGGTGCGGTTCGGCGGGGACCGGACGACATCGCGTCGGGTGGTCGGGCAGGACCGGCGGCCGAGCGGGCAGACCCGGCCCGCGACCCCTGGCCTGGCAACCAAGGCCCGGCATGGTGGAACCCGTCGCCGCATGGAAGCGGCGGGAACGGAGCACCCCATGCCATCGAGGGCAAAGCGGCGACGGATCGTCGCGTCCGTCGCGGCCACCGCTGCGGCCGTCGCCGGACTCGGCGCGGCCGCGGCACCGACCCACCCCATCAGCGACGCGGCCGGGTGGGCGTCCAGCGCCTGGCTCGGCGGCAGCTCGAGCGGCACAGGCACGAGCCTCGCGACGGTTCGCGCGGCCATCAACGCCTCCACCGGTACGGCGGCCACCCTGACCGGCGCCGGAGTCGGCGTCGCGCTCATCGACACCGGCGTCGCCCCCGTCGCCGGGCTGCCCGCGTCGCAGATCGTCAACGGGCCCGACCTTTCGTTCGAGTCGCAGTCCCCGGACCTGCGCTACCTCGACACGTACGGCCACGGCACCCACATGGCCGGCATCATCGTCGGCAATGACACCGCGACCGGGACTGTCGGGCTGGCCCCGAAGGCGAAGCTGACCTCGATCAAGGTCGGCACCGCCAACGGCGCCGTCGACGTGTCGCAGATCGTCGCCGCCGTCGACTGGGTCGTGGCCCACCGCAACGACGACCCGGCGAACCCGATCCGCGTGCTCAATCTCTCGTACGGCACCGGCGGCACCCCCGAGTCGTGGAGCGACCCCGTCCAGTTCGCGGTCGAGCAGGCCTGGCTCAAGGGCATCGTCGTGGTCGCGGCCGGCGGCAACGGCGGCAACAGCGACCTCACCCTGACCGACCCGGCCAGCGACCCGGCGGTCATCGCGGTCGGCGCCGCCACCACCAAGGGCACCACGATCGCCACCGACGACGACTTCGCCAGCTTCACGACGGTCGGCGGCAACAACCGCCGCCCCGACTTCATCGCCCCAGGCGAGTCGATCCTCTCGCTGGCCGACCCCGGCTCCAACGTCGACCTGTCCTACCCGTCGGCGAAGGTCGGCACCACCCTTGTGCGCGGCAGCGGCAGCTCCCAGGCGGCCGCGGTCACCTCGGCGGCGATCGCGCTGCTGCTGCAGGCCCGCCCGACGCTGACCCCGGACCAGGTCAAGACCGTGCTCAAGACCTCGGTCAGCAACACCTCCGGCCTGGCCAACGCCCGCAACGTCGGTGAGCTCAACCTGGGCGCGGCCCTGACCAGCCAGAACACCTGGGCGTCGGGCTGGAACCGGTCCAGCGGGACCGGCGCGCTCGAGGGCGCCCGCGGCCCGAGCCACGTGGTCCGCGACAACGTGACGCTCAGCGGCGAGAACACCGTGTGGGGGCCGATCAGCACGCCCGCGTGGGCCCCGAAGAGCGCCGCCCAGACCGCCTGGTCGGGTGGCACCTGGCTCGGCTACCGCGTCGCCGGCGACAGCTGGACCGGCACCTCCTGGGCGTCGAAGACGTGGGCCGCCGCGACCTGGTCCGGAAAGCCGTGGAACGGCGCGTCGAGCTGGACCGACCCCGACTGGTCCGGGCACTACTGGTCGGGCCACTACTGGTCCGGGCACTACTGGTCGGGCCACTACTGGTCCAGCGACGACTGGTCGACGGCCTACTGGAACTGATCGAGGTCCCGCACCGCGGCGACGACCGCGGGGGAGTCCTTACTGAGGATCTTGGAGTGGTTGCTCGCGACCCGGGCACTGATGCTGATGTTCGGGTTGCGGGCGACGATCGGGTCGAGGGTCGACCGGCCCTCGTCCATCTCGCCGTCCTGGCTGCCGAGGCTGTCCCCGGTGGCCAGGACGAACCGCACCGGGCGGGTCAGCCGCTCCAGGACCGGCCCGCTGGCCGCCCCGATCTCGTTGAGCTCGATGTTGACGTCGGCGTGCTCGTCGGCGCTCATCCGCGCGCCCATGCCGAGCCGGGCGGTGATCGGCAGCAGCAGCCGCATCCGGCGGAACAGCTTGCGGATGCGGGCGGCGCCCTCCGGGCCGGTCAGCCCGACCGGGAACGCGTCGACCGTCACCAGGCCGACGACCCGCTCCGGGTTCCGCTCCGCCCAGTGCCAGCCCAGGACGCCGCCGTAGGACCAGCCGACGAAGATCGCCCGCTCGACCTCGCGGGCGGCGAGGACGGCGTCGAGGTCGCGCAGGCAGGCCTCGAACGAGTAGTCGGCCGAGCGCTTGGACTTGCCGCGGGCCCGCTCGTCGTAGCGGATGTGCCGGTAGCCGTCGCCCAGCCCGGCGACGACGTGGCGCCAGTGCGACTGGTCGGCGTAGGCGCCGTTGAGGTAGACGACCGGCAGGCCGGGGCCGCCGGTGTCGGTCACGTACAGCTCGGTGTCGTCGACCGGAACCCAGTACTGCTGCTGCTGTGTCATGGTGAGAACGATCGCGGGCCGCCCTGACACGGAACCGCCACTGCGCTGACACCGTCCGGGATATCGTGGACGACCGTGATAGCGCTGGCGTTCGCCGTGGCCGGCGCGCTCGGCTACGGCATCGGCTCGATCGCCCAGGCGGCCGGCGCCCGGCGCAGCCGCGACACCCTGCGCGCCCTGGGCCACCCCCTGTACCTGGCCGGCCTCGCGTGTGACCTGCTGGCCTGGTTCGCCTCCCTCGTCGCGCTGCGGACCCTGCCGGTCTACCAGGTCCAGGCCGTCCTGGCCGGCTCCCTCGCGGTGACCGTCGTCGCCGCCCGGCTGTTCCTGGCCGCTCGCATCCGTCCGCGGGACGCGGCGGCGGTCGTGGTCACGATCCTGGCGCTGGCTGTCGTGGCCGCGGCCGCCGGGCCCCAGGACGAGGTGCGGCCGTCCGCGGCGCTGCGGTGGGGCCTGGTGGCGTCGGCGGCCGTGCTCGCGGGCGGTGGATGGCTCGCGACCCGTGCGCTGCGGCCGGCCGCGGCCGCGCTGGCCGGGCTCGCCTACGGGGGAGCGGCGCTGTGTGCGCGGGCCCTGCCCGTGCCCGCCCACCGCGATGTCCTCGCCATCGCCGGCTCGCTGCTGGCCGAGCCGCTCACGTGGGCCCTGGCCGTGTTCGGCGTCACCGGGACGCTGCTGTACGCGTTCGCCCTGCAGTACGGGCAGGTCGGGCCGGTGACCGCGGTGCTGTGGATCACCGAGGTCGTGGTGCCGTCCGTGGTGGGGGTCGCGGTCCTGCACGACACGGTCCGGGCGGGCTGGGCCCCCGCCGCCGTGCTCGCGGTCCTGGCCACCACGGCCGCCGCGGTCGTGCTGGCCACCGCCCCGGCCACCGCGACCGCCACCGTGGAGAGCGCCGAATAAGCTGTGCCGAGTGGGATGGGAAGCACTCCGGCGATGGGGTGAGGACGCCACTCGCCTCGAACCGCTCACCGGCGGCGTCGCCAACGACGTGTGGAGCGTGCGCGTCGACGGGCGGCTCGCGGTCGGCCGGCTCGGCACCCGGAGCGACGCCGATCTCGCCTGGGAGACCGGGCTCCTCCAGCACCTCGACCGGGCGGGGCTGACCGTTCCGGTCCCGATCCCCACCACCGACGGCCGGCAGTTCGCCGACGGTCTGGTGGTGATGAGCTACGTGGACGGCGGACCGCCCGAGACGCAGGACGACTGGCGTCGCGTGGCGGCCACGCTCCGCGAGCTGCATCGCCTGACGCGGGGCTGGCCGCAGCGGCCGGGCTGGCGTTCGTCGACCGACCTCCTGCACGCCGAGACCGGGACGAAGATCGACCTCGGCGCGATGCCCCCCGAGGGCGTCGCGCGATGCCGGGCGGCGTGGGCGCGGCTCGCCGGACGTCAGACGTGCGTCGTGCACGGCAACCCCACCAACCCGGGCAACGTCCGGGTGACCGCGGGCCGGGTCGCGCTGATCGACTGGGACGAGTCGCACGTCGACGTCCCCGACCTCGACCTCGTGCTGCCCGGCAACGCCGCCGGCCTCGACGACGGCGCGCTCGACATCGCCGGGCAGGCGTCGGCCGCGTGGGAGGCCGCCGTGTGCTGGGACGACGAGTACTCGGCCAGGCGCCTCGCCGAGGTCCGGGCAGTCTGAGAACGGCCTACGGCCGCCCGTTTGCCGCGCGAGAATGTGGTTGCGGGTATGAGATGCGCCTCGTCTTCGCCTACTGAGTTGCACCCAGTGCATCGTTGCACCTAGTGTAAGCGGACGTGAGTGATCATGGGGGACGGCGGGAGGCGCTCAAGGCCCGCCACCGCGCGGCCATCCTGGATGCCGCGCGGAGCCTCATCGACGAGCGGGGCGGGGCGCACTTCTCCGTCGACGAGCTTGCGGACCGGGCCGACGTCGCCCGCCGTACCGTCTTCAACCACTTCGCCTCCCTCGACGACGTGCTGCTCACGCTCGGCACCAACGTGCTCTCCGTCGTCATCAACGACTTCCTCGCGCAGGTCGCGGCCGCGCCCGTCGGCGACGGCAGCCGGGCCTCCATGTTCGACGAGCTCGCCCGGACCCTGCGCGCGGCCGACCTCGCGGCGGTGATCGTCTCCGTGACCGCGATCGTCGGCGTGGCCTTCGAGGACGACGCTCGCTCCCCGATGCTCACACACACCGCGTTCCGGCGGACCGGGGGCGCGCTCGCGGCCGAGGTCACGCGCCGGTACCCCGGGGCCCACCCGCTCGACGTCGAGTTGCTCATCAACTCGCTCATGAGCGGCATGACCGTGATCGCCGGCCGCTGGATCGCGATGACCGGCGCCGCCCTCGACGACGAGTCCCGGGCGGTGTGGGACGACCTGCTCACCCGGCTTCTCGACAACATCCGCAACGGATATCTGCCTGCCTGAAAGGAATACCGCGGCCATGGCCGAACTGTTGTACCGGCTCGGGCGTTTCAGCGCCCGCCGCCATTGGGTGGTGATCGCGACCTGGATCGTGGTCATCGGCCTCGCCGGGGGCGCCTACGCGCTGTTCCACGGCTCGCTGTCCGGGGCGATCACGATCCCCGGCACGCCCACGAGCAAGGTGGCCGACGAGCTCGCGGCGAAGTTCCCGAAGGCGAGCGGGGGCAGCGGGACCGTCGTGTTCGCCACCACCTCCGGCTCGGCCTTCACCGACCAGCAGAAGGCGGGCATCGCCGCGCTGCTCAAGGACCTCGGCGGCGAGCCCGGCGTGAAGGGCACCACCGACCCGTTCCAGACCCAGACCGAGCGCGACGCCCAGCAGCAGAAGATCACCGACGGGCGGGCCCAGCTCACCCAGGGCAAGCAGCAGCTCGACGCCGGTCAGGCGCAGCTCGACACCGGCAAGCAGCAGCTCGAAGCCGCCCAGCAGCAGCTGGACGCGGCCAAGGCGCAGTCGCCCGGCTCGGCCCAGCTCGCGGGCCAGCAGCAGCAGCTCGACAAGAAGAAGCAGGAGCTGCAGGCCAGTCAGAAGCAGATCGACGACGGCCGGGCCCAGCTCGAGGCGCAGGGCAAGCAGCTCGAGGTCGGCGCGCAGCTGATGGACCTGGCCAAGGAGCTGCGCACGGTGTCCAAGAGCGGCTCCGCGGCCGTCGGCGTCGTGCAGTTCGACACCCCGACGTACGAGGTGCCGAAGGAGGTCAAGGACGACATCGTCCAGAAGGCCGCCGACGCGAAGATCGACGGGGTCGAGGTCAACGTCTCCAACGACATCGCGCAGACCGTGCCGAGCGTGCTCGGGCCCGGCGAGGTCGTCGGTGTCGTCATCGCCGCGATCGCGCTGTTCGTGATGCTCGGCACGCTGCTGGGCGCCACCCTGCCGCTGCTCGGGGCGCTGCTCGGCGTCGGCGTCGGGGTGCTCGCCGCGCTGTCGTTCTCCGACGTCGTCACCATGATCTCGGTGACGCCCGTGCTCGGCGTCATGCTCGGCCTGGCCGTGGGCATCGACTACGCGCTGTTCATCCTCAACCGGCACCGGCGCCAGCTCAAACAGGGCGTGGAGATGGGGGAGTCGATCGGCCTGGCCAACGGCACCTCCGGCAACGCCGTGGTGTTCGCGGGCTCGACCGTGCTCGTCGCGCTGCTCGCCCTCAACGTCACCGGGATCCCGTTCCTGGGACTCATGGGTACCGTCGGCGCGGTCTGCGTCGCCGTAGCCGTGCTCGTCGCGATCACACTCACCCCGGCGCTGCTGTCGCTCGTGGGCCTGCGGATCCTCAGCCGCAAGGAGCGGCGCCGTATCGGCGAGGCCTCCGCGCTGCCGGCCGTGCCGCAGACCACGATGTCGACGGGCCGCTCGGTGCTCACGCTCATCGCCGGGGTGCTCGTGCTCGGGGTCATCGCGATCCCGGCCATGTCGATGCGGCTCGGGCTGCCGGTGGGCTCCGCGGAGGCGGAGGACTCGCAGCAGTACCGCGCCTACAAGACGGTCGAGCGGGAGTTCGGGGCCGGCGTGAACGGGCCGCTGCTCGTGGTCGCCCACCTGCCCGGCAAGCCCACCGGCACCGACCTCACCGCGATCGAGGCGGCCATCGGCGCCAAGCTCGCCGCCCAGCGGGACGTGGTCGCGGTCGCTCCGATCGGCGCGTCCGACGACGGGACCGTGGCCGCGTTCCAGGTCG
This sequence comes from Dactylosporangium sp. NPDC000244, assembly GCF_040300725.1. Lineage (NCBI taxonomy): Bacteria > Bacillati > Actinomycetota > Actinomycetes > Micromonosporales > Micromonosporaceae > Dactylosporangium > Dactylosporangium sp. NPDC000244. Next base: position 15,918 of record NZ_JBEPEH010000003.1, read on the forward strand.
TGCCCAAGGACGGGCCGTCCAGCGAGTCCACCGCGCAGCTCGTGCGGGACCTGCGCGCCGCGTCACCGCTGAGCGTCGAGGCCGGGAAGGTCGAGCTCGGCGTGGCCGGCAACGCCAGCGGCAACATCGACGTGTCGCAGAAGCTCGCCGACGTCCTGCCGTTGTACCTCGCGCTCGTCGTCGGACTCTCGCTGATCATCCTGATCTTCGTGTTCCGGTCGATCCTGGTTCCGCTGACCGCCACCGCCGGCTTCGTGCTGTCGCTGCTGGCGGCGTTCGGCGGCCTGACCGCGATCTACCAGTGGGGCTGGCTCGGCGGGATCTTCGGCGTGCACGACCCGTCGCCGGTGCTGAGCTTCCTGCCGACGATCGAGATCGGCATCCTGTTCGGCCTGGCCATGGACTACCAGCTGTTCCTGGTCTCGGGGATGCGGGAGGCGTACGTCCACGGCGCCCCGGCCCGCCTCGCCGTGCGCCGCGGCCTGCACGCCGGCCGGGCGGTCGTCACCGCGGCGGCGATCATCATGATCGCCGTGTTCGCCGGCTTCATCTTCTCGGAGTCTGCGACCATCCGGCCGATCGGCTTCGGGCTCTCCTTCGGCGTGCTGGTCGACGCCTTCGTCGTGCGCATGCTGCTCATCCCCGCCGCGATGCACCTGCTGGGCCGGTCGGCCTGGTGGCTGCCGAAGTGGCTCGACCGCATCCTGCCCGACGTCGACGTGGAGGGCGCGAAGCTCGAGCGCACCCACCCGATCGACCCGCACACCACTCACCCCGAGCCCGTCCCGGCGGAGGCCGCGACCGGCACGGCCTGAGTCATCGCAACTGCCCGGCCGGCGTTCGCCCGGCCGGGCAGTTCGCCGTTCAGGCTCGACCCGCGCCGGCCGCGACCGGCACCGGCCGGGCGTCCGCTCCGGCCTGGGTGCCGCTCCGGCCGGGCAGGAGCAACGCGAGCACCAGCGCGATGCCGGTGAAGCCGACGGTCCACCAGAACGCGATGTCGAACGCGGACGCGAGCGAGCCGGTGCGGGTGGCCGAGGTGGCCAGGATGACGGCGAGCAGCGCCACCCCGACCGAGCCGCCGACCTGCTGCGCGATGCGGGTCACGGTGCTCGCGTGCGGCACCTGCTCGCGCCCGAGGCCGACGAACGCGACCGTCATCAGCGGGATCATCACGATGCCCATGCCGAGGCCCCGCACGAACAGCGTCGCCAGGAGCCACCAGGTCGCCGTGTGGGCGCCGGCGAACGCGAACGGTACGGTGCCGAGCCCGACGAGCAGGAACCCGAGCACGGTCACCGAGCGGGCGCTGAAGCGCTCCATCAGCCGACCGGCGACGCTCCGGCTCAGCAGCGAGCCGACGCCCTGCGGGATCAGCAGCAGGCCCGCGCCCAGCGCGTCGGTGCCGCGCAGCTGCTGCCAGTACAACGGCAGCAGCAGCATCGCACCGTAGAGCGACGCGCCGGAGAGGAACATCAGCGCGGAGGCGGCCCACGTCGGGCGGGAGCGCAGCACCTCGAGGTCGACGAGCGCGGCTCCCCGGCGGTGCAGCGCCCACAGCACGAACGCGACCAGCAGCGCGGCGCCGGCGATGAGCGGCGCGAGGACGTCGGCGCGGCCGAAGCCGCCCGGCTTGGTCACGTTGGACAGGCCCCACAGCAGGGCGACCAGCGACGGGGACAGCAGGACCAGGCCGACGGCGTCCAGCGGGGCACGGCGGGCCGGGCCGTCGGCCGGGATCATCCGCCAGGCCAGGAACAGGCCGGCCAGGCACAGCGGCACGTTGACCAGGAACAGCCAGCGCCAGTCGCCGACGCCGAGGATCAGCCCGCCGATCACGGGTCCGAGGATCGGTCCGACCGCGGCCGGCAGCGCGACGGTGCTCATCAGCCGCGCGCGGTCCGGGCCGGTCGCCGCCTGCATGACGATCGTGGTCAGCAGCGGCATCATGACGCCGCCGCCGAGGCCCTGGACCACGCGGAACGCGATGAGGCTCGGGGCGTCCCAGGCGAACGAGCACAGCACCGAGCCGAGCAGGAACACCGTCAGCGCGGCCATCCACAGCCGCTTCGCGCCGAGGTGGCTCTGCAGCCAGCCGACGAGCGGGATGACCACGCCGAGGGCGAGCAGGTAGGCCGTGGAGACCCACTGGATGGTGCCCACGCCGGCGTGCAGGTCGCCGCCGAGCTCGTGCAGGGCCACGCTGACGATCGTGGAGTCGAGGATGACCGCCACGGCGCCCACGAGGACGGCGACGGCGGTGCGCATGGCGGTTCGGTCGGTCATCGGAGCCACCTTAAGATACGCGTGTGTACCTAACCGACGGTACGGCGGCATGTTAAGATACGCAAGTGCACCTTAAAACGCGTCGACGCGGCGCCGATCTCGAGGACGCGATCCTCGAGGCGGCGTGGGAGGTGCTGAACGAGCACGGCTACGAGGGCTTCACCTTCGAGGCGATCGCCGCGCGGGCGGGGACGAGCCGGCCGGTGCTGTACCGGCGCTGGCCGCAGCGTGACGACCTGCTCCTGGCGACCCTGCGCAAGCACTGGACCGCGACGCCGATCCCGGTGCCCGACACCGGCAGCCTCCGCGACGACGCCGTCGGCGTGCTGCGCAACGCCGACGGCTCGCGCTCCCAGTGGATCACCCTCGTGAGCGTGCTGCTGGTCGACTACTTCCGCGAGACCGGCCAGAGCTTCAGCGACCTGCGTGCCGCGATGCGCCCGCCGGGCCTGGCCACGCCGTTCGAGCGGCTCGTGGCCCGCGCCGTGGAGCGCGGCGACCTGCCGGCCGCGCCGCGCTCGCCCCGCGTGGTGAACCTGCCGTTCGACCTGCTCCGCCACGAGATGCTGATGACCCTGCGCCCGGTCCCGCCCGAGGTCATCGACGAGATCGTCGACGACGTGTGGCTGCCGCTGCTGTATGCCACCACCGGTGCCGCATGAGGCTGCTCGTCGACGACCTGCGCGACTTCCTCGACCCCGCCCCGGCGCACGTGGCGCGCACGAGCCTCGCCGGCCTGGGGCTGCTGCGTCGGTACCGTCACGAGCGCATCGACGAGCTCTGGCTCGATCACGACCTGGGCGGCGACGACACCATCTGGCCCGTCGTCGAGGAACTGGAGCGGGCCGCCTTCGACGGCGCCCCCTTCGACGTCGGCACCGTCTACGTGCACTCCGCCAACCCGCCGGGCGCCGCGAAGATCCTGCAGGCGCTGCGCCGCTGGAACTACCACGCGGTGGCGGCCACGCATTCGGCCGCCGTCGGCTACCGGGACGTGTGAGGGCCCCGGATGTCCTGGCGGCCCGCAGCGATCCCGTGGACCGAGCCCGATCCGGCCGGCCCTCGCGGCGAGCCGGTCGCGGTGTCGGCGGACGGGCGGCTGCGCGCGGTCGGGAAGTACCAGACGGCCGAGATCTGGGACACGGCAAGGTCGACCCTGCTGCGCACGATCGCCGCGCACCGGCGGCTCGTCCAGGCCGTCGCCTTCTCGCCCGACGGGCGCACCCTCGCCACCCGCAGCTTCGACGACCTGGCGCTGTGGGACGTCGAGAGCGGGGCGAAGCTGGGGGAGATCGCCGGGCTCGCCGGGCCCACGTGCTCGGTCGCGTTCTCGCCCGACGGCGGGCTGCTCGCCAGCGGCTGCGACAAGGCTGGCGCCGCGCTGTGGCGGGTGAGCGACCTGACGGTCGCGGCCTGGTTCCCGGTCGGCGGCTTCCAGCTCGCGGCCGCGTTCTCGCCCACCGGGGACCGTATCGCGTTCGCCGGGCAGGACGAGACCGTCCGCATCTGGCCGGTCGACGGCGGCGGGCCGGTGACGCTGCGCGGGCCGGTCGGCTGGGTGGACGCGCTCGCGTTCGGCGCGGACGGGCGATCCATCGCCGCGACGAGCCGTGGCCGCGTCCACCACTGGACCGAGACGCCCGAACCGGGCCCGGCGTTCGCCGTGTCGCCGAAGGCCGCGGAGTTCATCGCCGGGGCGGTACGCCTGCCGTGGTTCACGCAACTCGGCCGGCCCTCCGCGCGGGACGACACCTGCGTGCGGCTGGCCGGCTGGGACGACTGCTCACCCGAGCCCGACGAGCAACAGCAGGGCTGGGCCGACGCGATCGAGCTCGAGGCCCGCACGCACGGCCGGGCCGAGGTCACCGGGCTGGTCGAGCGCGCCCGGCGCGAGGTGCTCGCCGCCGCCCGCCGGGCCGTGCCCTACGACGACGCCGAGGACTACTACCACCTGCCGAACGTCTGCGTGTGGGACGCGGCCGAGACCGCGGCGACCATCGCCGGCTTCCTCGCCCTCGGCTGGGCCGTCCCGGCCGGGCTCGAGCGGCGCTGGACCTGGTTCGCCGCCGGCCACTGGCCCTGCGGCGTGGACGGCACCGGCCGGCTGCGGGTGTTCTAGTCGCACCCTGAAGGAATAGTTAACAAACCTTGACATTAGGCGACCGAACCACTCTCATCAATGCATGCGTAGGTGGAGAGGTCTGGCGATCGGCGCCGGGTGCGTCACGGCCGCCGTGGTGGCGATTTCCGCGATGGTGCTGCCGGCCAGCGCCGGCACGAACGCCGTCGGCGATCCGGGCTTCGAGTCCGGCCTGTCCGGGTGGACGTGCAGCGGCACCGCGAGCGCGGCGACGGGCACCGTCCACTCCGGGACGTACGCGCTGAAGGCCACGCCCAGCGCCGCCGACACGGCCCAGTGCACCCAGTCCGTGCCGGTGTCGCCGAACACCACGTACACGCTGACGGCGTGGGTGAACGGCAGCTACGTGTACATCGGAGCCTCCGGCGCGAGCATCTGGACCCCGTCCACCGGCGGGGCGTTCCAGCAGCTCTCCACGTCCTTCACGACGTCGTCCACCACGACGAGCGTGACGGTGTTCGTGCACGGGTAGTACGGGCAGCCGACGTACTACGCCGACGACTTCGCCCTCACGAGCGGCTCGGGCGGCGGCGGTACGACGGCACCACCGACCAGCCCATCGCCGTCGAAGAGCCCGTCGCCGACGAGCAGCCCGAGTCCCACCAAGAGCCCGACCACCAGCCCGACCACCAGCCCGACCACCAGCCCGACGGGCGGCACGGGTCCCGGCGCGAGCCTCGCGGCCTGCCCGTTCTGGTCCACCGTCACCCCGCCGGCCCGGGTCATCGGGCCGAGCCACAACGCGACGAGCCAGGCCCCGATGATCAGCCTGAGCGGCCGGCTCCCCGCCCCGTCCACGGTGACCGGCTCCCTGAGCGGCTCGAGCGTGACCATCACGTTCAGCCGGGTGACGGGCGCCGCGGCGTACCGGGTGTGGCGCAACAGCCAGTCCGTCGGCTGGGTCGACGACTGGGGCCAGGCGACGCTCTCCGTGACCGACACGGCCCCGTGCCGCAACGCGCACTACACGATCGCGGCCCTGCGCTCCGACGGCAGCGACGCCTCCACCGGCGCGCTGTCCCAGCCGTACATCCTCGCCGACAGCGGCGCCGTCCAGCCCTACGCGCTCACCCCGGGAACCCAGTTCCAGTACGAGATCACGTCCTACAACGACGCCGGCCAGACCGCGAGCGGCATCAACACGGCGCTGGGCATCTGCGCGGTCGACACCCGCTACATCCCGTGGGGGACCCGCTTCAAGGTCGACGGGTACGGCTACTGCTACGCGGCCGACATCGGCACCTGGATCCAGGGCCAGATCGTCGACGTGTGGCTCCCGGGCGCCGAGGCCGACGCTTGGGGCGTGCAGAAACGGACGATCACCATCCAGTAAGCGGTGGTGAGTGACCGCCCACCGAACCTGCACATGTTCGCCCCGGCGCCTGCACGCCCGCGTCGCGAGTGTCGAGTAGCGTGCGCGCAATGGGTGTGCGCTGGGCTGCTTGGGTGTCAGCCCTGGGATTGACGCTCGCGCTGCTCGGCGGGTGTGCTGGTCGTGATCGGGGCCCTGTGACGGCGGTGGGCTGGACGTCGGCCGGGGATGTGGTGCTGGTGCGCGACGCGTACGACGAGGCGGCCGTGCTGTGGACGGGCCCTCGTGGTGGCCGCCTGCAAGCGGTGTCGCTCGGTCGGGTTTGCTCCGGCGTGACGGTGATGTCGATCTTCGCGTTGGCCGCACCGAAGATCGGGTTGGTCGTGTCGTGCGGCGGGAACGACCCGCGCGTCGCGTTCGTGTCCTTCGACCCGCTGACCCTTCAGGGACAGGCCCTTGCGGCGGTGGCGAGCGCGAATCTGCCGCTGCTGTCCGGGTACGGCGGGGGTGTCTGGTCCGAGCCGGATCGCTCCGCGTTGATCGAGTACACCACCTTGGGCTGCGCAGGCTTGGGGACGCTGACCGGAGCCACGGTGCATCCGCTGGACATCGACGTCGTGTTGCCCGGCGGTTCCCTGCGGCTCGCGGACGCGCTGCCGGAGGTCGGCGGTGCGGGGTGCGCGGCCCGATCGTTGGCCCGGGCTGTGTCCCTGTCGCCGCACGGACGGTATCTCGGGTTCTTCGTCCATGTTTGCGCAACGCCGTGCGCCGGGCCGATGCCCGATGCCCGGCCTGGACCGGTCGCCGTGGACGAGATCTGGCAGGTCGTGGTGCAGGACCGGATCAACGGCACGGTCACCGTGCCCGGCGCGCGGTTTCGATGGCCCCTGAACACGGCGATGACCGACGAGGGTGTACTTGTGATCAGCGCCGGTCAGGGCGACGAAGCCGGGTTGTACAGGTGCCGCATCACGACCTGCGACACCCCGATCCGGTTGGCGAACGGCCGGTTCGGCTCGGTGCACATCCGGCCGGACGGCGACGAGATCATCGCGCTGCGGCAGGGCACAGACGAGCCGACCTTCATCCCGCTCGGACGGTGACAGCCGTACCCGGTCCTCGCCGCGACCTGCCGGGACACACGGGTGCGGTAGGACCGAATGACCGCGCGAGATGCTCCGAGTCTCGGCCAACCGGGGAAGTATCGCTAGTACGTCTTGCTCGTGACGGATGGGAAGAGGACGGATGACAACCAGCACGGCCGCCGGGAAGGTCAGTCTCGTGACCGGGGCCAACAAGGGCATCGGGTTGGAGATCGCGCGACAGCTGGCCAGGCTCGGCCATACGGCATTGGTCGCAGCGCGCGACACCACGCGCGGCCAAGCGGCGGTGCGGCTACTTCAGGCGGAGGGACTGGATGCGGTGTTCCTGCCGCTGGATGTCACCGATCAGTCGAGCATCGATGCGGCGGCGAACGCGGTCGAGGAGCGTTTCGGCCGGCTCGACGTGCTGGTCAACAACGCTGCCGTCGCCTTGGACGACGCGCCGCCCAGCGGCCTGGACGTCGCCATCCTGCGTCGGACCTACGAGACCAATGTGTTCGGTGTCTTCGCGGTCATCCGGGCGATGCTGCCTTTGCTGCACAAAGCGGACGCCGGCCGGATCGTGAACATGTCCTCTGGTGCGGGATCGCTCACGCTGACCAGCGGCCCGGACTGGCGACCGGAATGGAACACGCTGGCGTACAACACGTCGAAATCGGCGCTCAATGCCATCACGGTGCATTTCGCCGTCGAGCTGCGGTCCACTCCGATCAAGGTCAACGCGGTCAATCCCGGCTACGTGCGTACCGACATGTCTCCGCAAGGCGACCGCACCGTGGAGCAAGGAGCGATCGCCCCGGTCCGGCTTGCCACCCTGCCGGCCGACGGCCCGACCGGTGGCTTCTTCGACGAAAACGGCATCGTTGCCTGGTGAGGGCTTACGAACCGGCGCAATCAGCGAACACGGTGAGGCCGGAGACGCCTACCTGACAGCGCAGGAGGTATGGCACCGGATGGAACGCGTTGCTGATGCCGGGCGATCCCGTCCCGGCGACGAGCACGCATCGAAGGAGCGCGATCATGACGCACCCGTTCCGCACGTTCCTGCGCCGGTCCACCCTGGTTGCCCTGGCCGTGGTGGCCGCGGTCGGGCTGACCGCCACGTCGGCGTCGGCGTTGAACCCACGCACCTACAACCAGCTGCAGAATGCCAACGCCCACCGGTACTGCATGGACATGAAATCCGAGGACCCGGCCGAGGGGGCCAGGGCGCAGCTGTGGAACTGCACGCACGTAGCGGAGCAGCAGTTCATCCTCGTCGGGGCGAGCGGGCCGGTGCTCGGCCTGCAGACCATCCGGTCCAAGAGTGCCGGCAAGTGCCTGGCGGTCGCCGGCACGACGGCCGGGTCCGGCATCATCCAGCACACCTGCTACAGCGGCCCGGTTCCCAACCCCGGCGGCAGCTTCACCCAGGCCGAGAACTGGGATCTGCGCACGACCGGTGAGATCGTCAACGAGCTGACCGGCATGTGCCTGGACACCACCGCCGACAGCAAGGGCGCGTTCCTCATGGTGTGGCCCTGCAACGGCAACATCGCCCAACGCTGGTTCTTCTGAGAATCCCGGCTGTCCTGCGCCCACCCGCGTCACCGCTGCGGGCGGGCGCAGGACGCTGCGCGGGTTCGGTGGACGCGCTTGCTGGCAACCCCGGCGGCCGCGTAGTCTGCACAAAGATTAGCGTAGTGCTAACTAGTCGAGGCCAGCCCGAGTCGCACCAAGTTGGGTCCGGGTGTGATCCGGGGGAACCATCTGCGGGGAGTGACATGACGGGGGTTCACGAGATGCCGGAGGCGGCCCCGGCCCTGCCGACGTGTGAGGTTCACACGCGTCAGGGCGCGGTGCGTGGAGTGGTGCGTGGGGGTGTTCGCACCTTCTGGGGCCTGCGTTACGCCAGTCCCGCAGTGTTTCCAGCGTGCCCGGCCGAGCCTCGGCTGGAGCGGCGTCTTCGACGCCACGGTGCCGAAGGCGATGGCCCCGCAGGCTCCGTTCGGCGACATCTTCCGGACCCCGCCGGGTGGCTTCTCCGAGGACTGCCTCTATCTGAACCTCCATGTGCCCAATGAGCCCTCCCTGGCTCCGCGGCCCGTCCTCGTCTGGATCCATGGGGGCGCGGGTGGCTCCGGGGCTGCGAACCAGTACGACGGAACCGCGCTCGCCCGCCAGGGCGACCTCGTCGTCGTGACGATCAACTACCGGCTCGGGCCGCTCGCCCAGGTCGACGTCGCGGAATGGGGGCCCGGGTATGAGGGCTCGGGCGATCTCGCCTTCTACGACCAGGTGTTGGCCCTGGAGTGGGTGCGCGATCACGTCGGCGACTTCGGCGGGGACCCGCAGCGCGTCACCATCGCCGGTGAGTCCGCGGGCGCCGGCGCGGTCGTCGAGTTGTGCGCGTCCCCCGTCTCCGCCGGCCTGTTCCGCGGTGCCATCGCCTCCTCCGCGCCGGTCCTGTCCGGCCGGCGGCCGGGTGGGCACCTCGCGGAGCTCGGCAAAAAGCTCAAGCTGGCGCCGGAGGAGTTGCGGCGCCGGCTCGTCGAGTGCTCCTGGCCCCAGCTGTTCGACCTGGCGGCGAAGGCGCGAGGGCGGCGCGAGGTGGCGAAGACCTACCTGCGCGGGCGGGTCGCTGATCTCATCGCCGCGAAGGGGGAGCGGGCCCCGGACCTGGTGATCGGATACGCGTGCCACGAGGGTGACTCGATGGAGTTCCTCATGCGGCGGGGTCTGCGGCGGCTCGGTCCGCTCGCCGGGCCGGCGCTGCATCTGCTGATGCTGCAGGTCGTGCCGCACGTGGCGGGTGGACGGGGCCTGCGAGGCGAATACCTGCGGCGGCTGCGGCGCGAGCACGGTGTCCGGTACGGCGCGCGATTCAACGACCTCGTGTGGACCGACCTGTTCCGGCGCGGCGCAGTCGAGGCGGCGGAAGGCGCGACGCGCTCGGGCGCTCGGGCGCACCTGTACGAGCTCGACGTCCCGACCGTCATCGCCGGGCAGCGTATGCGATCCACCCACGGCGTGGACATCAGCCTGACGTTCAACTGCTGGCGTGATCCGGGCGCGATGGACGATCCGCTCACCGACGATCCGCACGCCCCGGCACTCGCCGACCGATGGGTGGCGATGATCGCCCAGTTCTGCCGGACGGGCTCGGCGGACGGTCCCCTGGGTGCATGGCCGGCGTACGACCTGGTTGCACGCCGGGTCCTGCGGGTGACCCCGCAGGAGAGCCGGGTCCTGCGCGACCCCGACCCGGAGTACCGGCAGCGCGTCTGGCCTGAGCGGGCCGAGTAGGCGGATCTCTTGACGCCGCCCCGATCGAAAGTTTAGCGTAATGCTAAATCGGCTGTGAGTCAGGAGTGCAAATTGGTGGCCGTGCCCGCTGAGTGCCACTTCGCGACCCTCTGGGAGGCCATCGCCGATGTCATCGGCGACGAGCCCGCGGTCACGCAGGGCGCCCGAACCGTCACCTGGTCCGACTATGAGCGGCGGGCCGCTCAACTGGCCGGGGCGCTGAGCGACGCCGGCATCGGGGCCGGCAGCAAGGTCGCGCTCTACCTCCACAACGCCCCGGAGTACCTCGAGGCGCAGTTCGCCGCCCTGAAGATCCGGGCGGTGCCCGTCAACGTCAACTACCGGTATCTCGACGCCGAGCTCAGCTACGTGCTGGACAACAGCGACGCGGAAGTGGTCGTGTTCCACGCTTCGCTGGCCGGGCACGTGGCCGGGGTGATGGACCGGCACCCCGCCGTGCGGCTGTGGTTGCAGGTCGGCGACGCCGGGGCCGCACTGATCCAGGGCGCGACGTCGTACGAGCACGCGATCGCCGCGGCGAAACGCGCTCCGCGGCAGGCCAGGGACGAGCGCGACGTCTACATGCTGTACACCGGCGGCACCACTGGGACGCCGAAAGGGGTGATGTTCCCGATCGGGAGTTCACCCGGCGCTGGGTCAACTCCATCGCCGAGCTCCTCGAACAGCCACCGCCGCAGGGCCTCGGCTGGTGTATTGAGACCGCACGACACCTGGCGGCCGCCAAAGCCGCGCCGGTGGTGCTTCCCGCCTGTCCGCTGATGCACGGTACGGGCATGTGGCTCGGGGTCTTCCTGACCCACTCCATCGGGGGGCACGTCGTCCTGGCGCCCAGCGGGTCGTTCGATCCCGACGAGATCTGGGCCACCGTGAGCGCGCATGCGGTGACCGCGCTCGTCATCGTCGGGGACGCGTTCGCGCTTCCGCTGGCCCGGGCGCGCGAGACCGCCAGAGCGGCCGGGGCGGAGGACGACGTGTCCAGCCTGACGTTCGTCATGAGCTCCGGCGCCATGCTCAGCGCGCCCGTCAAGGCCGCGCTCATCGACGTGCTGGGCGACTCCGCGGTCATCGGGGACCTGATGGGGTCGACCGAGGGTCCGGGCGGATCTGCCACCACGACGAAGCACGACGCGACGGACACCGCCCGGTTCATGCCGGCGCCGGGCGCCCGGGTGTTCACCGAGGACGGAACCGACGTCCGGGCCGGCTCCGGTGTCCCGGGCCTGCTCGCCATCACGGGGCTGGGCAACGTGCCCATCGGCTACTACAAGGACCCGGAACGCAGCGCCCGGCTCATCCGCACCGTCGACGGGGTGCGTTACTCGATCCCCGGTGACTGGGCGACCGTCGAGACGGACGGCACGATCGTGCTCCTCGGGCGTGGATCGGGCTGCATCAATACCGCCGGGGAGAAGGTGTTTCCCGAGGAGGTGGAGGAAGTCCTCAAGCAGCATCCGAGGATCGACGACTGCATCGTCGTCGGCCTTCCCGATGAGCGCTTCGGCGAGCGCGTCGCCGCCGCGGTAGCGGCCGCCCCCGGCGCCGATCTGGACCACGACGAGGTTCGGTCGTGGGCCAAGACACAGCTCGCGGGCTACAAGGCCCCCCGGGTCGTGCTCATCCTGCCGAGCATCCCGCGGGCGGTCAACGGCAAGGCCGATCTGCGTGCCGCCCGCACCCTGCTGCTCGAAGCCGAAGCGCAGCAGCGCGCCGCGGGCCGGTCCGCCGAGCGGCCCACGACGACACAAGCCGCCCGTGCGGACGAGGAGAACCTGTGACCGACCCAGTGGCGATCATCGCCGACCTCGCGGACGAACACGCCGCCCTCGACGGGCGGGTGTGTGACCTGGACGAGCGCCAGTGGCAGGCGCCGTCGCCCGCGGCCGGCTGGACGATCCGCGACTCCATCAGCCACCTGTACTACTTCGACGCCCGCGCGCTGTTCGCGATCACGGACCCGGACGGGTTCGCGCGGCATCGCGCCGAGGTCCATGCGTCCGGCCTGGCCCCGGGTATCGACGTCGCCCCCGGCCGCGAGCTCGGCGGCCGCGGCCTCCTGCGAGCCTGGCGCGAGACCAGAGCCGACCTGCTCGCCGGGCTCGCCGCCTTCGACCCCGGCCGCCGGGCGCTGTGGTACGGGCCGGACATGTCGCTGACCAGCTTCGTGACGGCCCGCCTGATGGAGACGTGGGCCCACGGTCAGGACGTCGCCGACGCGCTCGATCTGCCGCCCGTGGTCACCGACCGGCTGCGCAGCGTCTGCCACATCGGGATCGGGGCGCGCGCCTACTCGTTCTGGCAGAACGCCGCGACGGACCCCGGGGACCCCATCCGTGTGGAGGTCACCGGCCCCTCCGGACAGCTGTGGACCTGGGGACCCCAGGACGCCGCCGACCGGGTCACCGGGACGGCCCTTGACCTCGCCCTGCTCGTGACCCATCGGCGCCATCGCTCGGACACCTCGCTCACCGTCACGGGCGAGACGGCCGAGGCCTGGCTTGCGATCGCCCAGGCGTTCGCCGGTCCCAGCCTACCCGGTCGGCATTCTCGGCAACAACGGCCCGCTGTTCCCGGAGTCGGCGGTCAAGGCTTCGCAGTTCATCCAGCTCTGCAACAAGATCAGCACGCCGTTGCTGTTCCTGCAGAACATCACCGGCTACATGGTCGGCAAGGAGTACGAGCGGGCCGGCATGGTCAAGCACGGCAGCCAGATGATCAACGCGCTGTCGAACTCGAAGGTCCCGCACATCACGGTCGTCCTCGGCTCGTCCTACGGCGCCGGCAACTACGGCATGGGCGGCCGCGGCTTCGACACCCGCTTCCTGTTCCTGTGGCCGACGGCCAAGCTCGCGGTCATGGGGCCGCAGCAGATGGCGGGCGTCACGTCCCTGGTGCGGCGGGGGCAGGCCGCGCGCAAGGGCATCGCGATCGACGAGGCGGCCGAGCAGGCGCTCACGGACGCGGTCGCGGACATCACCGAGCGGATGTCGCTCGCCCTGTACGCGACCGGTCGGGGCGTGGACGACGGCGTCATCGACCCGCGCGACACCAGGACGGTCGTGGGGCTGTGCCTGTCCGCCTGCCACAGCGCGCCGGTCGAGGGCGCCACCACCTTCGGAGCGTTCCGGCCGTGATCACCACGCTGCTCGTTGCCAACCGGGGCGAGATCGCCCGCCGGATCATGCGCACCGCCGCGGCCATGGGCATGCGCACCGTCGCGGTCTACAGCGACGGCGACGCGCACGCGCCGTTCGTGCGCGACGCGGACCTGGCCGTGCCCCTGCACGGGCAGACCGCGGCGGAGACCTACCTCGACGCGGCGAAGGTGCTCCACGCGGCGCGTCTGGCGGGAGCGGACGGCGTGCACCCCGGCTACGGCTTCCTGTCGGAGAACGCGGGCTTCGCCCGGGCCGTCGCCGAGGCGGGGTTGACCTGGGTCGGCCCGACGCCCGCCGCGATCGCCGCCATGGGCGACAAGCTCGCCGCCAAGACCCTCATGGAGGAGGCCGGCGTCCGGACGCTTCCGTCCCTGCGGCTCGAGGAGGGTGCGGACCTCGCCGCCGCGGCCACCAGGGTCGGCTTCCCCGCCCTCGTGAAGGCCGCCGCCGGCGGCGGAGGCAAGGGCATGCGGGTCGTCGAGCGGGAGGAGGAGCTCGAAGACGCGATCGCGGGCGCGCGCCGCGAGGCGCAGGCCGCGTTCGGCGACGGCACGGTCTTCCTCGAGCGCTACCTCACCGGGGCACGCCACGTCGAGGTGCAGATCCTCGGCGACAAGTACGGCAATCTGGTGCACCTGTTCGAGCGGGAGTGCTCGATCCAGCGCCGGCACCAGAAGGTGATCGAGGAGTCCCCGTCCCCGGCGGTGAGCCCGGCGCTTCGCGAGCGGATGGGGCAGGCCGGACTGCTCGCCGCGAAGGCGATCGGCTACGAGAACGCCGGGACGGTGGAGTTCCTGCTCGCGCCGGACGGCGCGTTCTACTTCCTGGAAGTGAACACGCGACTGCAGGTCGAGCACCCCGTCACCGAGATGGTCACCGGGCTCGACCTGGTGCGGGAGCAGTTGCTGGTGGCGCAGGGCGCGGCGCTGTCGTTCACGCAGAGCGACCTGGCCCTCACCGGGCACGCGGTCGAGGCGCGCCTCTACGCCGAGGACCCCGACAACGACTTCCTTCCGGTCACCGGCACAGTGCTCGTGTGGGAACCGGCGACCGCACCGGAAGCGAGGTACGACAGCGGCATCGAGTCCGGCAGCCGCATCGGCGTCGAGTTCGACCCGTTGCTGGCCAAGGTCATCGCGCACGCGCCGAGCCGCGCTGAGGCCGCGCTGCGGCTGGCCCTGGCCCTGGAGCGGACCGCGATCCAGGGCACGACGACCAACCGCGACTTCCTCGTCGCCACCCTGCGGCACCCGGCGTTCCTGGCCGGCGACACCAGCACGGACTTCATCACGACGATCGACCCGCCGCGCTCGCGCGAGGTCGCTCCGGCCGACCTGGAGGCGGCGGCCGTGCAAGCCGCGCTCGCGGCCCAGTCCTGGCGCCGTGCGAGGTCGGCGCTGGGGCGCTTCCCGAGCGGATGGCGCAACAGCGTCCTGCCGCCCGAGACGTTCACGTACCTGCACGCGGACCGCGCTGTGCCGGTCACCTACCGCGCGCTGCGCGACGGCAGCTACGCGGCGACCGTGGCCGAGCGCGCCACGACCGCGCGGGTGCTCGCATGCACCGAGCGCGAGATCGAGGTCGAGTTCGACGGGATCAGGCACCGCTCGATCGTGCGCAACCACGGACCGCGCTGGTGGGTGCACGGACCGCACGGCGACGTGGAACTCGCGCTCGTGCCCCGCTTCCCCCAACCGGAGGCCGAGGGCGTCGACGGCGGCCTCGTGGCCCCCCTGCCCGGTGCGGTCATCGCCGTCCAGGTGAGCGCCGGGGACGCGGTCGAGCCGGGCCGGCTCCTGGTCATCGTGGAGGCAATGAAGATGGAGCATCGCATCACCGCCCCGCACGCGGGGACGGTCGCCGAGCTGCGTGTCGCGGTCGGCGACCAGGTGGCGGCCGGTGACCTGCTCGTCGTACTGGAGGAAGCGTGACCGCGCGGCGTGCTGTACGGATCGCGAACTGCAGCGGCTTCTACGGAGACCGGCTGGCCGCCGCACGCGAGATGGTCGAGGGCGGTCCCATCGACGTCCTCACCGGCGACTGGCTCGCCGAGCTCACGATGCTCATCCTCGCCAAGGACCGCATCAAGAACCCGGACGGCGGCTACGCCAAGACGTTCCTGAAGCAGATGGAGCAGGTCATGGGCACCTGCCTCGACCGCGGCATCAAGGTCGTCGCGAACGCCGGGGGCCTCAACCCGAAGGGCCTGGCCGGCGCGCTCGAGCGGCTCGCCGAGACCCTCGGGCTCGCCCCGGCGATCGGGTACGTGGCCGGCGACGACCTGCTCCCGCGGCTCGACGAGCTCAAGGGCGCCGGGCACGAGCTGCGCAACCTCGACACCGGCGAGGCCATCGGGGACCGGACCGTGCTCACCGCCAACGCGTACCTCGGCGGCTGGGGAATCGTCGAGGCGCTGAGCCGGGGGGCCGACATCGTGGTCACCGGCCGGACCACCGACGCCGCCGTCGTGATGGGCCCGGCGGCGTGGTGGCACGGCTGGGGGCGCACCGACTACGACGCCCTCGCCGGCGCGCTCGTCGCCGGGCACGTCATCGAGTGCGGCTGCCAGGCGACCGGCGGCAACTACGCGTTCTTCCAGGAGGTTCCCGGCCTGGAGCACCCGGGCTTCCCGATCGCCGAAATCGCCGCGGACGGCTCGTCGGTTATTACCAAGCACGACAGCCACGGCGGTCTGGTCTCGGTCGGCACCGTGACCGCGCAGCTGCTGTACGAGATCGCCGGGCCGCGCTACCTCAACCCGGACGTCACGGCGCGCTTCGACACCATCGCCCTCGCCCCGGTGGCGCCGAACCGGGTACGGATCAGCGGGGTCCGCGGCGAGGCGCCGCCCGCGACCTCGAAGGTCTGCGTCAACCTGGCCGGTGCGGTGAAGGCGTCACTCACGTTTCCGCTGGCCGGCCTCGACGTGCGGGAGAAGGCCGACCTGCTGGTGCGATCCCTGTTCGCCGCGGTTCCCGGCGGACGCGAGAGCTTCCAGTCGGTCGAGGTCGATCTGGTGCGCTCGGACCACGAGGACCCGCAACGCAACGAGGCGGCGATCGCCAACCTGCGCATCACGCTCAAGGACCCGGACGAGAAGAAGTTCGGCAAGCCGCTGACCTCGGCGATCACCGAACTCGGGCTCGCCTCGTACCCCGGCTTCTTCGGCGGCCCGAGCTCCGTTCAGGCGTACGGCGTGTACTGGCCGGCCGCGGTGCCCTCGGACCTGCTCTCGCACGAGGTCGTGGTGGGCGGCGAGGTGACGCGGGTCGCCCCGACACTGCCCACCGGGGCGGAGCCGGCGGTCGAGGTCGAGCGACCCGCGATGCCGGGGCCGGCCGGTGGGCGGACGCGGCGAACACCCCTGGGCCGGGTCGCCGGAGCCCGCTCCGGCGACAAGGGCGGGAACGCGAACGTCGGGGTGTGGACCCGCACCGACGAGGCGTTCGCGTGGCTGAGCGGCTACCTGACGATCGACCGGCTCAAGGCGCTGATGCCGGAGACCCATGGGCTCGAGGTCGAGCGGTTCGACCTGCCCCGCATCCGGTCCCTGAACTTCGTCATCCACGGGCTGCTGGGGGAGGGGGTCGCGTCGAGCGGCCGGATGGACCCGCAGGCCAAGAGCCTGGGTGAGTACCTGCGGGCCAAGCACGTCGAAGTGCCCGTCGAGCTGCTTGAGGGGAAGCCGTGACCGCGGTCCGCTACGAGGTGCGCCACGGCATCGCCACCCTGACCCTGGCCGAACCCGAGAACAAGAACGCACTCAACGCACGCATCATCAACGGTCTCGGCGATGGACTTTCGGCGGCGGCCGCGGACGAGGCCGTACGGGTCATCGTCGTCACCCACGAGGGCACCACGTTCTGCGCGGGCGCCGACCTCAAGGGGGGCGGGCCGGCGGAGACACCGAGGTACTCCTTCCCGGACGTGCTGGCCGGCATCCAGGACTCGCCCAAGCCGGTCGTCGCCGTGCTCCGGGGGCATTGCATGGGCGGCGGCGTCGGGCTCGCGGCCGCGGCCGACCTGTCGTTGGCCTCCACCGACGTGACGTTCGGCTTCGCGGAGGTGCGCATCGGTGTCGCGCCCGCGATGATCTCGGTCGTCCGCCTGCCCAAGCTCTCCAGGGCCGACGCGGCGGAGCTCTTCCTGACCGGGCGCAGGATTGCTGCCGCCCGGGCCGCCGAGGTCGGCCTCATCAACCGGGCGGTCGCGCCACCCGACCTGGACAACGAGGTCCGTGCCCTCCTCGACGAGATCGTGGCGGGAGGCCCGCAGGCGCTGGCGGCCACCAAGATGCTCCTGTCGAGCGTGCCGGCCCTGAGCCGATCGGAGGCGTTCGCGTTCACGCAGACGCTCTCCACGGAACTCTTCCGCAGTTCGGAGGCTGCCGAAGGGATCGCGGCGTTCCGTGAGCGCCGGCCTCCGGCATGGATGCCGTCCTAGCGGGCTCCCCCGCCGAGTTGGCGCTACGCTAATATCAGGGCATGGCTGAAGCGGCGGCGAACGACAACGACGAGGCGCAGGGTCGCCGGCGGGGTCGGCAGGAAACCGAGGCTGTGCTCATGCGTGCCGCCCTGGAGCTGCTCGCGCGAGAGGGTGTGCTGGCGGGCCTGAACCTCAAGGACGTGGCGGACGAGGCCGGGGTGAACCGCGGCCTGATCCACCACTACTTCGGCAGTCGCCAGACGCTGCTCCGCAACGCCCTCGACATGGAGATGCACGCCCTCGCCGAGCGCGTCGGCATGGAGGCCTACGTCAATCCGGCACGACGTGGCGCACGGAGCTTCCGGGCCCAGGCCGACGAGATGCAGCTCGCCCGCGTCGTCATGCTCCTGGCGCTCGACGGGGACGACGAGCTCGCGCCCATTCCGTTCTACGAGAGCTCGCTGGAGTTCCTGAAGGACGAGCAAAGCCGAGGCATCTGGGACGAGGATCTCGACCCGCGGGCTCTGCTGGCGCTGTGGTACTCCTTCCTCAGCGGTTACCTCGTGCTGCGTCCGGCGTTGGCCCGGCAGCTCGGGTTGGCGGTCAAGACCCTGGACGCCCGGGTGATGAGCACGATCGGCCGCATGTGGGGACCACTGTGGCACGAGGGCGACGACACCGCGGCGCACTGAGGACCTGACCTCGTCACCACGCGTTGATGGGTCCGCGCTGCGGGACCCGTCAACGCGGACTTCCGCGCGCGCCGGTGTCGCGCACCGAATTCGACTCGCTTGCAGTCACCGCGGCCGCGGACGGCATCGCGGTGGCTGACTCGCGCCTACCGTGCGCCGCGACCGCTTCCCCGCGACTTAGCATAATGCTAATCTCTGGGGCATGCGCGGACTGGTCTATCACGGCCCCCGGGACGTTCGTCATGACGTCGTGCCGGATCCCATCCTCTCCAACCCGGCCTGGAGCCGCACCCAGCGAAGCATCGTGGGGTAGAGCCGTTCGAGCAGCCGGCGGTCTTCGTAGTGGAGCCAGTGCTGCCATGGCACGTGCGCGGCCGCATCCGCCCAGCCCGCCGCGGTCGCGAAGAACGCCGCTTCGAACGGGTACTCGTCGCGCAGTGATTCGTGCCGGTCCGGGACGATCGTGGGGACGCCCCCGGACGGGTGCTGCTGTGCGGCGAGGTCGTGCAGCCACTTGGCGTTGAAGCCGGCGACGTCGTAGAGGAAGGCGGCGGTCGGCATGAACAGTTGCCAGTCGCCGGTCCAACCGGCTCGCTCCCGCGTCGGGCAGTCGGTGGGCACGTCGCAGGCGTTGCCCCGGAAGCTCCAGTCGCTGATCTCGTGCAGCTGGTTCAGCTCGTCGTTGCTGCAGGCGAAGTGCCCGGTGCGTTCCAGGTCGCTGTGCACGACCTTGGCCGTCACGTCCGCCACGGCCAGGTCGCGCGGATGGCCGGTGATCGAGACGTACCGGAATCCCTTGGTGGTGTGCCGCGGCTCGTACGGCTCGTCGTTCCCGGCGGAGACGATCGAGTCGGTCTGCGCCACGCCGTCCAGGTGCGCGAAGTGCAGATGCTCGATCGTGACGTCGCCGCCGGCATCCAGCGCCTCCCCGTACACCAGTGAGACCTCGCATCCGGCGGGTCCCGCGTCGCGCAGCCGCAGCCAGCCGTTGATGTTCTGCCCGACGTCGACGACCTGGGTGCCGTTCGGCAGCTTGTGCACCGCGGCAGCGGACAGTTCCTGGACCTGCCGGACGGGTGGTGCGACCGGGCCGACGAGCGTGTCGTGGCCGCGGTCCGCGCGGAGCACCGGCTGCCAGTCCGACGGCGTGATGCGCTGGTCCTGGTGCTGCCCGCGGGTCAGCTCGACCGCGGTGACCGAGCTCGGGGCGCACTCCCAGGCCGGGCCGGTGCCGAAGACCGTCGTCGTGCCGTCCTCGAGCTCGATGTGCAGCTGCCCCAGGAAGGCGGTTCGGTCGCCGTAGCCATCAGCGATGTTCATGTGCGGACTCACCGACCGGTACCAGCCGTCGCTGAGCAGTGCCGACACCTCGTTGCTACCCACGCGCAGCATCGGCGTCACGTCGTAGGACTGCACCTGTGTGCGGTGCGCGTATGCGGTGGAGCCCGGGGTCAGCTCCAGGTCGCCGACGCGGGTGCCGTTGACGAACGCCTCGTACAGGCCGTGCGCCGTGGCCAGCAGGGTCGCGCGCCGCACGGCAACGTCGAGGTCGAACGCACCCTTCAGCCAGTAGGCGGGCCGCTGGCCGCCGGGCGGCAGGGGCATCGTCTCATGTGGACCGATCCAGGCGGAGGCCCACTCGGGGAACGTGAGTAGCCCGGTGGAGAAGCGTTCCGGCTCGGACCAGTCGCTCTGGCCCAGGTCGGTCCAGACGCGCACCCGCCAGGTCAGGTCCTGCAGGCTCTGCAGGTGAAGACCCGCGGCCTCCACCAGGACGCTTCCCGTGGACTCGACGCGACCGGAATCCCATTCGCCCACCTGGAGTTGGTAGGCCACCTGATGGATCGTGCCGACCGGCAACCACCAGGAGAACCGCGGTGAGGAGAGCGTCAGGCCACGCGGGCCGCGCAGCCCCTCCACCCGAAGCCGGGATGGCCGTCCCACAACCAGTTCCGACACGTAGCCCCCTCGAATCTCGAATTTAGCAAAACGATAACACGGGTCGGAGAAGGCTCCGCCGGGCATTCGCGGGCGCGACGAGCGCACCGGAAGCGCTCGGGGTGTGCGCCGTGCACGGGATGCGCGCGGGACGATGCGTACGGTCGTACGCTGAGTGATGTGCTGGCAAGGCCGGATCGTGGGGCGGCGCCGGGAGCAGGCGGGCCTCGCCGCCGGTCACCCTCGGCGGGCGAATCTGTCGCGCTCGGGTGTGGGTCTCGTCGAAATGGAGAGCGTGGCTGTCGCACCCCCCGCGTGGTGCTCAGGGATCGGAGGGAACGTCGTGACCACCGAATCCATGCCCGCTGCTGCCGTCGTCGTCGGCGTCGACGGCTCCCACGACGGTGCGCGCGCCGTGCGGTGGGCAGCCGCCGACGCGGCCCGGCGGCACCGCCCCCTGCACCTGGTCCACGCGTGTGGGGCGCCGCCGGACCTCAACCCACCGGTGGGGCCGGCGGTGCCCGTCGCCTGCCAGGAGGAAGCCCGGCAGATTGCCGAACGGACCGTCGCCGGTGCGTCGGTGCAGGCCCGCGACGTCGCGGCCGATCTGCGGATCACCACCGAGATCGTCGCCGACCGGCCGGTGCCGGCCCTGCTGAACGCGGCGAGGAACGCCTCGGTGTTGGTCGTCGGCAACCGGGGTCTCGGTGGCTTCGCCGCACTCCTGGTCGGTTCGACCGGCGTCCAGCTCGCCGCGCACGCCGAGTGTCCGGTGGTGATCGTGCGCCGTCCCGATCGTCCGGACGGGCCGGAGGCCGGGCGGGTCGTCGTCGGCGTCGACGGTTCCCACGATGCCGAGCACGCCCTGCGGTTCGCCTTCGAGCAGGCCGCGTTCCGCGACACCGGGTTGACGGCGGTTCACGGATACTGGTTGCCGGTTCGGGTGGAGGCGGGTGGCATCACCGCGGTCGCGTACGACGAGGACGAGGTGCGCGAGGAGCGACGGCGGGTGGTGTCCGAGTCCCTCGCCGGTTGGCGCGAGAACTACCCCGACGTCGACGTGCGCCTGAACGTCGTGCCGAGACTGGCCGGCGGGGCCCTCAGCGATGCCGCGGCCGGTGCGGAACTCCTCGTTGTCGGCGCCCGCGGTCACGGTGGATTTCCCGGGTTGCACCTGGGTTCGGTCAGCCAGGCGATGCTCCACCACGCGCCGTGCCCGGTCGCGGTGGTTCGCGAGCCGCACAGCCCGCCGGGCCCGACGCGGTGACGATCGTGACGCCGGTTCCCGGCCGGACAGCGAGGAGGCGATGATGCCGGCCAGCATCAGCCTCGGCTACGACGGTTCCCCGGCGGCGACCGCGGCGATCGAGGCCGGTGCTCGGCTGTTCCCGCAGGCGTATGCGTGGGTGGCGCACCTGTGGACGCCGCCGTTCGGCAGCACGAGCTTGCGCGACCGGCTGTGGACCGGCGCCGAGCGCGTCGACGAGTTCGTCGAGGCGGTCGAGCGGGAGGGCCGACGGGAGGCCGACCGGATGGCGGCTGTCGGTGTCACCCTCGCCACGGCCGCCGGTTGGACTGCCGAACCACTCGTCGTGTCGAGCTACGGCGGGGAAGGAATCCGGTTCGCCGAACTCGCCGAGCGCGTCGACGCCGATCTCGCCCTGGTCGGATCGCGCGGGCTCGGCGGCACTCGGGCGGTGCTGGGCAGCGTGTCGGACATGGTCGTGCACTACACGTCCCGGCCGGTCCTCGTCGTCCCGTATCCACTGGTGATCGACGAATTCGCAGCCCTGGCCGAGGGACCGGTGCTCGTCGGATACGACGGCTCCGCCGGGGCACAGGCTGCGCTGGCGACCGCGGGCCGGCTGTTTCCGACCCGGACGCTGCTGCCGGCGACGGTGCAGGACGGTCAGGTCACCGGCGAGGCAGCACATTCGCCGCCGGCGGGCAACCGTGTGGCGGCGCGGCTGCAGCTGGCCGGCGGGCAGGGACCGCACGGACGTTCGGTTGCCGCGGCGCTGGCGGGATGCGCCCGGCAGCGCGCGGCGGCCGTGCTGGTCGTCGGGTCGCGCGGCCGCTCGGCCGTTCGTGAGATTCTGCTCGGCAGCGTGGCGATGGCCGCGTTGCACCACGCTCATCTGCCAGTGCTCGTCGTGCACACAGCCTCTGCCGGGGTCGAGCACGAACCCGCTGGGACGGCAGCAACGCAGCCGGCCGTGGCACCGTGAACAAGCGGGGACTCAGGGTTGCCCCGCGTCGGCGTCATGAAGTGGCGGCGGTGGGCAGGGTCAGGCTCACGGTGAGCGCGCCGCCAGGAGCGACGTGGTGGCGAAGCGTGCCGCCCATGGCCTCGGTGAGCGCGCGGGCGGTGTCCATCGGGATGCTGCGGACAGCGTCGACGCCGATCGTCCGAGGCGTTGCCCGGGTGTGCCGTTCGTCCACCGCCGGTGGCCGCCGGTCGTCGCCGGTGACGTCGATCGCGAGACCATCGGGCAGCACGTGCACGCTCAGCGTGGCCTGCGCGGGCCGTGGGGTGCGGCGTAGGACGTCGGTGGCGAGGCTGGTGATCACGCGGGTGAGCAGGTTGGCATCCGCGATGACGTCGGGCATGTCTTCGGGGGCGTCCACCGCGATGTCGCGGCCTCCCGGGCCGAGGTCTTCCAGCGCCACCGACAGGACCTCGTCGAGTTCGACGGGGCGCAGGTGGATGTCCAGTGCTCCCGCATTGGCCTGTGCGAGGTGTCGCAGGTCGGTGAGCACGCCCGCGATGCGGTCGAGGCCGGCGCGCCCGGCCGCGGTCCGATCCTGTCGCTGCCGGACGCTGAGCGGGTCGTCCGTGGCGAGGCGGTCGAGCGTGTCGCGTACCAGGGTCAGCGGCTCCTGCAGTTCCCGTTCTGTGGCCAGCAGCATCGTGGTGCGCGCCCGGTCAGCGGCGATCTGCTGGTCGGCGCTGGCGACATGCGCGGCAAGCCGCTGGCGGTCGCGGCAGGCGGCGAGCTGGGCGGCACACGCCACCAGCACCCGCTGGTCGTTGTCGCCCAGGACGCGGCCTCGCCCGGCGAGGGCGAGCGACTGTCCCGCCGGGACGCTCGTGTCGGCCTCGTCGGGGAGTTCCGGTGGGCGGTCGCCGGCCGATGCGAGCACCTGCCAGGGCCGCCGCGATGTGCTCGTCGATTCCCGGCCGAGCAGGCTGACCGCGTCCAGCGCGAAGAGCCGGCGGATTCGCTCCACCTGGGCCGGCAGGTTCGGCTCACCCAGCGCGGCGCGGGCCAGTGAGCTGAGCGCGGCCGCCTCCGCCGACGCGCGTACGGCGCGGCGGGTCTGCCGGGTGGCGGTGTCGATCGCCCAGCCGAGGATCGTCGCGACCGCGACGAAGAGGACCAGCGCGGCGATGTCGTCCGGCCTGGTGAGCAGCATCGCGTGCTGCGGCGGCATGAACCAGTAGTCGGCCAGCAGCGCGGCCGCCAATGCCGTTGCCGTGGCCGGGTACAGGCCACCGGTCAGCGCCGCGACGATCACGGGCAGCAGGTAGCCCAGCAGGACGCTGGAGTGCGTGAAGCGTGTTTGCAGCCCGGCGAGTGTGACGGCGGACAGCAGCAGCACCGACAGGACCACGGCGGCGAGATACTGCCGGGCACCCCGCCCTCGGCCCGCGCGTGGCAGCCGCAGCCCGGGTGCGACGGCCGCGTGCTCGTGCGTGACCATGTGGACGTCGATCGGCCCCGACAGGCGGATGACGCGGGCGCCAACGCCTTCACCGGTCAGCGCCGACATCGGCCACGGTGTGCGGCTGGCGCCGAGCACGATCTGCGTGGCGTTCTCGGCCTGGGCGAACTGCAGGATCGCCCTCGCGACATCGTCGCCCACGACCTGGTGGTAGTGACCGCCGAGCGACTCGGCGAGCACGCGCTGGGCGGCCAGCGCCGGTTGGCTGCCCAGCGTCAGGCCCCCGCTGGGGATGACATGGACCGTGAGCAGTTCGGCGCCCTGGATGCGTTCGGCGATGCGGGCGGCCCGGCGGATGAGCGTTTCGCCCTCGCGGCCGCCGCTGAGCGCGACCAGGATTCGCTCGCGCGTCTCCCAGCCTGTGGCGATGCCGTGCTCGGCGCGATACCGCTGCAGGCACTCCTCGACCCGGTCGGCCACCCACAGCAGGGCCAGTTCGCGCAGGGCGGCGAGGTTGCCAGGGCGGAAGTAGTGGGTCAGCGCCGCCTCGATCCGGTCCGGCGGGTAGACGTTGCCGTGCACCATGCGCCGGCGCAGCGCCTCCGGCGTCATGTCGACCAGTTCGACCTGCTCGGCGCGCCGCGCCACCGAGTCCGGCAGTGTTTCGTGCTGGGTGATGCCCGTGATCTGGCGGACGACGTCGTTCAGGGACTCCAGATGCTGGATGTTGAGCGTGGTGACCACGTCGACGCCGCGGTTGAGCAGTTCCTCGACGTCCTGCCACCGCTTGGCGTTGCGGCAACCGGGGGCGTTGGTGTGGGCCAGCTCGTCGATGAGCGCGACCTGCGGGTGCCGGGCCAGCACCGCGTCGAGGTCCATCTCGGTGAGCCGGGCGCCCCGGTACACGACCTCACGCCGGGGCACCAGCTCCAGCCCATCGGCCATCGCCGCGGTGAGCCTGCGGCCATGTGGCTCGATGAACCCGATCACGACGTCGGTTCCCCGCGATCGGCGGCGTTGCCCCTCGGCCAGCATGGCGTAGGTCTTGCCGACTCCGGGCGCCGCGCCCAGGTAGATACGCAACCGCCCCCTCGGCGTCGTCGTGCCGATCCGGCGCTGTTGTGCGGGGCGCGGCGAGGCTCCGGTCGCGGCCGAGCCGGTCATCGGTGGACACCTCCGGCGGAGAGCTCATTGTCCCGCCGCGGCCGACTCGACGTGAAGCGACCAGCCGACCGGCACCACGACGTTGACCTGATGGTTCGCGCCCAGGCTGACCGTCACGTCGCCGATGCGGACCCGGCCGTCGTGGTTGTCCGGCGGGCGTTGGCCCGCGGAGAAGGACGCGATCCAGGACAGCGCGGCATTCCAGTTGATCGCAAGCTCGTTGGTCGACCAGGACTCGATGTCGTCCAAATAGCAGAACTGCGGTTTGGGGTGTTCCCCGCTGGGCGTGTGGAACAGGACCTTCTTCGCCTTCGGGTCCTCCAAGCCGGGGTTGGGCCCGCCGGCGACGGATCCCGCGGGCGGCCGGGGCAGCCTGGGGTCGAGCTGGTGACCGTAGATGCGGCTGTGCTGGTTCTGGGAGCAGCGGCTGCCGTAGCCGGTCACGTAGGAGTTGTTGAGCGCGTTGCGGCCGAGGATGAAGTCGAGGCCTTCGAGGACGCCGTCGCGGTAACGGCGGTCGCCGGTCAGATCGAATGCGGTGGCGATGACCATGAGCTTGTTGAGAATGACGCTCGTAGAGCCCCAAGTGTACTCGTTGTCCCCGATCGGGACGCCGTAGGCCTGATCCCGGATGGTCTGCAGATAGTGGTCGGCGGCCTCACGCACCGAGGAGCGGGCGGCGTCACGGTCGTTGTCGGCCAGTCTGCTGGGCACTGTGGCGAGATCCATCCGGCCGAGCGGCGCGACGAACTTCCAGTCGGGCCCGGTGTTACGGAAGGCGTCACCGGTCCAGTACGGCGGGGAGCGCAGGTAGTCGAGGTACGGCTGCTCGCCCGTCGTGATGTACAGCTCGGCGGCGGCCCAGTAGAACTCGTCGCGGACATCGGTGTCGTCGTAGGCGCCGCCGCCGTCGGTGTCGTCCGGCCGGGCGTACATCGCCGGATGGTCCTGGGCGGCCTTCCACGTGGTGCGGGCCGCGGCCAGGCAGCGGTCGGCGAACGGGCCGTCGAAGGGCTTGAACAGCCGGGCGGCCTGGGCCGCGGTTGCGGCAAGGTTGAGGGTCGCCGCCGTCGATGGCGGGTGCAGCTCACGGATCTGCGGGTCCTGGTCGGGCAGGCAGGGCAAACCCGTCCAGCCACGGTCGTGGACCTTGTGGTGGACCATGCCGGCGTTGGGCTTGCCGTCCGGAACCTGCATGCGCAGCATGAACTCGAGCTCCCAGCGGGCCTCGTCGAGGATGTCCGGGACCTTGTTGCCCCGCTCGGGGATGTCGAGGGTGCCGTCGCCCAGCGCGTCCGGGTCGCCGGTCTTTGCGGTCTTGGTGCGTTCGTACTGGCTGAGCAGCTGGGCGGTGGCGATGCCGCCGTTGACGACGTATTTGCCGTGGTCGCCGGCGTCGTACCAGCCGCCGCGCACGTCCAGCCGGTAGTCACCGGCGCCGGGCTGGCAGGGCACGCTGGTATCGCCCTGGTTGGGCGGCACCCCGGTGTGACCGGCCGGGCGGGCGTAGCCGGGCGCGAGCGCGTTGTCGATGGCGATGCCGCTGCGCTGCACGTAGAAGAAGTGCAACGCGTCGCGGCGCAGCCGTTCGTGGACGGAGTCGGCGATGACGAACGGGAAGCTCTGCTGCCCGTCGACACGCAGGGTGTAGCCGTCGCCGGGCGTGGTCACCGCCGTGAAGTCGATGGTGTGCACCTTCTGCCCGGACGACGTGTCGAGGCCGCGCGGGTTCGACCGGCCGGACGCCACGACCTCGCCCGTGCCGGAGACGACCTGCCAGGACTGCGGGTCGGGTACGTCGGTCACCACCGTGGCGTGCTTCGGGCCGTCCGGCAGGTAGCCGACCTGGTTGACCCGCACCGGCGGGTCGGTCTTCGGGACGTACCACTCCCACGGCTCGCCGCCGACCAGCGAGACGTCGTCGAGGGTGAACGTCCACGGATCGCCGGACCCGCCGATCTGGAAGGAGACCTGGCCCCGCTCGGTGCCGAGGTTGGAGGTGAACGAGTAGTGGTACTGCTGCGCGTTCGTGGTGAGCTGAAGGTCCTGCGACCACGTCGCCGTGTAGGGCGGGTCGCTGAGCTGGACCTGAGCCTTGATTGCCACCGGTCGGCTGGCCGAGGCGGTGAACGAGATCGAGTACGGCGTATTGGCGCTCAACCGAATGTCGTTCTCGCCGACGAGCACGTCCCAAGGCTGGCGCGTGCCGCCGGGCACCTGCACCCGCAGCCTTCCGTCGGCCGCCGTCAGCGCCGTGCCGGCGGAGAACCAGCCCGCGGTGTCGTTGCCGTCGAACGTGCCGTTGAACACCTGCTCACGCGGTTCCTTGACTGTCACCATGTCTCGACCATGCCGCCGCAAACGCGGGCGTCACCACGGGATGTGACTCGTGGCCGATGCTCGTGTCGTTGCCGTCGCCCGATCAATCACCACTTCGGTGCGGGATGTGTGGTGGCCAACGGCTACTCGGCGCCGGCCGAGCTTCCGGTCGCACGACCGCATCGCGGCCGGACGCATCGTGGACGGCCGCGCGCGCTCACGAGGCACCGTATCCGCCGCCGCCCGGTGTCTCCACGACCAGCACGTCGCCTGGCTGGACGTCGACAGAGCCGCAGCCGGGGAGGCGGACGACACTGCCGTCGGCGCGTTCCACCCGGTTGGCGCCGAGCCCGCCGGGCGAGCCGCCGGCCAGGCCGTACGGCGGCACTCGCCGGTGGCCCGACAGGGTGCTGACGGTCATCGGCTCGCGGAAGCGGATGCGGCGCACGGCGCCGTCGCCGCCTCGCCACCGGCCGTCGCCGCCGCTGCCGTGCCGGACGGCGAACTCGTCCAGGAGCACCGGGAAGCGCCATTCGAGGACCTCGGGGTCGGTCAGCCGGGAGTTCGTCATGTGGGTCTGTACCACCGAGGCCCCGTCGAACCCGTCACCGGCGCCGGATCCGGAGGCGATGGTCTCGTAGTACTGGTGCCGGTCGTTGCCGAAGCTGACGTTGTTCATCGTCCCCGACCCTTCGGCCTGGACGCCGAGCGCGGCGTAGAGCGCGCCGACGATCGCCTGCGACGTCTCCACGTTTCCGGCGACCACGGCGGCGGGGTAGACGGGCGCGAGCATCGAACCGGCGGGCACCACGATGCGCAGCGGGCGCAGGCAGCCGTCGTTGAGCGGGATCTCGTCGGTGACCAGCGTCCGGAAGACGTACAGCACCGCCGCGGTGACCACCGACGAGGGTGCGTTGAAGTTCGTTGCCAGCTGCGGTGACGTGCCGCTGAAGTCGATCGTCGCGGCGCGGCCGGCGTGGTCCACCGCGACCCGTACCGCGATCGTCGCCCCTGAGTCCATCTCGTAGCGGTACTGGCCGTCACTGAGCGCGTCGATGACGCGCCGTACGGCCTCCTCGGCGTTGTCCTGGACGTGCCGCATGTACGCGTGCACCACGTCGAGGCCGAAATGGTCGATCATCCGCCCCACCTCTTCGACACCCTTGGCGTTCGCGGCGATCTGGGCGCGCAGGTCGGCAAGGTTGGTCGCCGGGTTCCGGGACGGGTACGGCGCCTCGGTGAGCAGCCGGAGCGTCTCCTCTTCGCGGAACCGGCCGTCCTCGACCAGCGGCCAGGTGTCGAACAGCACGCCCTCCTCGTGGACGTCGCGGCTGGTGGCGGGCATGGAGCCGGGCGTGAGTCCGCCGATCTCCGCGTGGTGGCCCCGGGAGGCGACGTAGAACAGCACCTCGGTCCGCTCGTTGCCGAAGACGGGGGTGACGACGGTGAGGTCGGGCAGATGGGTGCCGCCGTGGTACGGATCGTTGATCGCGTACACGTCGCCGGGCCGCATGCCGGGGCGGCGGCGGATGACCTCCTTGACGCTGGCGCCCATCGAGCCGAGGTGTACGGGGATGTGCGGCGCGTTGGCGATGAGATTGCCGTCCGGGTCGAACAGCGCGCACGAGAAGTCCAGCCGCTCCCGGATGTTCACCGACTGCGCGGTCGACTCCAGCCTTGCCCCCATCTGCTCGGCGATCGACATGAAGAGATTGTTGAAGATCTCCAGCAGTACCGGGTCGACCTGGGTGGTCGCCTCGGATGCCGTGTCGCTCGGCCGCACCCGTTCCAGGAGCAGGTGGCCGAACTCCGTCACCGCCGCCTGCCAGCCCTCGTCCACCACTGTGGTCGCGTCCGCCTCGGCCACGATGGCCGGGCCGCCGACGGTGTCGCCGGGACACAGGCGCTCCCGCTCGTACAGCGGCACCTCCCGCCAGACTCCGCCGGTGTACAGGCGGGTGGTGGTGAGCGGTCGTGCGGCGGCGCGTTCCGGCGCGCCGGCGGGCTCACCTAGCAGGGTGAGGTCCGGGGGTTCGGTCAGTCCGACGGCTTCGAGCGAGACCGCCTCGACGATCAACGGCCGGTCCATGAGGAACGCGTACATGCGCCGGTACGCCGTCCGGAACGACGCAACCATCGTGTCCAGCTCGGCGAGCTCGACCGGCAGCGCGGTGTCGGTGCCCTCGAAGCGCAGGTGCACGCGCCGGTGCACCCGGATCCGCCGGGCCGGCACGTCCTCGTCCAGCAGCTGCGAGCGCGCCGCCGCCTCGAGGGCGTCCGCGACTTCGGTCAGCCGCCCCATCACCGCGGGCTCCAGGCGGCTCTCCACCGACTGTTCACGCATCGCGGTGGTGTCGGCGAGGCCGATGCCGAGCGCGGACAGCACACCGGCCATCGGCGGCACGAGCACGGCGCGGATACCCAGCGAGTCGGCCACCGAGCACGCGTGCTGCCCGCCGGCGCCCCCGAATGTCGTGAGCACGTACCCCGTGACGTCACGGCCCTGCTGTACCGAGATCCGCTTCACCGCGTTGGCCATCTTCGCGACCGCGATCTGCCGGTACCCCTCCGCGACCTGCTCCGGCGTGCGCTCGTCGCCGGTCTGTCCGGCGATGGCCGCGGTCAGGTCGGCGAAGCGCCGTCGCACCACGTCGGCATCCAGCGGCTGATCGCCGGCCGGACCGAAGACCTGGGGAAACGTCGCAGGCTGGATGCGGCCGAGCATCACGTTGGCGTCGGTGACGGTGAGCGGCCCGCCGTTGCGGTAGCAGGCCGGTCCCGGGTCGGCACCGGCGGAGTCCGGGCCGACGCGATAGCGGGCGCCGTCGAAGTGCAGGACCGACCCGCCTCCCGCCGCGACGGTGTGAACGTCGATCATGGGGGCGCGCAGCCGCACCCCCGCGATCTGGGTGTGGAAGACCCGCTCGTACTCGCCGGCGTAGTGCGACACATCGGTGGAGGTGCCGCCCATGTCGAAGCCGATCACCTTGTCGAAGCCGGCCAGCTGCGACATGCGCGCCATACCGACGATGCCACCGGCCGGGCCGGACAGGATCGCGTCCTTGCCGCGAAAATGCCCTGCCTCGGCCAGGCCCCCGTTGGACTGCATGAACATCAGCCGTACACCGTGCAGCTGCTCCGCCACCGCTTCGACGTACCGGCGCAGCACCGGCGACAGGTACGCGTCGACGACGGCGGTGTCGCCACGCGGCACCAGCTTCATCAACGGGCTCACTTCGCTGGAGCACGAGACCTGACCGAAGCCGATCCGCTCCGCCAGCCTCCCGATGTCCCGTTCGTGGGCCGGGTACAGGTGGCTGTGCAGGCAGACCACGGCGGCCGCGTGAATGCCGCTGTCATGCACACGCTGCAGGTCGCCGGCCAGCCGATCGAGATTCGGCGAGCGCAGCACGGTGCCGTCGGCCGACATCCGTTCGTCCACCTCGACCACGCGCTCGTACAGCGCCTCCGGCGGCACGATACGCCGGTCGAAGATTCGTGGCCGGTTCTGGTAGCCGATCCGCAGCGCGTCACCGAAGCCTTCGGTGATGACCAGCACGATGCGTTCGCCCCTGCGTTCCAGCAGCGCGTTCGTGGCGACCGTGGTCCCCATCCGCACCGCCTCGATCCGATCCACGGGTATCGGTGCCGCATCGGGAAGGCCGAGCAGTGCCCGAATTCCGGCGACCGCCGCGTCGGCGTAGCGCGCCGGGTTGTGCGACAACAGCTTGCGTGTCACCAGCCGGCCGTCGCCGGGCCTCCTGGCGACGATGTCGGTGAACGTGCCGCCACGGTCGATCCAGAACTGCCACCGTCCGCCTAGCATTGCGGTCCCCCCTTCGGGTTCCGGTGACGCATCGCCGCGGATCCACGGACGGGGTACCGTTCGCTGTGTCTGCGACGAAACGCGTTCCCATGGCACACCAGACAGTCGGCGTCTACAGCGAAACCGCGCCGGGCGAACGGCGCGTGGCGGTGGTGCCTGCGGCCGTCCGTTCGATCCTCGACCTCGGGCTCGCGGTCGCCGTCGAAACCGGCGCCGGGCGCGAGGCCTGGTTCCCCGACACCGCCTACACCCGGGCCGGGGCCACGCCGGTGCCCCGCGCCGAGGTGTTCGACGCGGCTGACATCCTCATCGGTGTCCAGCCACCGAACGTCGCCGCGACACACCGCTTCCGGGCCGGGCAGGCGCTCATCTGCCTCCTGCAACCGCAGCACGTGCCGGATCTGATCCGCCGCTGGGCCGATCAGGGTCTCACCGCGATCGCCGCCGACCTGATGCCCCCCACTTCTGGCCGCGCCGGGCCGATGGACTTTCTCGGCGCGCAGGAGCGGGTCGTCGGCTACCAGGCGGCGGTGACCGCCGCCGACATCTTCGGTCGCTGCCTCTGCGAACCCGCTCCCGGCAGCGGCACCGGCCGGCCCGCGCGCGTCCTTGTCGTCGGCCGTGGACCGGCCGGCCACCAAGCCGCCGCCACCGCGCGCCGGTTGGGTGCGGTCGTCCACGTCTGCGAGGCTCATCCCGCAGCGTGCCCGGACATCGCGGCGAGCGTTCGCGGCAGCGACATCGTCATCGTCACCGCCGAGCACCCGGGCAGGCGGCCGCCCGTGCTCGTGCCCGCGCGAGGCATCCGGGCCATGCGCCCTGGATCCGTCGTCGTCGACACCACGGCCGGCGCGTTCGGCCGCGCGGTCGAGCTCGCCCAGCCCGGCGACACACGGGTGGTGGAGCCCGGCGTCACCGTCGTCGGCGACGACAACCTGGCCTCCAGGACGCCCACCGATGCATCGACGGCCTACGCGATGAGCGTCACGGCCCTGCTCAAGCGTCTCGTCCGCGGCGGTGCGCTGTCGATCGATCTCACAGATCCCGCCCAGGCCGAGGCGGTGGTGACACATCACCGGGACATCCTCAACGACGCAGTGTGGCAGCGAATCCTCGACCAGATCTCACTGGCGGGTCTGCCCTGAGTCCGCGGCCAGGATCGCGTGCCGAGTCATGGACACCGCGAGCTCAGCACAGCGTGCGTAGTACCGGCACGCCAATGAGGTGTCCAGCGCGGCATCCACATCGACCGGAGCCGGGTCGTGCAGCAGCAGGCGACAGAGCCGCTGTCGCAGCCGCCGCACCTCGGCATCGGCCGCCTCGATCCGTGCCTCCGTATCGGCCCGCGGCGACCTGCCGGCGCTGCCCGCCGTGGCCATCATGTCGGTACAGAGCCGACCCATGCGGCACACGACGGCCTGCACGTCGCCCGGCACCGCCGGCCGCCCCGGCCGTGACCCGGCGATCTCAGCCAGCCGCCTCGCCAGTCCTTCGACACACTCCGCGTCGGCGTTGACCTGCGCGGCGACGATGATCGCGCGCACAGGGACCGCGGGTGACACGACCCGGGTCTCCGCGATCGCCAACGCCTGATCCTCGACCGCCTGGCGCAGCGCGTACAGGGCCTTGTCGGCGTCGGGCAGAGCGCTCGCGGCGGAAGGACCGGAGTCGCACAGAGCCCTGGTGACGTGTTCCAGCGCGATGTGCGAGCGTTCGATCACCTCGGTCAGGTGACCGCTCAGCCCGCTCGACATTTGTTGATCCCACACCCCAGCCTCCTACTGGATGGTCGCGGCGCCGCAGCGTATCGGGGTGGCTCGTGGCCTGGGCGTCATTCGCGGTGGGGGTACCCCGGGCGCCGAGGACGAATCACCCGCGGCCCGGCACGCCCTCGCTCAGCCGGACACGTTGACCCCCGCGATGCCGGTCATCCTGGGCCGTCTCGGGTCTGCGTCGCGCGGAGGAACGCCGGTGTGCTGGCCAGCGTCGCGAGCTGTGGATAGTCCTCCTCCTCGATGCGATGCCCGGCCAGGTTGGCGTACCACCGGTCGGCCTCGAACTCGCCCGCGTCGACCAGCACCGTGGCGCCGTGGGCGAGCGGGGCGATGATGCCGTGCGACGTGCCGGTGACCCAGCCGGGATCGGCGGTGCACCAGAACACTTCGTCGCGGGTCGGCACGCACGGGCGCCACCTTCTGCTCGTAGTACTCCGGCGTGGTCACCAGGACGGCGGCGTCGCCGAGCCGGAGCCGCTCCCGCACCGGCTCCGGCCCGAAGGCCGAGAACAGCGGCGACAGCACCGCGGTGTACTTCAGGGTGCCCAGCGCCGCGACGTAGAGTTCGGGGCAGCGGCCCAGCAGGGAGAACACGCGCTCGCCGGGTTGGACGCCCAGACCGGCGAGCATGTTCGCGAAGCGGTTGGTCTGGCGGGCCAGTTCGGCGTACGTCAGGTCCTGCGGCACTCCCCGTGCCTTCTCAAGGCAGGCAGCGCCTAAGTGTCGGTAGCACCCGAACAATGCCTCGAGGTCTCACCCCGCCAACGCCACGCCCTCGGCGTAGCGTTGGCGGCGATTCCCACCGACCTGATCCAGGTCTCTTGCTCCGCCCGGGTCGTGGCTGGACGTCCGCGCGTTCGCGAGGAGGCGGACGATGATCTTCGAAGGCTCGGTCTTCGAGAACCGTGCCGACGCGGGCCGGCAGCTCGCCGGGAAGCTGTCCTTCCTGCGCGGCCAGGACATCGTGGTGCTGGGGCTGCCGCGTGGTGGGGTACCCGTGGCCTATCAGGTCGCCGCGGCGCTGCAAGCTCCGCTCGACGTGATCATCGTGCGGAAGCTCGGCGTCCCGGAGCAGCCCGAACTCGGCATGGGCGCTATCGGTGAGGATGGCGTGCGTGTCCTCAACCCGCAGGTGATACGTCTTGCCTGGGTCAGCGCCGGCGACCTGGCGGAGGTCGAGAAGTCCGAACGAGCCGCGTTGGCCAGGCGCGTCGGGCGGCTGCGCGGGGACCGTCCGGCGGAGGAGCTGGCCGGGCGCATCGCGGTCATCGTCGATGACGGCGTCGCCACCGGCGCCACGGCTCGCGCCGCGTGCCAGGTAGCTCGCGCCCGGGGCGCGATCCGCGTCGTCCTGGCGGTCCCGGTTGCGCCGGCTGACCTGATCGAGCCGCTGCGTCGAGATGCCGACGAGGTGGTCTGCGTGCGAAGCGTGAACTGGTTGTCGTCGATCGGCGAGTGGTATGCCGACTTCGCCCCCACCTCGGACGACGAGGTCCGAGACTCGCTCACCAGGGCCGCCGCCCATCGACCGTCCCCCGGAACAGCGGCCGAGGCCCGGTAGGGCGCGATGACCGGCCTGTGCACCGACTTGGCGCGACGCGAGTCCGGGCAGGCACGACTGCCCGGACTCGCGGGTTTCAAGCGCGTCAGCTCGGGAAGCTCGCGTATGCAGATGTGCGAGCCTGATACAGCACACCGCACGGGTGGAAGTGGTCGACATGTCCGTCGAATTGCATGACGCGATCGACAGCATGAGTAAGGTGCAGAATCCCGCCGAACAGCAGCATCTGGTGCAGTCGGCGGTGGAGCTGATTCCACCGGGGCAGCGCGAGGCGGTCGTGGAGGACGTGGCGTCGTCCGTCCTCGGCAGCCCCTCCAAGTGGGGTTACGAACGTCATCTGGCTGATCGTGTTCGGGATGCTGGCAGCCGTTGTGGTAGGCGGCACGCTGCTGGGGCTGAACGCGAGCGGTAGCGGGCAGACCGCGGTGTTCGGATTCGTCGGGATAGCCCTTGGCGCCATTGTCGGCATCCTCGCCCCGCGGCCCGGAACGAAAGCATGAGTGAGCGCTGCATCGCGCGAATGGCCACTGTGGATGTGGTCCTGACATCCAAGGTTCACCCCTGAATCGCTCGACGGCACCCGCAGGTGGCCGCGGGCGTGCTGGTGGCGGGTTCCCCCATCCCGGCCATCCGCGAGATCGTCGAGGGCTCGTCTCCTCCGCCGCGTGCCGAGGCCCACGTGCGCTACCACGCCCGCCATGCGGCGGAGGCGTCCGTCGGCAGCCGTGAGATCGGCAACCCCGACCAGCCGCACCTGTACGTACAGTGACCTGCCCGCGCCGGGCGAGCCCCGATCGATAGCATTCCCGCATCGTCGGCGGCCTATGCCGCCTGTGATCTCGCCCAGGGCGTACCGCGCTGCCCGGACGATGGCCGGCATCGGTGCAACCCTCGTCCGGCCTTCGGGGGGATTTTCCGTCAGACGAAACGGTACGTCGCCGGTGCGGAAGTCGTGGCGTGGTTTGGCGGGAGATCATCCAGCGCCGCGGCCGCGACGGGCCGCCGGGCGGCGGGCGGGTCGACTCGGCGTTTTTCGGGAGTTGGAAGGTTTTGCTTTCCGTCCTTCGCGTCGCGGAACAAAGGTGATTCGCCATTGACACTAGGAGCATCGATGTCAATATTGGTGACGGGTTCGATCGGTCTCGGCGGCGAGTCAATCAATTTAGGAGAGTCAATGATTGGGTCGATTAGTGACTCTATCTACTACCCGGTCAGTGACATAATAATGGTGCGGGGTGAAGGTATCTACGTCTACGACGACGGTGGAAACCGATACATCGACTGCGCCTCCGGGACATTCAATCTCAGTCTCGGCTACTCGCACCCCGCGGTTGTCGCGGCCATTCAGAAACAGGCCGAGAGCCTCGTGCACGTCACCTCTTCGTTTCAGACGGAGTCGGTCAACACGCTCGTGAGGCACCTGCTCGCCGCAGCACCGGCAAACCTCGTCAAGGTCCACCTGAAGGTCGGCGGGGGTTCCGAGGCCAACGAGGGCGCGATCAAGATGGCGCAGCACGCCACCGGCCGCGGCGAGGTGATCTCGCTGTTCCGCAGCCACCACGGCCAGACGATGATGACGACCTCGCTGTCGGGCAACGCCTTCCGCAAGGCGCCGTTCCCGCTGCTGTACCCGGGCTCGCTGCAGGTCCCCGACCCGTACTGCATGCGCTGTTTCTACGGCCAGCGGCGCGAAACCTGCGGGCTGATGTGCGTCGAACGCATCGACGACTTCCTGGAGTACGCCAGCGGCGGACAGGTCGCGGCGATCATCCTGGAGCCGATCTCCGGCAACGGCGGCAACATCGTGCCGCCCGAGGGCTACCTGCCGCGGCTGCGCGAGTTCTGCGACGAGCACGACATCCTGCTCATCTTCGACGAGATCCAGACCGGCATCGGCCGCACCGGGCGGATGTTCGCCGCCGAGCACTTCGGCGTGCGGCCCGATGCCATCACCGTCGGCAAGGGCCTCGGCGGCAGCGGCGCGCAGATCGCCGGGATTCTGGCCGGCGAACGTCTCGCCGGGCTGCCCGCCCATCACCACTCGTTCACCTACGGGGCGAACACGCTGGCCGCGGCGGCGGCTGTCGCCGCCCTGGAGGTCATCGACCGACCCGAGTTCCTGGCGAACGTCCGCGCCACCGGCGAGCACATCATGCAACGCCTGCGCGACCTGCAGCGGCGGATGCCGGTCATCGGCGATGTGCGTGGTGTCGGCCTCATGATCGGCATCGAGCTCGTGCAGCCGGACGGCGCACCGGCCGTGGACCTGGCCAACGAGGTCGCCCGCCGCGGATTGGGGCACGGGCTGTTGCTGCGCACGTCGCGGTACGGCTACGGCAACGTCGTGAAGATCCGGCCCCCGCTCATTCTCACCCACGAGCAGGCCGACGACATCTGCGACGCGTTCGAGACGGTGCTGCGTGAGGTCGTGGCGTGAAGGACCTCGTGACCGGCACCGCGGCGGCGGTGCGCAGCGCGTTGATGGCGCAGGGGCATCGCCGGCGCAGTGTGCACGGCGATTCGCCCGGCGGCGATGCCCAGTTCGACATCGACAAGGTGGCCGAGGAGGCGGTCTGGGAGTACGTGTGGCGGCACGCGCCGGTGCCCGTGGCCGTCTACACGGAGGACGAGGGGCTGCGGACCACCGGCCCCCAGCCTGAGCACGTGCTCGTCGTGGACCCGATCGACGGCACCCGCCCCGCCTCGGCCGGGCTGGAGATGGCCACCGTCTCCATCGCCGCGGCGCGGATGGGCGAAGGCCGCCCGACCGTCGGCGATGTCATAGCCGCGCACGTCCTGGAGATCAAGTCCGGTGCGTGGTTCTACGCGGACACCCACACCGGACTGCGAACGGGCGGACACGACCGGCCGGTGCCGTGCTTGAGCCCGAACACCGACCTGACCCGGATGTTCTGGTCGATGGAGCTCAACGGGCACCCGATGCGGCTCATGTGCGACGCCTACGGTCACCTGGTCGACGCCTCGGCCAACACGGGCGGGGTGTTCGTGTTCAACAGTGCGTCGTACTCCATCACGCGCATCATCACCGGCCAGCTCGACGCGTTCGTCGACGTAGGCAACCGCATTCTGCGCGATCACCCGGAGACCGAGGCCGCGTTCCGGCGGGTCGGCCGGGGCAGCGTCCTGCACTTGTTCGGGTACGACATCGCGGCGAGCGTCTATCTGGCCCGTCGTGCGGGTGTCGTCATCACCGATGCCTACGGCGATTCGCTGGACACCATGCCGCTGCTCGCCCTGGACCCCGCCAGTCAGCGTTCCTGTGTCGCGGCCAGTACGCCGCGGCTGCACGCCGCGCTTCTTGAGTCCATCACCTGGAACACCGTCAGTGGAGGTACACCGTGAAAGCGCTTGTCCTGCAAGAGGATCGAAGCCTGCGCCTCGTCGAACGGCAGCGCCCCGTCTGCGCCGCGCCCGACGACGTCATCGTCCGCATCACGCAGGCCGGCATCTGCGGCACCGATCGCGGCGTGCTGCTCGGCAAGTTCCAGGCGGATGCCGGTGTGGTGATGGGCCATGAGGCCGTCGGCGAGGTCACCGAGACCGGGGCCGGTGTCACCACGCTCAAGCAGGGCGATCGGGTCATCATCAACCCGACGCTGTACTGCGGACTGTGTCACTGGTGCCGCCGTGGCGCGCTCAACTTCTGCCTGAACAAGGCGGGCAACGAGATCGGCATCGACCGCGACGGCGCGTTCGCCGGATTCATGCGGCTGGAGGAGCGCTTCCTGCATCTGGTGCCGGAAGGGATGTCGGACGACCAGGCCGTGCTCGCCGAGCCGATCGCATGTGTGCTCAACAATCTCGAGGCCGCCGCCATCCGCCCGGACGACGAGGTCGCCGTGCTGGGCGGCGGGCCGATCGGCACGCTCGTCGCCCTCGTCGCGGGCCACTCCGGCGCCGCGGTGCGGGTGGTGGAGGTCGACCCGTACCGGCGCGCCGTCGCCGAGGCGTTCCTGGCCGCCGTACCGGGCTGCACGGCGCGCGTCGAGGAGCCGGGTGCCATCGCCGCGCGTTCGGCGTCGCTCGTGGTGGACAGCGTCGGATCGCTGACCGCGGAGGCATGGGAGCTGGCGGCGAACCTCGGCCGGATCGTCGTGATGGGGTTCAACGACCGCGCCACGTGGACGATGCGCCCGCTGGAGCTGCTGCAGCGCGGCCTGCGCGTCATCGGTGCCGGCGACTACAACAGCCTGCTGTTCGACCGGGCCGTCGACCTCGCATCCCGGCTGCCGTTGTCCGGCCTGATCAGCCACCATGTGCCCATCGACCGCTTCACCGAGGCCCTCGCCGCGATCGGGGCCGCCGGCGGCGACCACGACCAGTACGCCGGCATGAAGGTCGTCATCGATCTGCGGGACGCGGCATGAGCACCGGATATCCGTTCGGATACGAACGACCGGTGATCTTCGGCGAGTACCCCTACTATCGGGCGGACCCCGATCGCTGGGGGCCGAACCTCGCCGCGCTCGCCGAGGCCGGTGTCGATGTCGTCACGTGCTACATCCCGTGGCGTTTCCACGAGCGTGCACGGCACCGCTACGACTTCCGTGGCGTCGGCGACAAGCAGCGCGACCTGCTTCGGCTGCTCGACCTCGCCGCCGCCGCCGGGCTGCGCGTGCTGCTCAAGCCGGGGCCGTTCATCCACGCCGAGGTACAGCTCGGCGGTCTGCCGGACCGGGTCAGCCCGACCGTCGATCCGCGGTTCGCGGCGGTGCTCGACGTGGGCGGCCGGCCGGTGACGTCGCAGGGACTCGCCCTGCCGAGCCTGTTCTGCCCGCTGTACCGCGAGGAGGTCCGCCACTGGCTCGGTGCCGTCGAACGGCACGTCCTGGCGACCGCGCTGGCGCCGCACGGACCGGTCGTGGCGGTGCAGCTGGGCAACGAGGGAATCTACAGCGACGCCAATCAGCCGGTGACCGCGCACGATTTCAGCGCACCGGCCGTGGCGGCGTTCCTGCGCGACACCGGCCGGTCCGACGCCGGCGACCCGTCGACGTGGCCGGTCGAAGTGCGCGAGGCATGGGCCGAACACAGCGGCACGGTGCTGCGCCGGCACTACCTCGACCTGGCCGAGGGGCTCTCCCCGGCCGTGCGTCAGGCGGCGACGGTCAACCTGCCGCTGCCGGCGCTCGACGGCGCGGCCGGTGGCGCCGCGGCGTGGTTGCTGCGCACCGCGCCGCTGGCCGGGATCGGGTTCGCGCTGGGGTACACCGGCTGGGTCGGCAGCGTCGCGCGCAGCCGCAGCGCCTTCGCATCGCACTGGTTCGGGGTGCGCGCTCGGCGGTACAGCAACGTCGAGGACAACTGGGGCTTCACCTGGACCGACCCCGCCTACGACCGGCCCGGCAACGCCATGTTCCAGGCGCTGCTGGCCCTCGCGCTGGAATCCCGGACCTACAGCGTCTACACCGCCTGTGCCACCGAGCACTGGGGAGCGGCGATCGACTTGGACGCGCAGGCGCTGCTGGCGGAGGGCATCGACCCGATCGACTACGCGCCGCCCTACTGCCCCGGTGCGCCACTGCGCGAGGACGGCGGTACCGGCGCGAACATCGCCGCACTGCACGCCCTGCGCGACGTCGTCCGATCTGCCGCGCCGCTGCCGGAGTCGTTCAGCGCGGACCTGGCACTGCTGGTGCCCTCGGCGCTCGCCCGATCCGAGGCTTGGCCGGAGGAGACCGCACCGGCCGGACCCGCGCTGCGCGACGCGGCCGATTTCTGCGTCGAGCTGATGGAGCGGCAGCAGTACCAGATCGAGGTCCTCACCGAGGAGAGCGCCGAGCACAGCTCGCTGCCGTGGCTCGTGCCGGTAGGGCCGGACGGGCCCGGCGAGCGGCTGGCCGGGCTGATCCGCGACCACCGGCGCGCCGGTCACCTGGTCGTGCTCCTCACGGGCGCCGGCGGTGCCCCGCGCACCCCGCACGACCCGCTGCCGGTGTTCCCGCTCGCGACGCGCGATCGGGCACCGCTGCTGCGGATACTGCCGGCGGCGCGGCACGCGCACCCGGCGACCGATCCCGCCGTCGTCCTGGTGCACACCGGTCCCGACGGCGCGGCGCGCTCGGTCTTCGTGTTCAACCTCGGCGCCGAGCACGCCACCGTCCGCCGGGCGATCGACGGAGGCACGGTGAGCGTGGAGGTGCCGCCCCGCAGCGCGGCCCTGCTGCGTCGCACCGGCGACCGGTTCAGCCGCATCATCACCAGCGCCGAGCTGGATCCGCCACCGCCACCGCCGACGGGCATCTTCGCCACCGTCCCGGCCAGCATCGAGGAGAGCCCATGACCGCCGACACCATCGCGCCGCCCGCGGAAATCACGTTCGACAACACGGTGCCGCGCGCGCTCGTCGACCGCGGCGACACGACCACCGTGCTCATTACCAGCTGGGTGAAGACCCCGACGTCGATCACCGCCGGTGCGGTATGGCCACGGCTGGGCGGCTACTACACGCTCCTGGATCATCAGCGGCACGACCCGATCCTCGTCCTGGAGACCTTCCGGCAGTGCGCGTTGCTGCTGGCCCACGTGGTCGACGACGTTCCGCTGGCGACGATGCAGATCCTGCGCGCGGCGCACTACACCGCCGACCCGGAGGGCCTGCGCGTCACCGACAGGCCGACCGAGGTCGTCGTCACCATCGACTCCGGCCGGATCGAGCCGACGGGTCACGCGATTCTGCAGACCTCGATGGACTGCCGGCTGTTCCGGGACGGCCGCCTCGTCGCGAGCGGTGGCGGCCGGGTCATCGTGCCGCCGAACGACCGGTACCTGAAGGTGCGCGGCCGCGACCCGCAGGAGGTGAAGATGCCCGCCGCGGCACCCGAGGCGTCCGTGCCGCCGGCGAGCGTCGGGCGGGCACTGCGGCGTGACGTCGTCATCGCGCCCGGAGCACGCCCCGGCGCCTATCTGCTGCACATCGATGCCGCGCACGCCAACTTCTTCGACAATCCCACCGACCACACGCCGGGCATGCTGCTCACCGAGGCGATGCGTCAGGCGGTCGTCGCGGAGTCCGGCGACCCGTACTTCGCGCCGATGACCCTCGCGGTGCGGTTCCACCGCTTCGTCGAGCTCGACCAGCCGGGCGAGGTCCTGGTGCGCCGAACCCGGCAGGGCTTCCACACCGAGGTCCGGCAGGACGGCAAGCTCGCCGCGCACGCCGACTGGCCCGTGACCGGCCAAGCCGATGGATGAGCTGCTCGCGGCCGGCGCGGTGCGGACGATCGCGGCGCTGCGCTCCGGCGAGGTGAGCCCGGCGGACCTGCTCGACGCCGTCGAGGCCCGCATCGCCGAGACCGAACCGCGGCTGCACGCGATGACGGCGGTCTGCGTCGACCGCGCCCGGCGGCGACGATCCGGCAACGACGGCCCGCTCGCCGGGCTGCCGGTCACGGTGAAGGACGTCGTCGACGTCGAGGGGGTGCCGACGACGTTCGGATCCGAACCGTATCGCGGGAATGTGCCACGGCGTTCGGACCGGCTCGTGACGCGTATCGAGGCCGCCGGCGGCGTGATCGTGGGCAAGACGAACCTGCCGGAGTTCAGCGCCGGCGCCGACACCGTCAGCCCGGTCGGCGGTCGTACCGTGAATCCGGCCGATCCGTCCGTGTCGTGTGGTGCGTCCAGTGGCGGCGCCGCGGTCTCCGTCGCCGCGCACCAGGCGTGGCTGGCCCACGGCGCGGACACCGCCGGTTCGATCCGCATCCCGGCCGCGTTCTGCGGCGTGGTCGGGGTGCGGCCCACGCCGGGGCTCGTCACCACCGACCGCGACGACGATCCTTCCGGGCTCGAGGTACACGGACCGCTGGCGCGCACCGCCGCCGACGCCGCGCTGTTCCTGCGGGTGTTGGCGTCCCAGGACCTGCCGTCGCCGGAGCCGGGTGCCCGGCTGCGGATCGCGTTCAGCCCGGACCTCGGCGGCATCGTGCGGGTCGAGGACGAGGTCGCCGCGGCGTGCGCTCGAGCCGTGGCGGACCTCGTACGGCTGGGTCACCAGGTCGAGGAGGCGGTGCCGCCGGTGCGGGGGGTCCACGACGCTTGTCTGATCCTGCTCGGGCACCGAGCCGTGGCGCTGCACGCCGAGCGGGTCGAGCGGCACGGTACGGCGCTGGGCCCGGCCCTGCGCGCCGAGGTTTCCGCCGGGCTGGCGATTCCGGCCGACCGGGTCGCGTCCGCGCTGCGTCGCCGGGCCGAGCTGCGGGCGGCGATGGAGACGTTCTTCGGCCGGTTCGACGTCCTCGTGACGCCGGTGTTCGGGGTCGGGCCGTGGCCGTTGCCGCACGGAACGAGCCCGTACCCGGACGAGCCGTACCTGAGCCTGGGCGCGGCGGCGTGGCCGCTGACGACCCTCGCGCCGATGGCCGGCTGCTCTGCGGTCGCGGTGCCCTGCGGCACCGCCGGCGGGCTGCCCGTGGGCTTGCAACTGCTCGGCGCGCCGTACAGCGACCTGCGACTGCTGCGCCTCGCCGCCGACCTCGAGACGGCCGGCCTGGACACGGCCGCCGCGGCCGCCGGGTCGGCGACCCGCGATGGGACCGGCGATGGGAGGCGATCGTGAACGAATACCCGGCCGCTCGCGAGGCTCCGGACCTGGTGCCCGCGCGGTACGCGGACTGGCGGGAGGAGGGCCCAGCGACTCGGGTGAAGCTGCCGGACGGGCGGCCCGCCTGGCTGGTCACCCGCTACGACGACGTGCGCAACGTGCTGCGGAACGCGACGCTGAGCTCCGACACGAGCGCGCCGGCCTGTCCCCGCTTCGGCTCGGCGGTCGAGGTACCGCCGCTGAACACGACGCTGATCGCGCTCGACGGACCTGCGCACACCCGGCTGCGCCGCATGCTCGGGCCGGAGTTCTCGATTGCTTCCGTTGCCCGGCTCACGCCGGTGGTCGATCGGATCGTGGAGGAGTCGCTCGACCGGCTCACGGCAGGGCGGCACACCGCCGACGCGCCCGCCGACCTGGTCGAGGGGTTCGCGCTGCCGGTCGCCTCACGGCTCATCTGCCACATCCTCGGTCTGACCTACGAGGCCCACGCGACCTTCGAGCGGAGCACCCACGTGCTCTCCGCGGGCACCAGCACGGCGCAGCAGAAGCTCGATGCGGGAGCCACCATCGTCGGGCTCGTCACCGAACTCGTGGCCCAGCGGCTGCGTGAGCCCACCGACGCGGACCTCACCGGCCGGCTGACCGGACGCTACGTCGCCACCGGTGAGCTGACCGAGCAGGAGGCCGTGCACAACCTGACGCTGCTGCTCGGCGCCGGGCACCATACCTCCGCCAACATGACCTCGCTCAGCGCGCTGAGCTTCATGCTGCATCCATCCCTCGCGCGGCGTTTCCGCGACGAGCCGGAGGTGCGGCCGAACCTCGTCGAGGAACTGCTGCGCCATCACACGATCGTGCAGCTGGGCCTGTCGCGGGTGGCGGGGACCGACATCGCCCTCGGCGACACGGTGATCCGCGAAGGCGAGGGCATCGTCCTGAGCCTGCAGGGCGCCAACGGCGACCCGCGGCATTTCACCGGTCCGGGCACGCTCGACCCCGACCGTGCGGAGGCGCGCTACCACCTGGCGTTCGGGTTCGGACCGCACACCTGTATCGGGCAGAACGTCGCCCGCGTCACCATCCGCAGCGCGCTGAGCGGGCTGGTGCAACGGCTGCCCGGCATGCGCCTCGCCGTGCCGCTCGAGCAGCTGAGCTTCAACGACGCCCTGGACTTCCACGGGCTGCGCCGGCTGCCGGTCCATTGGTAAACCGTCACCCAAGTTAGGAGCAACAATGAGTACCACCGAGACCAACCGTGAACTCCTGCGCCGCTGCTACGAGTCCTACTTCGTGCACGGCAGCCTCGACGAGGTCGCCGAGGCGGTCCACGAGGAATTCGTGCAGCACAGCCCGGACGCACCGTCAGGCCGGGAGGCGTACCTGGCACACCTGGCCGAGGCCGCCTTCAAAGGCGGCACCAGCGACGTCAAGCGGATCCTCGCCGACGGCGACTTCGTCGCCGTGCATCATCATCTGCGGCTGCGCGACGACAACGGCCCCGGTCTGGCCGTGGTCGACCTGTGGCGTGTCCAGGACGGCAAGCTGATCGAGCATTGGGACGTCGAGCAGCCGGTGCCAGACCCGCAGCGGGTCCCCAACGGCATGTTCTGACGGACACCTGGGCAGGCGCG
Source organism: Dactylosporangium sp. NPDC000244 (assembly GCF_040300725.1). Lineage (NCBI taxonomy): Bacteria > Bacillati > Actinomycetota > Actinomycetes > Micromonosporales > Micromonosporaceae > Dactylosporangium > Dactylosporangium sp. NPDC000244. Next base: position 60,783 of record NZ_JBEPEH010000003.1, read on the forward strand.
CGCAGCCGGACAACGCGGTCCGTGCGCGCCCGGCCGCACCGAGAACCTGCACAGAAGCGAGGAGACCGTCAACGTGACGATCGGCCTAGAACTCGTACGTACCTCCAACGATCGGGTCTTCGAACTTCTCGACGCGCTCGCGTCGCTCGGCCCGGGGGCGCACCGGCTCCGGGACGTTGCCGCCCGCGCCCGACTCGCGACACCGACCGCCCATCGCATCCTGCAGGCCGCGATCCGCGCCGGTACCGTGTCCAAGGCCCAACGCGGCCAGTACTCGCTCACGGTCCGCGCCGGATCGCCCGGCCCGCAGCCCGTCGTGTCCGCGCCGGCTACCGCGACGCGGCACAGCGCACAGGACGCGACCGGGCCGGGGAGCCTGTCGCTGGCGATCTCCCGGCGCATCCGGATCGGCCTGGCGGCCCTGCAGAAAGCGACCGGGCAACCGGTGCTGCTGTACGTCCCGCTCATCCTCGACGCTCCGATGCGGTACTGCCTGGCCTATTTCGCTCCCGAACGAGACGAGCTGCTCGGCGACGCGGAACGGTTGCTCGCCACCGACATGGTCTTCTGCGCGCCGCTCACCGTCGACGCGGCGGGACGGCTGATCGAAGCGCACATGATGGGCCACCTGCCGGGCCGGGCGGACCAGCGCGAGCGCGCGATCCTGCAGGCCGGCTACACGTACGGTCCCTCGCCGGTCGCGGGCTGGGACACGCTCGCCGCGCCGCTGCGCAGGTACGGGCAGATCGCGGGGGCGATCTGCGTAGCGGCGCGAACCGCCTGGCTGGAAGAGCACCGGGACCGAACGGTCGGGCAACTGCGACAGCTCGCCTCGGAACTGAGTGACGAGGTACCACCGCGATAGAGCCGCGGGTCCCTCGCGGAAGGAAGGACGCTCGATGACATCGAAGACCCCCGCGGTCGTGCTCGGCGCCGGCATGGCCGGCCTGCTGGCGGCCGCCGCCCTGGCCCGAACGGCCGATGTCGGTGAGGTCGTGCTCGTGGAACGTGACCGGCTGCCGGCCGGCCCGCACCCGCGGCGTGGCCTGCCGCAGGGGCGGCACGCCCACGTGCTCATGTCCAGCGGTGCCCGTGCGATCGAGGCGCTGCTGCCCGGCACCACCGAACGATGGCGCGCCGCGGGGGCGCACCGCATCGGACTGCCCGACGGCTACGTGATGCTGCTGCCGCAGGGCTGGCTCCCTCGCGGCGAAACCGGCCAGTTCGTCGTCAGCTGCAGCCGGGCGCTGCTCGATTGGGTGGTCCGCGAGCAGGTCCTGGCGCTGCCCGGGGTGCGCCTCGCCGACGAGACGGAGGCCGTCGCGCTGTGCGGCGACACAGCTCGCGTCGACGGCGTCGAGGTGCGCGATCTGCGCGACGGCAGCACGCGGCGGCTCGACGCGGGAATCGTGGTCGACGCCACCGGCCGCGGTTCCCGGGCACCGCACTGGCTGGCGACGCTCGGCCTGCCGAGCGTCGACGAGGACGTCGTCGACTCGGGACTGCGCTACGCGACGCGGGTGTTCCGGGCACCGGCGGGTGCGGAGACCGCGTTTCCGATCGTCAACATTCAGGCCGATCCGGAGCAGGACCGTCCGGGCCAGACGGCCGCGCTGATGCCGATCGAGGACGGTCGGTGGCTGGTGACGCTGTCGGGCACCAGAGGTGGTCAGCCACCCGCGGACGAACGCGAGTTCGTCGGCTTCGCCCGGGCCATGCGCCACCCGATCGTCGGCGACCTCATCGCGGGCGCCGAAGCCCTCGGCCCGGTCGCGGTGACGAACAGTACCGCGAATCGGCGCCGGCATTTCGAGCGGCTCGCCGAGTGGCCGGACGGTTTCGTTGTGCTGGGTGACGCGGTCGCCAGCTACAACCCGGTCTATGGCCACGGCATGACGGTCGCGGCACACGGCGCGGCGGCCCTCGCCGCCGTGCTGGACACCGTGCCGGTACTGCAACCCGGCGCGGCCCACGAGGTGCAACGGCGGCTCGCGTCCATAGCGGCGGACGCCTGGGGCCATGCGACCGGGACCGACATCCGCTTCCCCGGCGCGCGTGGTCCCGCGCCGTCGCGGGTCGAACGGGCGATGTGGCGGTACCAGAGCCGCCTCATGCGAACCGCGCTCGGCCGGCCCGGGGTGGCTCGCGAACTGGTCGAGGTGTTCACGCTGTCGGCGCCGGCGAGTCGCCTGATCCGCCCGCGGATCGTGCTGGCGACGCTGCTCGGGCCCGGCCGTGCGCTGCTGCAGCAGCCCCCGTTCACCGCGACGGAGCGGGCGGCCGCGGCGGTGTGAACCCGCCGTGCCGGGAGGCGCCCGAGCGCGGTTCCCGGCACCGCGCGGCCCATACCCGGGCCTCGTCCGGTACGGGTGGCGCCGGCTCCTGCCCGCCCGGGGGACGCTGGCCTTGATGACTGACGTCCGGTACCGCACGGCCGAGGTCGACGGCCTGCCGGTCTTCTACCGGGAGGCCGGGCCACCCGGCGCGCCCACGCTGCTGCTCCTGCACGGCTTTCCGTCCGCGAGCCACATGTTCCGCGAGCTGATTCCGCTGCTCGCCGACCGGTACCACCTCATCGCGCCGGATCTGCCGGGCTTCGGGCAGTCGGCCACGATCGGGCGGCCCACCTTCGAGCGCCTCACCGACGTCATCGAGGGTCTGACCGAGCGGCTCGGGCTCGCCCGCTTCGCGCTGTACGTGTTCGACTACGGCGCGCCGGTCGGGTTCCGGCTCGCGCTGCGCCACCCCGAGCGCATCACCGCGATCATCTCGCAGAACGGCAACGCCTACGAGGAGGGGCTCAGCGACGGCTGGAAACCGATCCGTTCGTACTGGCACGACCCGTCCCCGGCCAACCGCGAGGCGCTCCGGTTCATGCTGGCGCCGCAGACGACGATCTGGCAGTACACCGAGGGCGTCACCGATCGGTCCCGGGTGAGCCCCGACGGCTATGGGCTCGACAACGCCTACCTCGCCCGCCCCGGCGCCGATGCGGTCCAGCTCGACCTGCTCCTCGACTACGCGAGCAACGTGGCGTGCTACCCGGCGTTCCACGAGTACTTCCGCACCAACCGGCCGCCCCTGCTCGCGATCTGGGGCCGCAACGACCCGTTCTTCCTCCCGGCCGGCGCCGAGGCCTTCCGGCGCGACCTGCCCGAGGCCGACGTCCGCTTCCTCGACACCGGCCACTTCGCGCTCGAGACCCACGCCGGGGACATCGCCGAGGCGATCGGAGGGTTCCTCACGTAACTTCGGAGCTGGTAGGTGCGCCGATCAGCCGGAGACGACCGCATCGGTCAGCCGGGCGGGACGGCCTTCCTCGGCCGGACTCTCACGGTCGCAAGCAGCACGCAGCGCCGCCTCGACCCGGCGGTTGCTGGTCATGGTCGACGTGACGGCGGTCATGGCAAGCAGGAGGCCCGCGGCGGTGTAGAGCGGGGCGCGTACGTCGTAGGTGGTGGCCAGCCAGCCGCCGAGGAAGGCGCCGAGCGGGGCGGCGCACATGGCGAGCATGCGGGAGGTGGAGGCGACCCGGCCCATCAGGTGGGCGGGGACGATCGCCTGTCGGAGTGAGGGGCCGAGGACCATCGTGGCGCCCATGCCCGCTCCGCAGACGGCGAGCGCGAGACCGGCGACGTACGGGTTCGGGGCTCCGGCAAGACCCAGGATGGCGAGTCCCTCGACCGCGGCCGTGCAGGTGAGCGCGGTGCCGGTGCCGAGCCGTCGGCCGAGGGCGGAGGCGATGCCCGCGCCGAGCAGACCGCCGGTGGCCTCTGCCGTGAGGAGCAGGCCGAAGCCGGAGGTGCCGATGCCGAGCCGGTCTCGGGCGAAGAGGGCGAGGACGGTCTCCACGGCGAGGAAGGCGATGTTCCCGACCGCCGGACGCAGCGCGAGCCCGAGCAGCAACCGATCTCGGAATACGTACGAGGCGCCGGCCCGCGCTTGCCGCAGCAGCGACTCACGGGCCTGCGGTGCGGGCCGGGGTACGGCGGGCAGCGACCGTACGAGCAGTGCGGAGAGCGCGAACGACACCGCGTCGGCGAGCAGCGGGACCGCCCGCCCGAGCGTGAGCAGGGCACTGCCCGCGGGTGGCCCCGCGAAGCCGGATGCGGCGGTCTGGGTGCCGCGCAGGCGGGAGTTGGCGCGTTCCAGGAGCGCGGGGTCGCGGCCGAGCAGATCCGGCAGATAGGCCGTGGCGGCCGTGTCGAAGAAAAGTCCGCCGAGGCCGAGCAGGAAGGCGACGGCCGCGAGCAGCGGAATGCTCAGCACGTCGAGCATGGTCGCTGCCGCCGGGATCGCGAGCAGTACCGCACGCGCTGCATCCGCGACCCACATCGTGCGCCGGCGGTCCCAGCGGTCCACCAGCGCACCGCCGAGCACCCCGAAGAGCAGCCACGGCAGCGTTCCGGCGGCCGTGACGACGGCGAGCGCCATCGGATCCCGCGTCAACGTCAACGCGAGCAGTGGCATCGCGGCATGCGTTACCCCGTCACCGAGCGAGGAGATCGTCTGCGCGGTCCACAGCCGTCCGAACCCGGTCGGCAACTTCCGAGCGTCCGAGGTCATTCGGCGTCCTTCGGGGCCTGCTCGCGCCACGCCGGGTGGAACAGAGCGAAGACGAGTGACGCGTCCGGCAGCGACGGATCCGACAGTTCCCGGTACTCGTCCGCCAGTGCGTGCAGCCGAGCCCCCAGTTCCGCGAACTGTTCCTCGGTGAGCCGCAGGTGCGTCATCTTGACGTGCCGCTCGCCATCCAGCGGCGCTGCCTCCAGGTCCGCCACCGCATGCCGCATCAGCACGTCCGGCCCTCCCTCGCCCGGATCCGGCAGCACGATCGAGCGCGCGGCCATCGCGTAGTACCGCTCGGTGACCCCCCGAACCTTCCGCGTCCGTACGACCTTGATCAGGCCGGCCCGTTCGAGCAGCCGCACGTGGTAACTGGAACTTCCCTTCGCGAGGCCCACTCGCTCGGCGATCTGCGTGATCGTCGCGGGCTCGAAGCGAAGCACGGCCATGATCCGGTGACGGGTGAGATTGGAGACGGCACGTAGCTGCTCGTCAGTGGTGACGTGGAACGCCTCGGGAAGGTCGGCGGTAGGCACGCGGACAATGGTCAACGATTCTTGACCATTGCGCAAGGGGGTTCCCGATCGACGTATGGATGGGCGTGCGTGACCCCGGCACAATGTGTGCCGTGAAGCCGTTTCGGCCGAGTGCCGTGTCTGTTGCCGCGGCCGGGCTCGCGCTCGCCGGCGGGGGAGCGGCCGCCCTCGCCAACTTCGTCGCCTGGCCCGTGGCCGTGGTGCTCGGGGCCGGCTCGGCCGCCGCCGCGCTCGGTGCCGCGGCCGTCGTGCGCCGCGGCGAGGCGGCGCGGGGGCGACAGGGAGCGCTGGGCGACGGGACCGACAGCGCCTACGACGTCGACGGGCCGCTCAACGCGCTCGACCCGCGGCTGGAGGTGGTTCGGTTCAACCATGCGCGGCACCGGGAGCTGACCGGGCTGCGCGCCTGGGCGCTCGGCGAGACCGACGGGCCGGCGGTGTGGCTGCTGGCGGGGGAGCCGGGGGCGGGCAAGACGCGGCTCGCCGTACAGCTCGCGGGGGATCTCGCCGAGCACGGCGTCGCGGCCTCGTGGGCACGGCCGGAGCGCGGGGCGGCGGCCGCCGGGCTGGTGGGGGAGCGGACGGCGCCGTCGCTGCTCATCGTCGACGACGCCGATCTCGCGCCCGATCTCGCCGACGTCCTCACCGCGTTTCTGCGGGAGCCCGCGGGCAAGGCGCGGCTGCTGCTCGTCGCCCGGGACTTCGGCGGCTGGTGGCTGCGGCTGTGCGCGAGCCTGCCGTCCGGGGTCGCCGCCGCGGTGCCGATCGTCGCGCCGGCCCCGCTCGGGCCGCTGACCGTCTCGCCTGCGGTACAGAGGCAGCTGTTCCGGCAGGCGCTGCGGGCCTACAGCGTGTGGTGGGAGCTCGACCCGCCCGCCGCGACCCTCGCGCCGACCGGCGAGCCGGTGCCGGTCGGCCTGGTCCACGCGGCCGCGGCCGTGCGGGCCTGGGAGTCGCAGGACGGGCCGATCGAGCTCGGCGCCGCGCTCGAGGCGCTCTTCGCCGCCGAGGAGGAGCGCTGGCACGACGACGAGCGCGCCGCCGTGATCCGCCCCTACGGCCGGGCCGCCGTGCGGGCCGCGGTCGTCGCCGCCGTGGTGGCCGGCGCGCCCGACGACGACGCGGCGGTCGACATGCTGGGCCGGATCGACGACCTCGCCGGGCTGGACGACATCACCCTGCGGCGCATCGCGCTGTGGCTTCGCAGTCTGTACCCGCAGCAGCCCCCGGACTGGCTCAGCCCCCGGCTGCCGATGTACCTCGTCGAGCGGTACGTCGCCTTCGCCCTGACCCGCCAACCCACTCTCGCCGCCACGCTCGCCCGGGCCGTCCCCGAGTCCCGCGAGGCCCGCATGGTCACGGCGCTGGCCCGGGCCGCCCGCCACTCCGCGGCGACCGCGACCGCCCTGCGCGAGGCGCTGCTGGTCCGCCCCGCCCTGCTGCGCGGTGCGATCGCGGCGGTCCGCGCGGCGTCCGGCCCGGTGGACGCGGTCGTCGCCGAGGTCGTCGCCGAACTGCCGCCCACCGCCGAGACCCTGGCCGTCCTGCCGGTGGTGACCCCGCTGGACATCCGCCACGCCCCGCGCACCGCCCTCGCCGTGACGCTGCACCGCCTCGCCGCCGCGACCGACGATCCCGGCCCCCTCCTGGAGACACTCGGCACGGTGCTGCTGGCCGTCGCCGACGACGAGGCCGGCTACGCCGCGACCGTGGACGCGGCCGCCCTGGTCCGCGGCTTCGTCGCCGGCGGGCACCCAGGGCTGGCCACGCCGCTGGGCCTGATGCTGACCGCGCTGGCCCGCCAGCTCGCCGCCGCCGGACGCCCCGCCGAGGCGCTCATCGCGGCCGAGGACAGCGTCGCCCTGCTCGCCGCGGCGGCCGGCTCGCAGGACTGGGTGCAGGCCATGACCACGCGCGCGATGGTGCTGCACAACAGCGGCCGGTACGAGCCGGCGGTGCAGTGCGCGGCTGAGGCCGTCGAGGGCGCCGCCGGGCCGACCGCCCGCGCCCGGGCCCTCGTGCACCACGGTGGCCGGCTCGTCCTGCACGGTCAGGAGATCCGCGCGTACCGCGCCTACGCTGGGGGAGCGGAGGACTTGCCGATGTTCGCCGACCCGACCGCCGACGGCCGCCGCGAGCTCGACGAGGCGATCGAGCTGCTGGAGGCGGGCAGCCCGGCCGGCTCCGACCACGAGACGCTGCTCGCCGATGCGCTGATGCTGCGGGCGGTCGCGGGCGCCATGGACGACGGCGAGCGCGCGATCGAGCTGCTGCGGGGGTGGGACGCGGCGGGCGGGTCGCGTTACGAGCTGCGGCTGGCCGCCGCGCTGACCAACTCGATCGCCGACCTCATCGTGCGCAACCGCGGCGACGAGGCGGTGGCCCGGGCCCGCGAGGCGGTCCAGATCGTGCGCCGCCTCGCGCAGCAGCGCCCCGAGCGGTTCCGGCACTGGCTCGCCGCGACACTGCTGAACCTCGCCACCGCGGAGTTCTTCGTGCACCACGACGAGCGGGGGGCCATGGCCGAGGCCCTCGACCTCGGCCATGAGCTGCGCCGGGCCGAGCCGGCGCAGTTCTCCGGCCTGCTCGCCGCGATCCTGTTGAACGGCTCGGCGATCCTGGGCGCCATGCGCCGCGAGACCGACGCGGCCAGGCTGTGCGACGAGTGCCTCGCCCTGGGCGCCGACGACGGCACGGGAGCCTCGTCGATGCCCCATGCGGTGAGCATAGCGCTGGCCAACGTCGTCATGAACCGCATCAACGCGGGGCCGGCCCCGAACCTGCTCGCCGCCGAGGAGGAAACCCGGCGCATCGTCGTCGACCTGCGCACCGCGCTGCGCGACGCCTCAGTCCGCGGCATCCCGACGCTGGGCCAGAGCAACGACGGCGTGTACACCGTCTACATGGTCACCCTCCTGATCTTTCCGACGCTCGCGTCGCGGATGGCGTTCGCGGCCTGAGCCTCAGGCGAGGATCACATCGGCCGCATCCAGGTCCGCTCCCGCACCGTTGCGCTCAGGCGGTCAACTCGGCGGCCGAGACGATCTGGGCGCGCAGCGGGGCCAGTGCCGCGGCGATCTCCATGATGTCGTCGTCCGGCACGCCGAGGTCGGTCAGGGTGGCGGCGAGGTGGCCCACCACGGCGTCGAAGGCGCCGTCGGTGATGTTCAGCCCGGCATGCGCAGCGGACATGTCCCGGCCCGCGTAGATCGCCGGCCCGCCGAGCGCCGCGGCGAAGAACGCCCGCTGGTGCGACTTCAGGCGGTTGATGTCCACGTCCTTGAAGTAGGGCGCGAGACCCGGGTCGTCCAGCACCCGCGTGTAGAACTGCTCGACCGCCGCCTGCACGGCCCCCGCGCCGCCGATCCTGTCGTAGATGCTCATGTCGCCTCCGTCGTCGCGGCGCCCCACCGGCCGGGGGCGCCTGCGTTCGGCGGCGACGCTAGGCGTACCGCGTTGCCCGGCCGTTGGGGCGCGGAAACATCAGCGATTCCAACGCCGCACAACGCCGCGCGGCGCGTCGTGAACGCCGCCGGAAGCGGCCCGCTGCAGCGGTTGTACTTCCACGTCTCGATCACTGAAACAGCGCCCGCGTTGACCAAACGGCCGATGTCGGACCGGCCAGGTGGTGCTAGCTTTAAATCATCCAAAATGGTATGATTTGGGCCTGGCGTGTCTAGCATTCGGGGCAACCTCCCGGGTCGCCGGCGGCGGCCCGATCGTCCATTGTGGAGAGGATCCCCGCTCGTGTGCTACGACGCCGACGCCAGCCCACCGATCCACGGCCCGGCCGTCACGACGGTGAGCAGCGCGCCGCTGCTGCTCACCTCGGCCGACGTGACCCAGTTCGCCGCGTATCTGGCCGTACCGGCCCAGCCCACCGGCATCGGTGTGCTGCTGCTGCCGGACAACGGCGGACTGTCCAAGTTCTACGAGCGCCTCGCGGTACGCCTGGCCGAACAAGGCCACACCGCGCTGGCCGTCGACTACTACGGCCGTACGGCCGGCACCCGCTACCTCGAGCGTCCGGCCGATTTCGCCGCCCTGCCGAACCTCATGCCACACCTGGCGCAGCTACGGCCCGACACCCTGTACGGGGACTTCGACGCCGGCATCGCCCACCTGCGCGCCGACGGCGGCGGGGCACACACCGTCGTGTCGCTCGGCTTCTGCCTCGGCGGGCGGTTCGCGTTCCTCACCGCGGCCGAACGCTTCGGCCTGTCCGGCGCCATCGGCCTGTACGGGGCGCTCGACGCCATCAACGGCGCACCGGGACCGATCCAGCGGGCCGGCGAACTGCGGGCGCCGATCCTCGGCATGTTCGGCGGCGCGGACCCGCACATCCCGGCGAGTACCGTCGAGGCGTTCGACGCGGCACTGTCCGAAGGCGGGGTGCCGCACGAGATCGTCACCTACCCCGGCGCACCGCACGGCTTCTTCGAGCAGGAACTGCACGAGCAGGCCGATGCCTCGGCCGACGCCTGGCGACGCATCCTCGCGTTCCTGGAGCGGGCCAAGGACTGAACACGCGCCGTGCCACGCCGGCGGATGCCGGCGTGGCACATGCGTCTGCTTGCGATCAGTGGCCCTGGTCGTGCGGAACGGTGACCGTCACGGTGCAGCCGGCCGGGCGGCCGATCTCGTCGTGGCCGCGATAGGTCAGGGTGTAGACCCGGTCGCCGCCGTTCCCGGACCTCTCGGCCCGCAGCTGTCCGGTCAGCGACGGCTGCCCCGCCACGAACCCCGTGACGTCAGAAGCGTCGCCACCGGTGACGCCGACGAGCTCGAACCCGCGCGGCCCGAGGACGCCGTTCTGGAGGTCGACGCTCACGTTGACATCGACCATGCGGTGGTTCGGCGGCCACAGCCGCGGCCGGTCGACCGTGCAGTTCAGCTGCCGCTCGGGCAGCGGCTCGTCCAGCGTGGCCACCGCGTGCCCGATGGTGGCGGTGAGCCGGGCACCGGCCTCGTAGTACATGTGGACGGTGGTGCCGTCGAAGTAGAAGGTCGGTGCCGCGGAGCGGCCCGAGTCCGGCGCGGCCGTCATCGAGTCGTGCACGACGCCGAGGTGAATCTCCTGGTCGAAGTTGTCGCCGACGTCCACCGCGTGCATGTCGCCGTCGGACGCGTGGAAGATCACCAGGTTGCGGCCCTGCCAGCGCAGGAAGAACGGGCCGGAGGCGTTGGGGGCTTCGTCGCCCTGCGGGGTGACGATCGGCTGCGGCTGGATCGTCCAGTTCCGGGCGTCGGTGGAGACGGCCCAGCGGATGCGCCGCGCCACCGGACCGGTCGGGCTGGGGGGCGCGGAGATCGGGTTGTCCATGAACAGCATCAGGTACCGGTTGCCGAGCCCCGGAACCGACTGTTCGAAGACGCGGGCGTACGAGGTCTCGCCGCCGGTGCTGCTGTCGCGCTGGACTGCGGTGCCGCCGTACTCGAAGTGGATACCGTCGTCGGACGTGGCGTACCGGGTGATCGGGTTCTCGCCGTGGAAGTACAGGAACAGCTTCTGCTCACCCTCGACCCAGATGGCGTGTGGTGAGGAGATGTGGCTGACCGTGTTGTAGTACGGCAGCCAGGTGTTCGAGATCAGCGGGTTGTTCGCGTACTCGGTCCAGGGCCCGTTGATGGAGTCGGAGTAGGCCAGGGCGATGCCGCCCGGCTTCTCGTGCGGCGCGTAGTACATGTAGTAGGTGCCGAGCGGGTGGGCGAAGTAGTCGGCCGCCCGGATGACGCTGGGGAAGATGAACTCGCCCGTCGGGTTGTACTTCAGCTTCGTCTTGTCGAACGCCGTGCCGACATAGCTGAAGCTGGGAAAGCTGAACGAGGCGCCGTCGGCCGGTGACGCGGTCGCGGCCGGCGTCGCGGCGAGGGCGGCGGTGACGAGTCCGACGGCCGCGGCGCAGGCGGTACGGCGGACAAGGCGCTGAGATGTCACAGAAGGCTCCCTTGTGGACGGTGGTCGACATCGCGCATGGTCGCGACGGCGCCGATTGCGGCGGTCGTAGGACAGGCGCGACTGACCGTCCGGGCGATGAACGGTAGAGGGTGGAAAGCGATCAGCGGTGCGGTTGCGGAGCCAGAAGCTCCACAATGGATGGAAACGCCACGGAGGGCCGCGGGTGTCGGACACTCCGCGCCGAGACGGTGCCGTCGGGGATCGGCGGCACCGTGGTCCGGCTGAAGTCGACGGGACGAGGGACGTCGTGCTGAGCCGTGCGGTGGTAGCCGTACACCAGCTGTCCCTCCTGCCCATTCGTGTTAACGGCGTGTTATCGAATCGTGGCGGGCACGCTGCGTTAAGTCAAGATGGTAATACGTATTATCTATGGCTTGGCTCGATGCAAGATGTCTCCGAACACGCGCCCCGGGCCCTGGTGGGTGCACATGGCTGACGGCCACCCGCCGACAGTGCGTCGCCGGGTCCGCCGCTGTACGAGCATGGGATACCGAGCTTCTTCCGCCGCCGTCACGAGGTGCGACGTGCGCGCTCGGCCGTACGCGGCAGCCGCCCATCCGAGACCGGCAGAACGGTCAATCTCGGCATCGTCGATCGCATGAGCAGACACGCGAAGCGCGGGCCGATCCCCGGCTCAGGGCCGCCGGCGGTGACCGCGGCGCAGCGCGGCGGTGGCGTTGCTCGTGCGCGCGCCCCCGACCCGCTCGTCGGCGCCGCGGCCCCGCGGCGCGTCCGGACGCGGCGACGCCTCCGGCCGCAGATGCTGGGCGAGCGCGGCGATGGTCGGATGGGCGAAGAACGCGGTCAGCGGGATGTCGATGCCGTGCCGGTCGCGCAGCTCCTGGCGGATCCGCACGATCAGCAGCGAGGTCGTGCCGGCGTCGAATACGTTCTCCGTGACCCCGACCCGCGAGACGCCGAGCACGTCGCACCAGATCTCGTGCAACAGGTCCTGGCCGGGCCCGCTCGGGGCCGTGGGCTCCGCGCTCGCCGGCTGCCGGCGGGCGATGGCGCGCAGCGCGTTGCGGTCGGTCTTGCCGTTCGGGGTCAACGGCAGCGCCGGCAGGGTCAGCACGCGGCTCGGCACCATGTACTCGGGCAGGCTCCGCCGCAGCGCCGCCCGCGTGCTGTGCCGCAGGACCCGCAGCAGCGCGCCGAGCCGCGGGTCGTTGCTGACCGGCCCGTCGACCGCCGGCCGATCGCCGACGAACGGGGCCGCCGGCCCGTCGGCCGCCGGGTTGCGGCGGGTGAAGGTGGTCCGGATGCGCCCCTGCTCGGGGTGGCGACCGGACCAGGCGTGGTGGGCCCGCCGGCCGCACCGGGCGGCCACCTCGTCGAGGTCCGCCGGCGACCACGCGGGCTCGGGCGCGTCGACGTCGCCCACGAGCCGGGCGAACCGGGCGACGCGGGCGTTCGGGATGTCGTCCACGACGACCGTCCCCGGCGCCGCGTCCAGCAGCCGGTGCAGCCCGGCCAGGTCGGCGACGTCGGCCCAGTCGCGGTGCTCGACCGGTTCGGGAGCCGGCGGGGCGGCCGTGCCGATCCGCAGCAGCACGTCGTAACGGAAGCGGGTCATCTCGTTGTCGCGTCCGGAGGCCTTGAGCGTCACCTGGATGCCGGTGATCGCGGGGAGCGCCTGCCGCAGCAGCGTGAAGTACCCGGGGTCGAGCAGGAGCTCGTCCTCCTCCAGCGCCCGCCGGGCGGCGAGGGCACGCAGCTCGTCCGGGCCGATCCGCTCGTCGGCGCGCAGGACGCCGGCGTGGAAAGCCTCGGCCAGGCGCAGGCTGCGCAGGTCACCGACGAAGATGTGGCCGCCGGGCTCGACAATCCGGCTCGCCTCGGTCAGCACCGCGGTGAGGTAGTCCGCGCTCGGGAAGTACTGCGCGACGGAGTTGAGCACCACGCAGTCGAACCGCTCGCCCGCGGCCGCCGTGCCGATCTCGGTGGCGTTCGCCGTGACCAGCCGCACCCGGTCGGACAGCCCGCGCCGGCCGACGGCCGCCCGGACCTGCTCGACGGCGCCGGCGGAGAAGTCGAGGCCCAGGTACCGCTCGGCGGCGGGGGCCAGCCGCAGCAGGAGCAGTCCGGTGCCGCAGCCGATCTCGGCGAAGGTGCGCGCGCCCGTCGCCGCGATCCGCTCGACGGTCCGGGCCACCCAGTCGCGCATGTCCGCCTCGGGCAGCGGTTGCCGGGTGTAGCTGTCCTGCCAGCCCCGCAGGTCGAAGTCGTCGGCCGCGGCGCGGTCGGGGGAGCCGGCCGCGACCCGGTCGGGGGAGTAGGTGCCCTCCCACAGGTTGCGCCAGTCGTCCGTCGAGTCGCCGGCCGGCTCCGGCGTCACGAAGGTGACCAGCTGGTCCTCGCCCGAGGGGGCCGGCACGGCCAGCGTGCAGGCGTCGCGGACGCCGGGGCAGGCCCGGGCGACGGCGTCGATCTCGCCCGGCTCGACCCGGTGGCCGCGGATCTTCACCTGGTCGTCGAGGCGGCCGAGGTACTCGAGGTTGCCGTCGGAGCGCCATCGGACGAGGTCGCCGGTGCGGTACACCGGGATCCCCTGCACCTCGGTGAACCGCTGCGCGGTGAGCTCGGGGCGGTTCAGGTAGCCCAGGGCCAGCCCGGCACCGCCGATGCACAGCTCGCCCGGCACCCCCAGGGGCAGCTCGCGGCCATCCGCATCGGTTACGAACAGCCGCGTGTTCGCGATCGGGCGCCCGATCCCGGTCACGGTGTCGCGCCGGCCGAGCACCGCCCGCGTCGACCAGATGGTGGTCTCCGTGGGCCCGTAGAGGTTGTGGATCTCCGGCCCGAGCGCCGTCAGCGCCTGGGCGAGCGAGTGCGGGAGGTGCTCGCCGCCGCTCCAGATCTGCCGGAGCGCGGGCGGGGTGGCGGCGAGGGCCGAGACGTACAGCTTCCAGGTCGCCGGGGTCGCCTGGACCACGGTGACGGCCTCGTCGGCCAGCAGCCGGTGCAGCCGCTCCGGGTCGCCCCCGACCCCGGCCGGGCCGACGATCAGCGTCGCGCCGGTGAGCAGCGGCAGCCACAGCTCGAGCCCCGCGATGTCGAACGACAGCGAGGTCAGGGCGAGCAGGCGGTCGTCGGCGTCGAACCGCGTCTCGAACCCGAAGTCGTCCAGCAGGTTGCCGAGGCTCGCGTGCGTGACACGGACCCCCTTCGGGCGGCCGGTCGAGCCGGACGTGTAGATCACGTAGGCGACGCTGTCGCCGTCGACCGCCGGGGCCGGTCGGTCGCCGGAGGCCGCGGGCATCGGCTCGTCGAGGCGGAGCACCTCGGTGCCGGCCGGCACCGGGATGCGCTCGGCGAGGTCGCGCGTGCTCACGAGCACCTTGATGCCGGCGTCCTGCGTCATGTGCGCCAGGCGGGCGGGTGGGTAGGCCGGGTCGAGCGGCACGTAGGCGCCGCCGGCGATCCAGACACCGAGCAGGGCCGCCGGCAGGTCGCGGCAGCGGGGCAGGGCGACGCCGCCGAGGTCGCCGGGCCGCAGCCCGCGTGCGGCCAGCTGCGCGCCGATGGCCTCGGCGCGCTCGATGAGTTCGGCGTACGTGTACTCCCCGTCGGGCGCCCGCACCGCCGTGACGTCCGGCCGGCGGCGCGCGGCCTCCGCGAGCCGGGCCGGCAGCGCGCGCGGGTCGACCGGGCGGGTCGGCCCGGTGCCGAGGCCGCGCAGCACGGCCCGCTCCGGGGCCTCGACGAGGTCGAGGTCGGCGAGGCGGACGTCCGGGTCGGCCGCGACGAGCTCCCACAGGCGCCGCAGGTGCCGCGCGAACCGCTCCGCAGTGACGCGGTCGAAGAGGTCGGTGGAGTACCGCAGCCGGCACCGCAGCCGCCCGTCGACCGGGGCGACGTCGAGGTCCAGGTCGAACTGCGAGGCGCCGGTCTCGATGCCGGCCGCGTCGGCGAGCTTCGGCGGGAGGTCGGGTTGGTCCCGCCACGCCGCCATGACCTGGACCAGCGGGTGGTGGGACAGGTTGCGCTGCGCGGCCAGCCCGTCGACGAGGTCCTCGAACTCGACGTCGGGCTGGGCGTGCGCCGCCGTGAACGCGTCGCGGATGCGCTGGAGGTGCTCGGCGAACGACGGGTCGCCGGTCATGTCGGCCGGGACGACGAGGGTGTCGACGGCGGGGCCGATGAGCGGTGGGCCGGCGGGCGCCGGCGCGGCCACCAGGATGCGCGACTGGCCCGCCCAGCGCCCCAGCACGACCGCGAACGAGGCCAGCGCCGTCATCGCCGGCGTGGCGCCGACCCGGCGGGCCACCCGGTCGAGCCCGAGGACCAGCGGGGCCTCGACGCTCCAGTCGACGTGCGCCGCCGCGAGGCTCTGCAGGGCCGGTCGGGGGCGGTCGGCCGGCAGGTCCAGCACGGTCGGGAAGCCGGTCAGCTCGTCGACGCGGGACTCCCGCCGCTCGGCGGCCGTCGACTCGGCCGCAAGCGCTCGCCGGCGCGCCGCGAGGTCGGCGTACTGCATGGCGGGCGGGGGCCGGTGGCCGCCGTACAGGTCCGCGACCTCGCGCAGCAGGACGTGCAGCGACGGCGGGTCGGCGACGATCCGGTGCAGCACGAACACGAGCCGGTCGCGGCCCACCAGGCCGACGCGCAGCAGGGGCGCGTCGGCGAGGCCGAAGGGCTCGCGGGCGAACTTCTCCACCGCGTCGTCGTCGAGCAGCCGGACGGCGACGCGGGCCTCGGCGAGCACCCGCTGGACCGGGGCGCCGTCGACGACGTCGAAGCGGGTGCGCAGCACCTCGTGCCGGGCGATGACGGCGTTGACCGCCCGTTCGAGGGGCGCCGGGTCGATCGGGTCGCGGGCGAGGACCGACACGCCGAGGTTGTGCAGCGCGGTGCCCGGCACCAGCTGCTCGACGAACCAGATCCGGTGCTGCGTCGGCGAAATGGGCGTCATGAGGCCTGCTCCCTCGACAGATCCGCGGGGTGGTGGTGGTCCTCCCGCAGCGCCGGGTGCACGTAGGCGGTCCGGTCGAAGCGGCGGGGCGCCGTGTCGATCCGCAGCGCGGGGTCGCGCTCGGCGTAGGCGTTCCAGTCGACGGGCACGCCGCGCTCCCACAGCTCGCCGACGGTCTGCGGCAACGAGCGGCCGATCACGGCGTCGTCGGCCGCGCCGCTGGCGGTGCCGCTCAGGTGGAGGTATACGGCGCCCGGGTGCCGCGCCGCCACCGTGCGCACGGCCGCGCCGAGCTCGGCGGGCGCCCGCAGCTGCGCGCCCCAATACCCGGGGTCGCGCGCCTCCTCGTCGGTCAGCCACGCTCCGGTGACGGCGGACAGGATCGGCACCGTCGGCGCGTGCAGCCGCAGCTCGCGCAGCCGGCCGGCGAGGCGAGCCGCCTCCACCGGGTCGGCGTCGGCGTCGGCCCGGCCGCGCCAGCACACCGCCCGGGCCGCGTCGTCGAAGGACAGCACGCCGCTGAGGTGGGCGGCCGTGAGCTCGCCGACGCCCTCGCCGACGAGCGCGTCGGGCCGGATGCCGAGCGTGCCGAGCAGCGCGTGCTGCCCGACGGCGGCCAGGTGCAGCACCGGCTGCCGGACGGGCGCCGCGGCCGGGACCTCGCCGCGGCGGACGGCGTCGCGCACGGCCGTGAACGCCTCGGGGGCCAGGGCCCGCTCCATGACCACGAGGCCGTCGTCCACGGCGGATCGGAACGCCGGCTCGTCGGTGTAGCCGGCGAACCCGCCGACGCCCCGGCCCGGCAGCACGAACACGAGCACCGGCGGCTGCTCGGGGGCGATCCGCGACCGCCGCGCCTCGGCCGGGCCGCCGTCGACGGGCACGAGGACGGCGGCGCGGGCGGCCAGCTGCGGCCGCCCGGTGCGCAGCGTGTGGCCGAGGTTGCGCCGCTCGTCCGGCGCCGCCGACGCGACGGCGGCGCGCACCGCCTCCACCGCCGCCGTCAGCCGCGGTGGATCGTCCGCGGACACCGGCAACACCTGCCAGGAGCGGCCCCGGCGGGCGGCGGCGCGCGGCTCGGGCTCGGCGTCGCCGATGATGACGTGCGCGTTCGTCCCGCCCAGGCCGAAGGAGCTGATCGCCGCGTAGCGGCCCTGCCCCGCGCGCGGCCAGGCGATCGGCCCGTCTGCCACCGCGAACGGCGTGCCGTCGAGGTCCGCCGGTCGGGCGCCGTGCGCCAGCGGGGCGTTGGGCGGGATCGTCCCGTGCCGCAGGGCCAGCAGGGCGGCGACGATGCCGGCGGCCCCGGCGGCCGCGGTGAGGTTGCCGACGTTCGCCTTGACCGAGTGCAGCCGGCACGCGCCCGGCTCGGCCCCGCTGGACCGGTAGGCCTGGCTCGCCGCGTCGATCTCCAGGGCGTCGCCGATGCGGGTGCCGGTGCCGTGGCCCTCCAGCAGCCCGATCTGGGCGGCCTTGAGCCGGGCGACCTCGAGGGCCTCCCCGATGAGCTCGACCTGGCCGGCGATCCCGGGCGCGGTGAAGCCGGCCCGCTCGCGGCCGTCGTTGTTCACCGCCGTGCCGGCTACGACGCCGAGGATCGGGTTGCCCTCGGCCAGCGCCACGTCGAGGCGCCGCAGGAAGAGCGCCGCGACGCCGTTGCCGTCGACCGTTCCGTCGGCCGTGGCCGTGTAGGGCTCGCAGCGCCCGCGGGGCGAGTACAGGCCGCCCTCGACGTAGCGGTAGCCCGCGTCCCGGACGTTCACCGCGACGCCACCGGCGAGCGCGGAGTCGCACTCGCCGGCGAGGATCGCCTGGCACGCCAGGTGCACTGCGACGCTGGAGGAGGAGCAGGCGGTCAGCACGGCCATCGACGGCCCGGTGAGGCCGTAAGTGTAGGAGATCCGGCCGGCCAGGTAGTCGGGGTCGGTGCCGAGGGCGAGTCGGCCCGGGTCGAGATCGTCGCCGGCCGCCGCGTGGTGCAGTCCGATCCGTGCGCCGTAGTCGCTCGCGCGCAGGCCGACGAACACGCCGACGCGGTCCGGCAGCGCGCCGATGAAGCAGCCGGCGCTCTCGACGGCCCGGTAGCACGCCTCCAGCATCACCCGGTGCTGCGGGTCGATCAGCTCGGCCTCGGACGGGTCGATGCCGAAGGCCGGCGCGTCGAACGCCAGGGAATCGTCCATCGCAAAGGTGACGGGGACGAAGTCCGGATTCTGGTACCGACGTTTCGCGACGCCCCGCCGCGCCAATTCCTCGGGGCTGATTTCGCGCCGGCCGCAACCGCCGGTGCTGAGCAGTCGCCAAAATGAAGATGGGTCGCGCACCCGGGCCGCGCGGATCGACATGCCGACGACGGCAACACGATCGGACATTACGCTACTCACCTCACGAATAGCATCGGTGCACGGCAGATTCGGACCGATCCTGTCTCGCCGGCGAGACAAACGCAATGCGCGCGCGCCAACAATTGCCGCGGTGGGCGGCGGGCGGTCACAATATGACGACTCCGTCGGTTACGGTGTCAAAATTCGAGGAGAGTGTCATGACGAATCCGTTCGAGAACGAAGAGGGCACATATGTGGTGCTCATCAACGATGAGAATCAGCACTCATTGTGGCCGGCGTTCAGCGCGGTGCCGGCCGGCTGGACCGTGGTCCACGGCGAGGATTCGCGCAAGAGCTGCCTTGATTTTGTCGCGGCCAACTGGACGGATATGCGGCCGGCCACGCTGATTGCCGCAATGGGCGAGCGGGCGCGGTAGGGCGGTGGCGCAATCATGGTGACCGAGGACGAATTCCGCAACCCCATGGATGCGTTGGTAATCGCCAGCGTGCGCCGGCTCGTCGGCGACGCGACCGTCGGCATCGACGACGACTTCTTCGCGATCGGGGGCAACTCGATCGTTGCGATGCGACTCGGGCAGATCCTGAGTGAGAAGCTGGGCATCGCCCGCCCGGCCCGCGTCATCTTCCGGAATCCCGTGCTGGGCGACCTCAGCGACGCGCTCAGCGAGCTGACCGGCCGCCCGACCTGAGGGCTCAGCCGGATGCTGCGGCGCGCCGCAGCATCCGGGCCGCCCAGGTCTCCAGCGGCGCGCTCTCCTTGCTGGCGGCGCGCTCGAAGCTGGCCAGATCTTCGGGGGAGAGCTGCAGGTGTAGCAGCAGTGCCGTGGGCGTCGGGCGGTCGCCGACCGGCCGGCCGCGCTCCTCGTGCGGGCGTGCCGCCTCGCCGTGCTGGGTCAGCAGGCTGCTGCGGACCTCGGTGCGCAGCTTGTTGCGGCTCCAGCTCAGCTCCTCGGCCTTGCGCAGCCAGTAGTCCTGCTGGGGCTGGTCGAGGGCGACCACCTCGAGGTGGTGGCTGAAGCTCAGGCCCTGCCGGCGGCGCGGCAGCGGGAACTTGCGGGCGACCCAGGTGTAGTTGCGCAGGGTCTGGTAGCTCAGCGGCGTGCGCTTGACGGCCTCGCCGTAGCGGTCGCAAAAGGTGGTTTCGCCGTAGACCAGCCAGTCGGCGATCCACCACGCCGACGAATTCGCGAACGAGAACAGGTCGACGCCGATTTTCTCCCACATGTTGAGGCTCTGCCGCGACGTGAACAGCAGGCCCGACTTGTGCAATTGTACGCCCAGCCCGATTGGTTGCCCCGAAGTGCTGACGGCCACCGCACGCGAGATGGCCGCGCCGATTGGTCTGGCATGAATTGCATCTGTACCCATCGCTCCCCCGTTGGATGCGCTATGTACAACTTTCGATCGGCCACTATAACAGCGGCTCGCCAGTCCCGCCGCCCCACGCGGGCGAGGAACCGGTCGGGCGCGCGCGCCACATCGCACATCGACGCCTAACTGACCAGCGCTGATACGCGCCGCCGTTGCATCCTCCCAAGTTGCTGACAGTGCGGCGGTGGTCGGCGAGCGCGGGCAGCGCCGACGATAGCCCGAGGGTGCGGTTGTCCCGCCAGTCTTGTCTCGCCGGCGAGACAGGACCGGCCCGGTCGTTGTGGCGGTATTGCATCGACGCGTCATGGTTCGGTTAAGCTCGCCTCCGCCCGGTTTCGCCGGGTCATCCGTACCGCGGCTTCTTTGCCAAAATGCAATAGGTGTCCGTGATTCTCTGTCCCGCCGTGCGGGAATGCTTTCTCGTTGCATACGGCCGATCGGTCGGAGGTTTTTCGTGTCGCAAACGCGCCAGATGAAATGGCAGGACAAGCCGGCTGCCCCGGCGGCCGCGCCCGGCCCGCGGGAGATCCCCGCGACGTCGGCCCAGCGAAGGATGTACTTCGCCTCGATGCTGCTGCGGCCGGGCAGTCTGGCCGATGTCTGGGGGACCGTCCTCGTCGTCGATGGAGAACTCGCGATCGACCGGCTCGAACGCGCGCTCGAGGTGCTGCACGGCCGGCATGACGCGCTGCGGGCGACGTTTCTGGAGCGCGGCGGCGAGGTTCGGCAGGTCGTGCACGACGGCGCCGCCCAGGCGGTGCGGATCCGGTTCGTCGACGCCGAGGGTGAGGGCCGTGAATGGGCCGACGCCGAGGCCCGGCGATTCATCGATGCCCCGTTCGACATCGTGTCGGGACCCCTCTGGCGAGCGGGCGTCATACGGCTGTCGGCCATCCGGCACCTGCTGGTCTTCGGGTTTCATCACCTCATTACCGACGACATTTCCGTACAGGTGTTCGCCGAGGAGCTACGGGCGGCCTACGCCGACCCGAATGCGCCCGAGCTGCTGGTGCCGGCGGCGCAGTACGCCGATTACCGTGCGGCCCAGAAACCGGATCGCGAAGGCCTTGACTATTGGTGTCGGCGGCTCGCCGGAATCGAGCCGGCGCGGCTGCCGGAGGACGGTTCGCCGAGCCCGGACGGGCTCGTCGGCGCGCGCCTGCCGGTCGCCGTGGCGCAGCCGGTGCTGGCCGAGTTCGAGGCGTTCTGCCGCGACCGCGCGGCCACGCCGTTCATGGGCCTGCTGGCGGTGTACTGCCTGCTGCTGCAGCGCTGGGCGGGCACGAGCGACGTCCCGGTCGGCACCCAGGTGCTCGGCCGGCCGCATTCGGCGCTCTTCGGCACCATCGGGTTCTTCGCCAACACCGTCGTGCTGCGCTGTCCGGCGGCGCCGACGCTGACCTTCGAGGAGTACCTCGATCAGGTTCGCGAGGCGGTCCACGACGCGCTCGACTACCAGGACGTGCCGTTCGAGGCGGTGGTGGACGCGCTGGCACCGCAGCGCGACGCCGACCGCAACCCGCTGTTCCAGCTCGCCATCGGCTATCGGGCGGTCGACCCGGCCGACGTGTGGGCGCTGCCCGGGCTTCGGGTGACGCCGGAGCCGGACCCGGCGCAGGTGCCCGGGGTCCAGTTCGACCTGACGCTGGACATCCAGCGGCTGGCCGGCGAGACGACGATCGCCGTCGAGTTCGACCGCCGACGCTTCTCCGAGGCCGCCATGCGGCGGTTCGCGGCGGCCTACGCGCACCTGCTGCCCGCGCTGTGCCGGGCGCCCGGCGCCCCGCTCGCGAGCATCGCGCTCATGGATGCGGCCGCCCGGGCCGAGACGCTGGCGCTCGGTGCCCCCGAGGCGCCCGACACCGCCCCGCCGGCCGGCACGTCGGTCTGGGAGCTCTTCGAGCGGACCGCGGCCGGCGTCCCCGACCGGGAGGCGGTGCGTGCGGCGGGCGAGCGGCTCACCTTCGCCGAGCTGGCGGGCCGGGCCCGCGCGGCGGCTGCGGGCCTGCGGGCGCGCGGGGTACGTGCGGGCACGACTGTGGGCATCTGCCTGCCCCGGCGCGCCGAGCTGATCGTCGCGATCCTCGCCACCTGGTGCGCGGGCGGTGCCTTCCTGCTGCTGGACCCGCAGCAGCCGCCGGCGCGTCGCGGGCTGCTCGTCGAGGAGGCGGGCGTCGGCCTGGTGATCGCGGACGAACCCTTCGCCGGGGCGGCCACGGTCGCCGTGGCCGCGCTGCACGGGGAGCCGGCTGCGAGCGCCGTCGACCGCCCGGCCGTGGCCCCGGCGTACGTCGTGTTCACCTCGGGCTCCACCGGGCGGCCCAAGGGCGTCGTCGTCGACCAGGCGGGCGTGATCGCCCTCGCCACCACCCAGCTCGGGCCGATGTACGCGCGGCTGCCGGCGGGCCGCCAGGTCAACGTCGGCGGGCTCAGCGCCCTGACCTTCGACGTGTTCATCAACCACTGCCTGGCCATGATGGCCTTCGGGCACCGGCTGCTGCTGCTCGACGACGAGGAGCGGACGGACCCGCTGCGGCTGCTGGAGCGCGGCTCGGACCCGGACACCGCGATCGAGGTGCTCGACGGCAGCAGCAGCCAGATCGAGGTTCTGGTCGACGCCGGCATCCTCGACGTGCCGCACCCGCCCAGGATCGTCGTGATCGGCGGCGAGGGCGCGTCGGACCGGCTGTGGCGGCGCCTGCGCGACCAGCCCGGGCTGCTTGCCTTCAACACCTACGGCGTCACAGAGTGCACGGTCGAGTCGGCCATCGTCGCGATCGGCGGGCACCGGCGGCAGGTGGCCGGCCGGGCGGCCGGCACGTCCCGGCTCTACATCGTCGACGACCACGGGCAGCTGCTGCCGCCGCTGTTCGTCGGCGAGGTGTGCATCGGCGGGCTCGGCGTGGCCCAGGGGTACGTGGGCCGGCCCGCGCACACCAGCGAGCGCTTCGTCGCCGATCCGTTCAGCGGCGTCCCCGGCCAGCGCATGTACCGCACCGGCGACAAGGGCCGCCTGCGCCCCGACGGTCAGCTCGAGTTCTGGGGCCGCATCGACGACCAGGTGAAGGTGCGCGGCCTGCGGGTCGAGCCCGGCGAGCTGGAGGCCGCGCTGTGCGCCCACCCCGATATCGCCCGGGCCGCCGTCGTCGCGACCGATCCCGGCACGCCCATCGCGCAGCTGGTGGCCTACGTCGTGCCCGGCGCCGCCGGCCGCGACGGGCTGACGTCCGCCGCGGTCCGGCAGTTCCTGCGCGGCCGCGTCCCGGCCGCGTTGCTGCCCGACCGGGTCGAGCTCGTCGAGGCGTTCCCGGTCACGGCCAACGGCAAGCTCGACCGCGGCGCGCTGTCGCGCATCCGGTCGGCGGGCGCCGGGCCGGCCGCCGACCGCGGCGTGGCGCCGGCCGGCTCCCGCGAGCGACGGCTGTGCGAGATCGTCGCCGAGGTCGTGGGGGTGCCGGGCGCCGGCCCGGCCGACAACTTCTTCGAGCTCGGCGGCAACTCGCTGCTCGCCATGACGCTCATCGGCCGGGTGCGCACGGTGCTGGGCTGCGAGCTGCGGATGCGGTCGATCTTCGAGTCGGAGTCCATCGAGGACCTCGCGGCTCGGCTCGGTCCGGGGGCGGCGGCGCGGCCCGCGCTGGTCAGGAGGGATGGCTCGTGAACGCGGTGGATCGGCTGCCGCGGCAGCTGCGGGAGCGGGGCGGCGCCGTGGCCATGGCCGGGCACGGCGGCACGGTGACCTACGCCGAGCTGGCCGAGCGGAGCGCCGGCTGGCTGGAGAGGCTGGATCGGTGGGCGGTGGCCCAGGGCGACGTCGTGGCCGTCGTCGGCGCCGCGTCGCCGGCCGTGGTCTCGCTCGTCGTCGCACTGGCCGTCCGCGGCGCCGTCGTGGTCCCCTTCGCCCCGGCCGACCCGCCGCCGCCGGAGCGGGCCCGGGATCGCGACCGCCCACGCGACCCGGATCGTCGAGTTCGCCGGCCTGGCCGCGTGGGCGGCGCGGGCGCTCCCGGCGCCGGGAGCGCCGCGGCCGGCCCTCCTGGCGCGGCTGGCCGCGGCGGGCGAGGCCGGCCTGGTGCTGTTCTCGTCGGGCTCGACCGGGGAGAGCAAGGCGGCGCTGCTGTCCCTGCCGCGCCTCCTCGACGGGTTCGGGGCCTCGTCGCGGCCGCGCCGGACGCTGCAGTTCATGGCGCTGGACCACATCGGCGGCGTCAACACGCTGTTTCGCACGCTCGTCGGCGGCGGCACCGTGGTCACCGAGCCGCGCCGCACGCCCGGGAATGCGTGCGCCGCCATCGAGCGGCACCGCGTCCAGGTGCTGCCGACGACGCCCACCTTCATCAACATGATGCTGCTGTCCGGCGCGTACCGCGACCGCGACCTGTCCTCGCTGGAGCTCATCACCTACGGCACCGAGCCGATGCGCGAGGTCACGCTGGCGCATGCGGCCGAGGTGTTCCCGCACGTGCGGTTCAAGCAGACCTACGGCCTCACCGAGACCGGCATCCTGCCCACCCGCTCCGTCGCGTCCGAATCGCTGCGGATGGACGTCGGCGGCCCCGGGTTCGACACGCGGGTGCGCGACGGGGTGCTGTGGGTGCGGTCGCCGAGCAGCATGCTCGGGTACCTCAACGCGCCCAGCCCCTTCGACGAAGATGGCTGGCTCAACACCGGCGACGCCGTGGAGGTGGCCGAGGACGGCGCCCTTCGCGTGCTCGGGCGGCTCTCGGCCCTTATCAACGTCGGCGGAGAGAAGGTGTCGCCCGCCGAGGTCGAGAACGTCCTGCTGCGCGCGGGCAACGTCGGCGACGTCGTGGTGACCGGGCGCCCCAACGCCGTCACCGGCGCGATCGTCGTGGCGACGGTGCAGCTCATCGAGGCGGAGGAGCGCCCGGCTCTGAGCCGTCGGCTGCGCCGGTTCTGCGCCGAGCACCTGCCGCCGCACAAGGTGCCGGCCGTGGTCACCGTCTCGGACGGGCCGCTGCACGGTGGGCGGTTCAAGCGGATGGGAGCCGCGACGTGACCCGGCCCGAGCCGCCGCGTCCGGTGGCGGTCGTCAGCGGGGGCAGCCGCGGCCTGGGCCTGGCGCTCGTGACGGACTTTCTGCGGCGCGGCCACCGGGTCGCGACCTTCAGCCGGACCGAGTCCGCCGAGCTGGCCGCGTTGCGCGAGGCGACCGAGCCGGGCCTGCTGTCGTGGTCCGCACTCGACGGCACGGACGCGGAGGCGGTCGACGGGTTCGTCCGGGCGGCGGTGCGCCGCCACCGCCGCATCGACGTCCTGGTGAACAACGCCGCGGTCGGGCTCGAGGGCCTGCTGACGCTGACGTCCGCGGCGGCGATCGACGCCGCGCTGCGGACCAACCTGACGCTGCCGGTGCTGCTCACCCGGGCGTGCCTCAAGCCGATGCTCGCCCGCCGGTCCGGCGTGGTGATCAACCTGTCGTCGATCAACGCGCTGCGCGGGCAGGCCGGCGTCGCGGTGTACGGCGCGGCGAAGGCGGCGCTCGACGGGCTGACGCGGAGCCTGGCCCGGGAGGCCGGCCCGGCGGGGGTCCGGGTGGTCAGCGTCGCTCCCGGCTACTTCGACAGCGACATGACCGCCGGCATCGGCGAGCAGCAGCGCCGGCGCATCGTGCGCCGCACGCCGCTGGGCCGGCTCGGCTCGGTCGAGGACGTGCTCGGCGTCGTGCGGTTCCTCACCTCGCCGGCGGCCGCGTTCATCACCGGCCAGACCATCGCCGTCGACGGCGGCTACACCTGCTGAAGTCCTGGCCGCGGGCCGGCCCGAACGTGAACGGGAGTGTGATCTGCATGAACAGGCGGGACGCGGTCATGGCTGTGCTGCTCGAGATCGTCAATGAGGCGGCCGGGCCGGTCGAGCGGCTGGAGGAGGACCAGTTGCTCGTCGACCAGCTCGGCCTGACCTCGCTGCACCTGGCCCGGTTGGTCGCGGTCCTGGAGCTGGAGCTGGACGCCGACCCGTTCACCGACGAGGTGCCCATCACGAGCGTGCGCACGGTCGGCGATCTGCTGCGGGCGTACACCCTGGTCGGCGAGCCGTCATGACGATCCGCGACCCGGACGGCCCGATCGCCGTCGTCGGCATCGCCGCGCGCTTCCCGGGCGCGTCCACTGTGGACGAGTTCTGGGACGCGATCGTCGCCGGCCGCGAGGCGATCCGCGACCTCGGCGACGACGAGCTGCTCGGCGGCGGCGTCGACCCGCGCTGGCTCGCCGACCCCGACTACGTCCGGACGACCGCCTCGATCGAGGACGTCGACCGGTTCGACGCGGCGTTCTTCGACATCTCCGGCCGCGAGGCCGCGGCCATGGACCCGCAGCACCGGATCTTCCTGGAGACGTGCTGGCACGCGCTGGAGGACGCGGGCCTGCGCACGTCGGCCGGCGCCGGCTCCCCGGTCGGCGTCTTCGCCGGCAGCGGCGGCGTGCTCACCAGCTACCTGCCCGAGGTGCTGGCCGCGGCGGGGACGCCGGCCGACCCGACCGCCTCGCTGGAGCAGCTCGGCTCCGACAAGGACTTCCTGGCCACCCGGGTGTCGTACAAGCTCAACCTGACCGGCCCCAGCCTCACCGTACAGACGGCCTGCTCGACCTCGCTCGTGGCCGTGCACCTGGCCTGCCAGAGCCTGCTGCGCGGCGAGTGCGAGGCGGCGCTGGCCGGCGGGGTGAACATCCGGCTCCCCGTCGCCGCCGGGTACTGGTACCGCCGCGGCGGCATCCTCTCGCCCGACGGCCGCTGCCGGCCCTTCGACGTCGGCGCGCAGGGGACGATCTTCGGCAGCGGGGTGGGCGCGGTCGTGCTCAAGCCCCTCGCCGCCGCCCGGCGCGACGGCGATCGCGTCTACGCCACCGTGCTCGGCACCGGCATCAACAACGACGGCGGCGGCAAGGCCAGCTACGGCGCCGCGAGCCGGCCGGGCCAGCTCGTCGCCATGCGCCGGGCGCTCGCGGCCGCTGGCGTCGATCCCGCCACGATCGGCTACGTCGAGGCCCACGGCACCGGTGTGCCGCTCGGCGACCCCGCCGAGATCGGCGCGCTGAAGCAGCTCTTCGGCCGGGAGGAGCCGTGCGCCATCGGCTCGGTGAAGGCATTGATCGGGCACATGGAGGCGGCGTCGGGCATCGCCGGGCTCATCAAGGCCGCCCTGGCGCTGCACCATGGCCAGATCCCGCCCAGCCCGTACTTCACCGCGCCGAGCCCCCGGCTGCGGCTGGACGGCTCGGGCCTGTTCGTCAACCCCGAGCCGCTGCCGATGCCCGGCACCCCGGGACGGGCGGCGGTCAACTCGCTCGGCATCGGCGGCACCAACGCCTTCGCGGTCCTCGAGCAGGGGCCGCCATGCGCGCTGGCCGAGCCGCGCCCGGGCCCGGAGCTCATCACCGTCAGCGCGCGCAGCGAGGAAGCGCTGCGCACCCTGGCCGGACGCTGGGCGCAGCGGCTGCGGGAGCCCGGCGCGGCGCTGCGCGACCTGGCGTACACCAGCCACGTGGGCCGCACCGGACTGCGGCACCGGCTCAGCGTGCTCGCCGACACCGCACCCGCGGCGGCGGAGCGCATCAACGCCTGGCTCGCCGGCGGTGGCGGATCGGCGGACGCCGGCGTGACGGCGCCGGCCCGCCCGCGGGTGGGGTTCCTCTTCCCGGGCCAGAGCGCGGAGTACGCCGGCATGGCGGTCGGGCTGTACCGCGCGCACCCGGCGTTCCGCGCCGCGGTGGACCGGCACGCCGAGCAGTTCCGCCGCATCACCGGCGTCGACCCGCTCGACGTCTTCGCCGACCCGGCCGCGCAGACGCGCGCCGAGCTGCTGCAGCCGGCGATCTTCCTGCTGCAGGTCGCGCTGGCCGAGCTCTGGGCGTCGCTCGGGGTGCGCCCGGACGCCGTCGTGGGCCACAGCCTCGGCGAATACGCGGCGGCCTGCGTGGCCGGGGTGTTCGACCCGGCGGAGGGGCTCGAGCTGGTCGGCGCGCGCGGTCGCGCGTTCGCGGCCGTGCCGGGCGCCGGCCGGATGACCGCCGTGGGCTGCACCGACGTGGCGGAGCTGGAGCGCCTGGTCGCGGCGCACGGCGACGCGGCGGCGGTCGCCGCGTACAACGCGCCGCAGCGCGTCACCGTCTCGGGCACCGATGCGGCGATGCGGGAGCTTGTCGGCGCGTTCGAGCGGCGGGGGTGGATGACGATCCCGCTGGACACGACGCACGCCTTCCACTCGGCCGCGGTCGCCCCGGTCGTCGCGCCCCTCGTCGCGGCGGCGGGCCGGATCGCCCATCGGCCGCCGGCCGTGCCGCTGGCGCTCAACCTCACCGGCGCCCGGGCGGGCGCGGACGAGCTCGACGCGCACTACTGGGGGCGCCAGCTCACCGCGCCGGTCAGGTTCGCCGACGGCGTGGGCGACCTCCTGGCCGTGGGCTGCACGGTCCTGCTCGAGGTGGGCCCGGGCCGGACGCTGAGCACCGCGGGCCGCGCGCAGTCCGACGGCGACGTGCTCTGGCTGCCGGGCCTGTCCGCCCGCATTCCGGACGCCGACACCGTGCTGGCCCACCTGGCCCGCCTGGCGCGGGCCGGGCTGGCGGTGGACTGGGCGGCGTACTACGCGCCGTTCCGCCCGGCCAAGGCGTCCGCCCCGCGCTACCCTTTCGCCCGCACCCGGCACTGGATCGCCCCGGGGTCGGCCGCGCCGCCGGCGCAGGAGCCGCCGGAGCTGCGCCGGCTGCCGCTGCCGCAGTCCCCGCAGCGGCGCTACGAGACCACGGTGAGCGCGCGGTCACCGCGCCCGCTCGCCGACCACGAGATCTCCGGCCGCCTCGTCGTGCCGGGGGCGTACCACACGGCGTGCCTGATCGAGGCGGCCGGCGCCGGGGCGGACGCGGTCGTCGAGGACCTGGTGTTCCCGCGGGCCCTGGTGGTCGGCGAGGCCGAGAGCCGGGTGCAGCTGGTGCTCACCCCGGACGGCGAGCGCGGGCTCGTCGCCCAGGCGCTCGGCCTGGCCCGCGCGGAGGATCCGTTCGCCGACGGCTCCTGGCAGGTCCAGGCGGAGGGGCGGATCCGGCCGGTCGACGCCCCGCCGGCGTCGTGGACGGCGCCGCCCGCAAACCATGGCGGCCGGGCCGTCGCCCCCGACGAGCTCTACGCACTGTTCGAGGCGGCCGGGTTCCGGTTCGGCCCGGCGTTCCGGTGGATCACGCGGCTCCGCCTGGACGGCGAGGACACCACCGGCAGCGTCGACCTCGCGGCCCGCTCGCCGCGCGAGCACACGATGGCGCTGCTCGACGCCTGTGTGCAGGTGGCGATCGCGGCCCGGGTCGCCCGGTCCGCGCCGACCGACGGGGTGCTGCTGCCGTTTCGCATCCACCGCGCCGTGCTCCACGCGCCGCGCGGCGCGGCGCGCACCGGCCTGGTTCACGTTCGGCAGCAGGCGGCCGAGGCGGCGCGGGCCCTGGCCGACGTGTCGCTGACCGACGAGCAGGGCAATCCGCTGCTCGACCTCGTCGGCCTCGAGCTGCGGGCGGTGCGCCTGGGCGCGGCCGCCCCCGACGGCCCTGCCCGCCCCGGTGCCGAGCCGCAGATCTACGCCGAGGCGTGGGAGCCGGCCCCGGCGCCCGGTCCGGCGACGGCCGGCGGCGCCGCGTGGATCGTGCTCGCGGACCGCCGGGGGCTCTGGCGGCCCGCCGTCGCGGCGCTGGAGGCCGCCGGGCACCGGTGCACGGTCGCGGAGGCCGGCGCGGGCTTCGCCCGCCGCGACGACGGCCGCTACGAGCTCGACCCGGCCGACGCCGGCGACCTGGCGCGGCTGCTGCACGAGACGGCCCCGACGGGCGTCCTGAGCTGCCTGGGTCTGGACGGCCCCGAAGGCCAGAACGGCCCCGGAAGCCAGAACAGCTATGACGGCCGGGACGTGCGGGCCGCCTGCGGGTTCGTGCCGGCGCTCGTGCAGGCCGCCGAGCGCGCGGGCCGGACGCCGAACGCGGTGGTCCTGCTGACCCGCGGTGCCGTCGCCGTGCACGACGCCGCCGAGGTCGACGATCCCCACGGCGCCATGCTCTGGGGGCTCGGCCGCAGCGCGGCGCTGGAGTCGCCGCAGCTGGGCGTGCGGCTGCTCGACCTGGACCCCCGCGACCCCGCGGGATCGGTACGCCGGCTCCCCGACGCGCTCGGCGCCGAGGCCGCGATCCGCGACGGCCGGATCTACCGCTGCGTGCTGCGGCCGGCGTCGGTGCCGGCGGCACCGGCGGTCCGGGCCGGCGGCGACGGCTGCTACCTCATCACCGGCGGGACCGGGGCGCTCGGCCGGCGTACCGCCGCGTGGCTGGCCGGGCGGGGCGTGCGCCGCGTCGTGCTCGCGTCGCGCCGGGCCGACGACTCGGCCGGCGCGTTCGAGCACCCGGGCCTGGAGGTGATCCGGGCCGGGCTGGACGTGACCGACCGGGCCGCGGTCGACGCGCTGGTCGGGCGCGCGCAGCGCGAGTGGGGCGGGCTGCGGGGCATCGTGCACGCGGCCGGGGTGCTCGACGACGCGGTGCTGTCCCAGCTGAGCTGGGACCGGTTCGCGGCGGTGCTCGGCCCGAAGGTGGCGGGCGCCTGGAACCTGCACCGCGCCACGGAGGGCATCGAGCTCGAGCACTTCATCCTGTACTCCTCGACGGCCGCCTTGCTCGGTGCCCCCGGCCAGGCCCACTACGCGGCGGGCAACGCGTTCCTCGACGGGCTCGCGCACCACCGGCGCGGGCGCGGGCTGCCCGCCCTGAGCGTCGGCTGGGGGCCGTGGTCGGCCGGCATGGCGGCCGGGCTGAGCCCGCGCCTGCGGGCCAGGATTCGCGACGCCGGATTCGCCCCGCTGGAGCCGGATCCGGCCCTCGCCGCGCTCGACCGGCTCATGGCCGGGCCAGGCGGACGGTACGGCGTCTTCTGCGTCGACTGGTCCCGCTACCGCGCTCGCCACCGCGGCGGGCCGGCCGTCGACGCCGACGAGCAGCCGGGGGCCGTCGCCCCGGACGGCTCCGAGCCGCTGCGGCGGCTGCGGAGCGACTGGCCCGGCGCCGCGGCCGGGGCCCGCCGCGGCCTGGTGCTGCGGTATGTGCGGGTCATGCTCGCCGCCCGGCTCGCTCGGCCGGTGGCGGACATCGGCGAGGACCTGCAGCTGCAGGCGGCCGGGCTGGACTCGCTGGTCGCGGTGGAGGTCCGGGGCCAGATCTTCCGTGACCTGGACGTCGACCTGCCGCTCACCGGCCTGCTGGAGGGCAAGGCCCTGGGGGCGCTCGTCGACGAGCTGCTCGACCGGCTGGCGCGCGAGGCGCCGGCCGCAGCGGCGCCCGCGGCGGCGTCGACCGGGGCGTCGACGGGGGCGCCGTCGCGGCCCGAGGCCGAGCCGTTCTCGCCGCAGGAGGCGGAGCGGTTGCTGGCCTCGCTCGACACGTTGACGCCGGACCAGCTCGACGCGCTGCTGCCGTGGCTGGCCGAGCAGGGCACGGCCGGATCGACCGAGGGATGATGCTGTGAGCGAGTACGACGTCCGCAAACGACTGGAGGCGGTGCTGCGGTCGCGGGCCGCCGAGGCGCGCGCCGAGCACCCGCTGTCGCCCGCGCAGCGTTCGCTACTGATCCTGCACCAGACGGACCCGGCGAACGCGGCGTACAACGTCGCCTTCACCGCCCGGTTCACCGGCGGCTTCGACACCGCCGCGTTCCACGGCGCGCTGCGCTCCCTCGTCGGCCGGCACGCGGCGCTGCGCACCACCTTCGGGCGCGTCGGCACGCCGGGCGCCGGGGCCGTCGAGGGCCGGCAGAGCGTGCACGGCTGGCTCGAGCCCGGCTTCGCCGAGACCGACGCCGGGGACTGGGGCGACGAGCGGCTCGCCCAGACGGTGCGCGACGACCATCGGGAGCCGTTCGACCTCATGAGCGGTCCGCCGATCCGGGCGCGGGTCTACCGCACCGCACCGGGTGAGGCGGTCGTGCTGTTGAGCGTGCACCACATCGTGTGCGACTTCTGGTCGCTCGGGCTCATGCTGGCCGAGCTGGA
Source organism: Dactylosporangium sp. NPDC000244 (assembly GCF_040300725.1). Lineage (NCBI taxonomy): Bacteria > Bacillati > Actinomycetota > Actinomycetes > Micromonosporales > Micromonosporaceae > Dactylosporangium > Dactylosporangium sp. NPDC000244. The sequence continues at coordinate 92,512 of NZ_JBEPEH010000003.1, forward strand.
GCAGCTGTACCGCGCCGAGTCCGAGCGGCGCCCGGCGAACCTGCCCGCCCGCAACGCGCCGTACACCGACTTCGTCACGTACCAGCGCGACCTCATCGCCACGGCGAGGGGCGAACGGGCCCGCGCGTACTGGCACGGGCGGCTCGCCGGCCGCCTGGAGCCGACCGCGTGGCCGCGCTTCGAGCCCGACCCGGCCGACGCCGACGGGGGCGCCTCGATCGTGTTCGCGTTCCCCGACGCCCTCGCGCGCGACGTGTTCGCGCTGGCGCGGGAGGCGGGCTCGACGCCGTACGTCGTGCTGTTGACGGCCTTCCAGATCCTCATCGGGCGGTACACCGGCCGACGTGACGTGCTGATCGGGACCCCGGTCGCCGGCCGGACCGACCCGGCGCTGGCCGAGAGCGTCGGCAACTTCGTCAACCCGGTGGTGCTGCGGGCCGAGCTGGACGGCGCGGCGTCGTTCGGGGAGCTGCTCGGGCGGGCCCGCCGCACGGTCGCGGAGGCGCTGGAGCACCAGGACTACCCGTTCGAGCGGCTCGTCAGGGAGCTCAGCCCGCCGCGCCGCGACGGGCGCAACCCCATCTTCCAGGCGATGTTCAGCTACCAGCAGCCGCACCGGTACCCGGCGCACGCCGGCCTGTACGTGGCCGACGAGGGCGCGGCCCCGGTCGCCTGGGCCGGGCTGACCGCAGTGCCGTTCCGCCTCGCGCAGCAGGACGACCAGCTGGAGCTCGTGCTGGAGGTCGTCCACGACGGTGACCGGCTCGTCGCGGTGCTCAAGCACCGCACGTCGGTCTTCCCGTCCGCGGCGGCCCGGCAGGTCATCCGGTGCTACCTGACCCTGCTCGGGGCGGTGGTGGCGAATCCGCGGCACCGCGCGGACGACCTGCCGCTGCCGGCCGTGGGCGACCCCGGCAGCGACCGCGTCGGCGACGCGGTCGGCGCGGGCGACCCGGCCGGCGACGCCCTCGCGGACGCGGCGGCCCCGGCTGACGAGCCCGCGCCGGCCGGCCTCGGCGCGCAGGAGCGGCGGGTGACGGCGGTCTGGCGGCAGGTCCTCGGCCGCGAGGCCATCGGCCCCGACGACAACTTCTTCGACCTCGGCGGCAACTCGGTGCTGCTCATGCAGGTCCACCAGCTGCTCACCGACGAGGCCGCGGACCGCCCGCTGACGGTGCCCGACCTGTTCCGCTACCCGACCGTGACGAGCCTGGCCCGGCGGCTCGGTCAGGCCGCCGCGCCGGTCGGCGAGGGCCCGGGCCGGGGGCGCGCCTCGAGCCGGCGGGTGCAGCTGGCGGACGGCGCGGCGCGCGGCGCGCGGCTGCGGGCGCGGGGGCGTCAGCGCGTGGACGGCGACGGAGGCCGGGATGCCTGACGCGACCGAGGCCGCGGCGCCGATCCGGCCCAACGACATCGCCGTGATCGGGATGTGCGGTCGGTTCCCCGGCGCCCCCGACGTGGCCACCCTCTGGAGCCGGCTGCGGGCCGGCGACGACCTGCTGACCACGTTCACCGACGCCGAGCTCGCGGCGGCCGGGACGCCCCCGCGGGTGCTGCGCGATCCGGCCTATGTCAGGCGCGCGGCGGTCCTGCCCGACGCGTTCCGCTTCGACCACGAGTTCTTCGGCTACACCCGGCGTGAGGCGATGCTGCTCGACCCCCAGCAGCGGATCCTGCTGGAGGTCGCCTCGGAGCTGCTCGAGACGATCGGCTACGCCGGCGCGGCGGGCGAGCAGGCCGTCGGGGTGTTCGCCGGCGCGTCGATGAACACGTACCTGCCCAACCTGCTGGGCCGCCACTGCGATCCGCTCGGCTACGACGGTACCGAAATCATGATCGCCAACGACAAGGACTACCTGACCACCCGGATCTCCTACAAGCTCGGGCTGCGGGGGCCGAGCGTCAACGTGCAGACCGCGTGCTCGACGTCGCTCGTGGCGGTACACCTGGCCGTGCAGAGCCTCGTCACCGGCGAGTGCGACATCGCCCTGGCCGGCGGCGTCTCGGTGATCGCCAACCCGTACCCCGGCTACACGTTCAGCGAGGGGATGATCCTGTCCCCGGACGGGCGGTGCCGCCCGTTCGACGCCGCGGGGGCCGGCACGACGTTCGGCGACGGGGTCGGCCTGGTCGCCCTGAAGCGACTGGCCGAGGCGATCGCGGACGGCGACCGGGTGCTGGCCGTGGTGAAGGGCTCGGCGATCAACAACGACGGCTCGGACAAGATCGGCTACACGGCCCCCAGCACCGCCGGCCAGCGGGCGGTGATCGCGGAGGCGCAGGCGGTGGCCGAGGTGGGCGCCGGCACCATCACCTACGTCGAGGCCCACGGCACCGCGACCACGCTCGGCGACCCCGTCGAGTTCGCCGCGCTGCGCGAGGCCTTCGTCGCGGGCGGCGCGCGGCCGGGGCGGCGGGAGTGTGCCCTGGGCTCGGTCAAGGCCAACGTCGGGCACCTCGCCGCCGCGGCGGGTGTCACCGGGCTCATCAAGGCGGTGCTGGCGTTGCAGCACCGGGAGATCCCCGGCCACCCGACCTTCGCCCGGCCCAACCCCGAGATCGACCTGGACGACAGCCCGTTCTTCGTCAACACCGCCCCGATGCCCTGGGCGGCGGGGTCCACCCCGCGACGGGCCGGCGTGAGCTCGTTCGGCATCGGCGGCACCAACGCGCACGTCGTGCTCGAGGAGGCACCCCCGGCGCCCGCCGCCCCGGCGCCGGCCGAGGGCCCGTGGCTGCTCGCGGTGAGCGCCAAGAGCGACGCGGCGCTGCGGGAGCTGGCCCGCCGGGTGGCCGACGAGCTGGCGGGGGCCGACGCGCCCGGTCTGGCCGACGCGGCGTACACCCTGCGGGCGGGCCGGCGCGTCTTCGCCCACCGCCACGCGGTCGTCGCCGACGACCACGCCGGCGCCGTGACCGGGCTGCGAGCCCTGGCCGACCGTCCGGTCGCGCCGGCGCCGTCCGCCCCGACTGTGTCGTTGCTCTTCGGCGCGATGGGGGCCGAGGAACTGCGGGCCCTGGCCGGGCGCCTGCCCGCGGTCGCGGACCTCGTCGACCGCTGCACCGCCGGCGCCGGTGTGGACGACGATCCCTCGGCGGCCGCGGTGACCGCCGCGCGGGTCCTGGCGGCGCTGTGGACGGAGTCCGGCGTGCGGCCGGCGGCGGTCGGGGGAGCGGGGGCCGGCGAGGTCCTCGCGGCCTGCGTCGCCGGCGCCCTCGACCCGTCCGCGGCGGCGGCCCTGCTGTCCTGGCGGGCCGGACGGCTCGACCGGCCGCCCGCGGTGAGGCCGCGGGCGCCGCGGATGCCCATCCTGTCGGCCGTCACCGGCGGTGAGCTGCCCGCGGCGCGGGTGCTCGATCCGCGGCACTGGACACGGGACGTCTGGGTGGGCGACCGGCTCGCCGAGGCGTTCGCGGGCGCGAGCGCGGCCGTGCTGGCCGTCGGGGCAGCGTCGGCCGGTGCCGGATTCGACCCGGTGCCGGCCCCGCCGACGGTGGTCGGCCTGCTGGCCGCCGCGGCCCGGCTGTGGGTCGAGGGCGTGCCGGTGGACTGGTCGGCGTGGTCGGGCGGGGGGCCCCGGCGGGTGCCCCTGCCGACCCACCCGCTGCGGGGGCCCACCTTGCGGCCCGATGCGCCCGGCGCCCCGGCCGTCCCGGGCGGGGCCGCCGCGCGGGCGGACGGGCCGTGGCTGCTGTTCGCGGACGCCGGCGGGGTCGGCGACGCCCTCGCCGGGGCGCTGCGCGAGGGCGGCGCCGCCGTGTGCGTGGTGCGCGCCGGTCGCCGGTACGAGCGTGTCGACGCCGACTCCTTCGTCGTCGACCCGGCGGAGGCGGGCGACCGCGAGCGGCTGTCGGCTGCGCTCGCGGCGGCCGGGTTCGTGCCCGGGCGGGTCGTGCACCTCTGGTCGTTCGACCCGCCCGCGGGAACCGACTCCGACCGGGACGCGGACCGGGACGCCGTGCTCGATCGGGCGGAGCCGCCACGGACCGAGGCCCTCGACCTCGTCCTGCACGCCGGGCTGCGCCGGCTGGCGGCCGCGGCCGACGACCGGCGCCCCGCGGCGGGCGCCGGGCTGCGCCGGACGCTGGCCCGGCTGTGGTCCGAGGTGCTGCGTACCGACGTCGACCGCTACGACCTGAGCCTCTTCGACCTCGGCGGCGACGAGCTGCTCGCGGTCCGCCTCGCGCGGCGGATCGAGCAGGAGCTCGCGCTGCCGCTGACGGCGCGGGAGCTGCTGGCCAACCCCACCATCGACCGCCTGGCGGCGCGCCTGGACCCGACGGTGACCGCCTGATGCGCCGCCATCCGGGCGCCGAGCACGAGGAGAACAGCGTGGAGCCACTACTGCCAGGCATCGCCGCCATCGTCGGCGGCTACTTCGACATCCCGCCCGACCGGCTGGACCCCGACGTCGCGTTCACCGAGCTCGGCGCCGACTCGATGGCGCTGCTCGGCCTGCTGCGGCTGGTGGAGGACCGGTACGGGTGCAAGGTCACCCTGCGGCAGCTCTTCGGCGAGGTGCAGACGCCGGCCGAGATGGCCGCCTACCTCGCCGCGCACGCGCCGGCCGAGAAGCTGCCGGGCGCGTCCCCGGCTCCCGTCGTCGCGCCCGATCCGCTGGTGGCGGCGCCCTCCGTCGCGGCGCCGGCGCCGGTGCCGGTGCCGGCCACCGTGACGGCAGCGGTGCAGGAGCTGATCCGGGAGCAGCTGCTTGTCATGCAACGGCAGCTCGAGGTGCTGGGCGGCGCCCCGGCCGTGGTCCCGTCGGCCGTGGTCCCGTCGGCCGTGGTGCCGCCGGCCGCGGCGCCGGCCCCGACCCGGTCGGTGGTGCCGCTCGCGCCGGGCATGCGCCGGGCCGCGGCCGACCCCGAGGAGACGGCGCAGCGCACCCGCTATCTGCGGGCCCTGGCCGACCGGTTCGGCGCCCGCACGAAGGGCTCCAAGGCGTTCGCCCAGCGATTCCGCCCGATGGTGGCCGACAGCCGCTCCACGCTCGGGTTCCGGCCCGCGACCAAGGAGATGCTGTACCCGATCGTCGCCGAGCGCGGCCGTGGCGCGCGGCTGTGGGACATCGACGATAACGAGTACGTGGACCTGACCCTGGGCTACGGCGTGCACCTGCTGGGACACAACCCGCCGTTCGTCACGGACGCGCTGCGCGAGCGGCTGGACGTCGGCTTCAGCCTCGGGCCGCGCACCCGGCTGGTCGAGGACGTCGCGGCCGCCGTGCTGGAGCTCACCGGCATGGAGCGGGTCGCCTTCCTCAACACCGGGACCGAGGCGGTCATGACGGCGGTGCGCCTGGCGCGCGCGGCCACCGGGCGCGACAAGATCGTGGTGTTCTCCACGGCGTACCACGGCCACTCCGACGGCGTGCTCGCCGTGCCCTCCCACGAGAACGGCGTGTTCGGCACGCGGCCGCTGGCGCCGGGCGTCTCGCCGCGCGCGGTGGAGAACGTGTACGTGCTGGAGTTCGGCACTGACGAGGCCCTCGACTTCATCCACCGGCACGGTCCGCAGCTGGCGGCGGTCATGACCGAGCCGGTGACGCTGCGCACGCCGGGCGTGCAGAACCCCGAGTTCCTGCGGCGCGTTCGGGAGATCACTCGGGAGCACGGCACGAAGCTCATCTTCGACGAGATGGTGACCGGCTTCCGCTGCCACCCGGCCGGCGTGCAGGGCCTGTACGGCATCGAGGCCGACCTGGCCACCTACGGCAAGATCATCGGTGGCGGCCTGCCGCTCGGCGTGATCGCCGGCCGCGGCGGGGTGATGGACCCCGTCGACGGCGGCGTCTGGCACTTCGGCGACGACTCCGGCCCGACGGTCGAGTCGACGTTCTTCGGCGGGACGTTCAACCAGCACCCGATGTCGATGGTGGCGGCCAAGGCGGTGCTCGACAACCTCCGCGCGGCCGGGCCGGCCCTGCAGCGCGACCTCGACCGCACGACCGAGGCGTTCGTGGACGACCTCAACGCCGACTTCCGCGAGCTCGACGTGCCGATCGAGGTCCGCCGGTTCTCGTCGCTGTTCCGCTTCGAGCACGAGCAGAACATGGACCCCTTTTACTTCAACCTGCTCGACCGCGGGGTGTTCGTCTGGGAGCTGCGCAACTTCTTCCTGTCCACCGCCCACCGGCCGGAGGACCTGGCGCACATCCGCGCGGCCGTCCGGGACTCCGTCGCCGAGCTGCGGTCCCACGGAATGCTCGGCGACCGCCGCACGGGCCGGGCCGGCACCCGCCCGGCGCCGCCGCGCAGCACCCTCGCGCAGCGGCAGCTGGCGGCTCTCGACGAGGGCGGCGTCGCCGCCTACGAGATGTCCATCGGCTTCTGGCTCGACGGCGAACTGGACCGCGACGCGCTGCGCGCGGCCGTGCACGGCGTGGTCGCGCGGCACGAGGCGCTGCGCAGCACGCTCGGGGTGGACGGCGAGACGCTCGTCGTCCACCCCGCGGCCGAGGCGACGCCGGGCGTGCTGGTCGAGCACGCCTGCGCCGACGAGGAGGAGCTCGAGCGGTTCCGGCGCGAGTGGGCCGAGCGGCCGCTCGCCCTGGCCGGCGGTCCGGTCTTCCGCGCCGCGGTGGTGCGGGTCGCCCCGCGCCGGCACCAGCTGCTGCTGTCGGTGCACCACGCGGCGGTGGACGGCTGGTCGTTCAGCACCATCGTCGGCGACCTCGTCGAGCTGTACAACGCCGGACGCCGCGGCGCGGACGCCCAACTGCCGCCGGCCGCGCAGTTCCGCGACTACGTCGCGTGGCACCACCGGGTCGCCGCCGGGCCGGGCGCCGCGGCGCACCGCGACTACTGGCGGTCCCTGCTCAAGGAGGCACCGCCGGTCGAGCTGCCGTCGTCGGGCGGGCCGGCGGGCTACCCCTTCCGGGCGGTGCGGCACGGCGTCCGGCTCGACGCCGCGTTCCGCGACAGGATGCGCGAGGCCGCCCGGGAGGAGGGCGTGACCGTGTTCGCCTACCTCGTGGCGGCCTGGGGCGCGTTGCTGCACCGGCTGACCGGGCGTGACGACGTCGTCGTTCCGGTCGCCGCCGCCCGGCGGCCGCCGGAGCTCGATCTGGTGGTCGGGTACTGCTCCAACCTGCTCCCGCTGCGGCTGCGGCGATCGGCGGACATCCGGGTCGCCGACTACGTGGCCGAGGTCCTCGAGCAGCTGGTGACCGGGCTGGAGACCCAGGACCACCCGTTCGCGGAGCTCATCGCGGAGTCGGGCGGGCCGGGCGCGGGGCTGCGCGACGAGCTGTTCACCACGTCGATCTCGTTCTACCGCCAGGTCGCGGTGCCGGCCGTGGACGGGCTCGCGGTGGCGGAGGCCGACCCGCTGCCGATCGCGCGCACCGGCCATCCGCTGGCGCTGAACATCGTGGACGGCGCGGACGGCGTGCGGTGCGACTTCGACATCGCGGTGGACGTCGTCGCCCCGGCGCTGCTGGAAAGCATCCCGCCGGACTACCGCAACCTGCTCGACGCCATGGTCGCCGACGGCCGGCGACCGCTGGCCGACCTGCTGCACCACCCGACGGCCCCTCAGGCACACCCCGACAACGGACACAGGGGAGATGCGAACTCATGATCACCGCTGGCCTCAAGCTCACCCAGAGCGGCGGCATCGCGCTGCTCGACGGCGACCGCCTCGCGTTCAACATCGAGATGCAGAAGATCGGCAACGGCGCCCGGTACAGCAACGTCGACGAACTGGACGACCTGGCCGCGATCATGGGCCGGTTCGGCTACCAGCTCGGCGACGTCGCCACGTGGGCGGTGGACGGCTGGGACGGCGCGCGGCACGGCCGCGTGTCGCTGCTCAGCGGCGGCGTGCCGACCGAGGTCCTCGTCGCTCCGTACCGGGAGACCGAGGCGGTGCCCGACCCGGGCCGCCCCAGCCTCACCGGCCAGATCGTCATCGGCGGCAAGGGCCTGGACTACGTCAGCTACGTCCACGTGGCCGGCCACCTCGCCTCCGCCTACTGCTCCAGCCCGTTCGCCCGGCGCGGCGAGCCGTCCATGGTGCTGGTGTGGGACGGCGGCTGCTTCCCGCGGCTGTACTGCGTCGACGCCGACGGGCGCATCGAGGCCGGCGGCGAGGCGTTCCCGCTCATCGGCCACTCGTACTCCATGGCCTCGCAGTACTGGGGACCCTTCAAGCGGCCGAACAAGTCGACCCACGTCGATGACCTCTCGGTCGCCGGGAAGATGATGGCGTACATCGCCCTGGGCACGGCCCGGGAGGAGATCAAGTCGATCTTCCGCGAGGAGTTCTTCGAGCACTTCGAGGCCGGCTCGCCGCGGGTGCGTGCCTACCGCCGCACCATCATCGGCTGCGGCAGCACGGGCGAGCAGTCGCACTCCTTCGTGCACGAGTTCATGTCGGCGGTCCAGCGGCGCACGGCCGGCGCGGGCGTGTCCGACGAGGACGTGCTGGCCAGCGTCCACGCGTTCCTGGAGGAGCTGCTGCTGGAGCGGGTGACCGCGAAGATCCGGGCGTGGAAGGGCGGCGGCCGGTGGAACCTGTGCTTCGCCGGGGGCTGCGCGCTGAACATCAAGTGGAACAGCGCGCTGCGGGCGCACCCGATGATCAAGGAGATGTGGGTGCCGCCGTTCCCGGACGACTCGGGGGTCGCGATCGGCACCGCCTGCCTCGCCGCGGCCGGCGGCGAGGGGCTTCGGCCGATCGAGTGGGGCACCCGGCTCGGGCCGGACCTGGAGCCCACGCCGGAGGTGCCGGCGGGGTGGAGCATGTCGCCGTGCTCGCCCGAGGAACTGGCCCGGATGCTGCACGCCACGGGCCGGCCCGCCGTCGTGCTCAACGGCCGCGCGGAGCTGGGGCCCCGGGCGCTCGGCGGGCGCAGCATCATCGCCCCGGCCACGGAGGCCTCGATGAAGAAGCTGCTCAACGACGTGAAGGGCCGGGAGCACTACCGGCCGGTCGCGCCGATCTGCCTGGAGGAGCACGCGCCCGCCATCTTCGACCCGGGCACCCGCGACCCGCACATGCTCTTCGAGCACGTCGTGCGCCCCGAGTGGGTCGACCGGGTGCCGGCCGTCATGCACCTGGACGGCACCGCCCGGCTGCAGACCGTGAACGCGGACGACGACCCCAACCTGCACGCCATCCTCCGCGAGTACCACCGGTGCAGCGGCATTCCGGTGCTGTGCAACACGAGCGCGAACTACAACGGCCGCAGCTTCTTCCCCGACGCCGCCTCGGCGATGCGGTGGGGCCAGCTCGACCTGGTGTGGAGCGAGGGCGTCCTGTACCGCCGGGACGACCCGACCTGCTAGTGCGAGCCGCCGCCCCGGATCGCCGCGTGGCGCGGTCCGCCGAACAACGCCGTTGGAGGAGACGTTGATGCCCAGGCCCGATGTGTCGAAGGTTCTCGAGAAGCACGCCGCCGAGCGGGCCAAGCGCCTGCGCCCGGACGGCAACGACCAGTACCGGCCGCTCGCCGGCGACCTCGCGCACATGGCCGAGGACCCGTTCACCGACCGCGTGGAGCGGGAACCGTTGCGCGACCACGTCACCGTCGCCTTCATCGGCGGGGGCTTCGCCGGCCTCATGACCGGGGCGTACCTCAAGGAGGCCGGGGTCGACGACGTCCGGATCGTCGAGACCGGGGGCGACGTCGGCGGCACCTGGTACTGGAACCGGTACCCGGGCGTGCAGTGCGACGTCGCCTCGCTGATCTACCTGCCGCTGCTGGAGGAGACCGGCTACGTGCCGACGGAGTGGTACGCGCACGGCCCGGAGATCCTGGAGCACTGCCAGCGCATCGCCAAGCAGTACGGGCTGTACGAGCGGGCCCTGTTCCACACCCGGGTGACCGGCCTGGAGTGGGACGAGGCCGCCGGGCGGTGGACGGTGCGCACCGACCGCGGCGACGCGTTCACCGCGCAGTTCGTGGCCTGGGGCCTGGGCAACCTGTCGGTGCCGAAGCTGCCGGGCATCCCCGGCATCGAGACGTTCGCGGGCCACGCCTTCCACGCGAGCCGGTGGGACTATGCCTACACCGGAGATCCGGCCGGCGGGCCGCTGGGCGGGCTGCGCGACCGGCGGGTGGCCGTCATCGGCACCGGCGCCAGCGCCGTGCAGTGCGTGCCGCACCTGGCGACGGCGTGCGGGGAGCTGTTCGTGTTCCAGCGCACGCCGTCGGTGATCGAGGTCCGCAACAATCGGCCCATCGATCCGGAGTGGTTCGCGCGCATCGCCACGCCGGGCTGGCAGCAGCGGTGGCTGGACAACTACGCGGCGAACATGACCGCGGCCGAGCAGCCGGCCGAGGACCTCGTCGACGACAGCTGGACCGCCCTGGCCCGGCGCGGCCGCGCCGCCGGGGAGGGGCCTGACCCGGAGCAGGACGGCGCCGACGGGATCGGCCGCGAGGTGTACGCCGATCTGGAGAAGATGGACGAGATCCACGCCCGCGTGGCGGCGACCGTCCGGGACCCGCGCACGGCGGAGCTGCTCAAGCCCTGGTACCACCTGCCGTGCAAGCGCCTGACCTTCCACGACGAGTACCTGGCCGCCTTCAACGTCCCGACGGTCCACCTGGTGGACACCGGCGGCAAGGGGGTCGAGCGGATCGCGCCGAGCGGCGTCGTGGTGGACGGCACCGAGTACCCGGTGGACTGCATCATCTACGCCTCGGGGTTCGAGGTCGGCACCGACCCGATCCGCCGCGGCGGCTTCGACCCGGTCGGCCGGGACGGCCGGCGGCTGTCGCAGGCCTGGGCCGACGGCCTGCGCACGATGCACGGCCTGCACGTGCACGGGTTCCCCAACGCGTTCCTCGTGCAGCCGTTCACGGGCGGAATGCGGTTCTCCAACCTCGCGCACAACCTGGCGGAGGCGGCCCGGACGGTCGCGGCCGTGGTCGGGCACGCCGTGCGGGCGGGCGTCGACGTCGTGGAGGTCACGCGGGAGGCCCAGGACGCCTGGATGCGCGAGGTGGGCGTCGACGCGGAGTGGCGCTCGTTCCTGGCCACCTGCACGCCGGGCTACAGCAACAACGAGGGCACCGACCTCGGTGCCTACTCGATCTGGGAAGAGTATCTGTGCGCCGACGGCCTGGGCTACTTCCGGCTGCTGCAGCAGTGGCGCGACGCCGGGGACTTCGCCGGCTTGCAACGGCGCCACCTCGGCCGGTGAGTGCGCGCCCGCGGTCGGAACTCAGCGAGGGAGCCTGCATGATTCCGTTGTCCTTTGCCCAGCAGCGACTGTGGCTCGTCGGCCAGCTGGCCGGGCCGAGCGCGGCGTACAACGTGCCGCTGGTGCTGCGCCTGTCCGGCCGGCTGGACCGGGCCGCCCTGGCGGCGGCGCTGCACGACGTGGTCGGGCGGCACGAGAGTCTGCGCACGGTGTTCCCGGTCGTCGACGGCGGGCCGGTGCAGTCCACCCTGCCGGCCGGCGAGGTCGGGCCGCCGCTGGAGTGGGTGGACGCCGGCGCCGACGAGCTCGCCGACCTGGTGGCCGCGGCCGCCGGGCACGTGTTCGACCTCGCGGATGAGATTCCGGTGCGGGCCCAGGGGTTCGTCGTGGCGCCGGACGAGCACGTGCTGGTGCTGCTGCTGCACCACATCGCGTGCGACGGCTGGTCGGTGGGGCCGCTGACCCGCGACCTCGCGGCGGCGTACGCGGCCCGGGTGGTCGGGGTGGCGCCGGGCTGGGACGAGCTGCTGGTGCAGTACGCGGACTACACGCTCTGGCAGCGCGAGCTGCTCGGGGCGCCGGACGACCCGGACAGCGCCATGGCCCGGCAGTCGACGTACTGGCGCGACGCGCTGTCCGGGCTGCCGGACGAGCTGGCGCTGCCGTTCGATCGGCCGCGCCCGGCGGTGGCCAGCCATCGCGGGGCCGAGGTGCCGGTGGCCCTCGACGCCGAGGTGCACGACCGGATCGAGGCGCTGGCCCGCCCGGCCGGCGCGACGCCGTTCATGGTGGTGCAGGCGGCGCTGGCCGTGCTGCTGTCGCGGCTGGGGGCCGGGACCGACGTGCCGCTCGGCACGCCGGTGGCCGGCCGCGACGACGAGGCGCTGCACGACCTGGTCGGGTTCTTCGTCAACACGCTGGTGCTGCGCACCGACGTCTCGGGCGATCCGACGTTCCGGGAGCTGCTGGCCCGGGTGCGGGACGCCGACCTGGCGGCGTTCGAGCACCGGGACCTGCCGTTCGAGCGGGTGGTGGAGGTGCTGGACCCGCCCCGGTCGCTGGGCCGGCACCCGCTGTTCCAGGTGATGCTGGCCTTCGACGCCGACGCGGAGATCGCGGTGTCGCTGCCCGGCCTGCGGGTCGGCGAGGTCGAGGTTCCGCCGTGGGAGACGGCCAAGTTCGACCTGAACTTCGAGCTCCGCGCGCGGTACGGGCCGCAGGGGCGGCCGGCCGGGATCGTGGGGGTCGTGGAGTACGCCACCGAGCTCTTCGAGCGCGCCACGGTCGAGGCGCTGGTGGCTCGGCTCGGCCGGCTGGTCGAGCAGCTCGTCGCCGACCCCGACCGGCTCGTCGGCCGGGCGGACCTCCTCAGCGGCCCGGAGCGGGAGCTGCTGCTGGCCGCACGCGCGGACGATCCGGCCGGGCCGGCGGCCACGCTGCCCGCGTGGTTCGAAGCCCGGGCCGCGGCGACGCCGGACGCGGTGGCGGTGGTGTTCGGCGACACCGAGCTGTCGTACGGGCAGCTCAACGCGCGCGCCAACCGGTTGGCGCGCGCGCTGGTCGAGCGCGGTGCCGGCCCGGAGCGGTTCGTGGCGGTGCTGCTACCCAGGTCCGTGGACATGATCGTCGCGGTGCTGGCGGTGCTCAAGGCCGGGGCGGCGTACCTGCCGGTCGAGCCGGCGCTGCCGGCGCGGCGGATCGAGCTGATGCTCAACGACGTCGAGCCCGTCGCGATCGTCACCGCGTCCACAGTGGATGAATCGGTCGCGCGCCGGGCCGGCATCGTGCTCGACGACCCGGACACGGCGGCCGCGCTGCGGGCTCGGCCGGGCGGCGACCTGGCCGACGGCGAGCGGGTCGCCCCGTTGCTGGCGCAGCACCCGGCCTACGTCATCTACACCTCCGGCTCGACCGGCAACCCGAAGGGCGTGCTGGTCGCGCACCGCAGCGTGGTGAGCCTCATGAGCGGCACCCGCGACACGCACCGCTTCGGCCCCGACGACGTGTGGGCGATGGTCCACTCGCTGGCCTTCGACGTGTCGGTGTGGGAGATCTGGGGCGCGCTGCTGCACGGCGGGCGCCTGGTCGTGGTGCCCGCGGAGGTCACCCGGTCCCCGGCCGACCTGCTGGACCTGCTCGCCGCGCACCGGGTGACGGTGCTCAACCAGACGCCGTCGGCGTTCTACGAGCTGCTGCGGGCCGACCGGCCCGACGAGCGCCCGCTCGCCCTGCGCACGATCGTCTTCGCCGGAGAGGCGCTGTCGTTCGAGCGCGTGCGGGACTGGTACGCCGGCCGCCCGCACGATCCGGCCCGGCTGGTGAACATGTACGGCATCACGGAGACGACCGTGCACACCACGACCCTGGCGCTGGACGCCGGCCTCGTGACGGACTTTCCGAGCCGCAGCCTCATCGGCCGGGCGATCCCGGGGCTGGCCGTGCTCGTACTCGACGCGGGCCTGCGGCCGGTGCCGCCGGGGGTCACCGGTGAGCTGTACGTGGTCGGGCCGCAGCTGGCCCGCGGCTACCTCAACCGGCCGGCGTTGACCGCCGAGCGGTTCGTGGCCTGCCCGTTCGGCGCGCCGGGCGAGCGGATGTACCGCTCGGGCGACCTGGGCCGGTGGCGGGTCGACGGGAGCCTGGAGTACCTCGGCCGGGCCGACCAGCAGGTGAAGATCCGAGGGTTCCGCATCGAGATCGGCGAGGTCGAGGCGGTCCTGGCCGAGCACCCCGGGATCGCCCACGCCGCCGTTGTCGCGCGCGAGGACGTCGCCGGCGACCGGCGCCTGGTGGGGTACGTGGTGCCCGGGCCCGCGCTCGACCCACGCGCGGCGGCGGAGCTGCCCGGCCGGCTGCGCCGGCACGCGGGCGGGCGGCTGCCCGAGTACATGGTGCCGGCGGCGGTGGTGGTGCTGGACCGGCTGCCGCTGACGGTCAACGGCAAGCTCGACCGCCGGGCACTGCCTGCCCCGGACTACGCCGCGGCCTCGACGCGCCGCGCCGCGCGCACCGTGCGCGAGGAGCTGCTGTGCGACGCGTTCGCCGCGGTGCTGGGGCTGGCGGCGGTCGGCGTCGACGACAACTTCTTCGACCTCGGCGGCCACTCGCTGCTCGCGACCCGCCTGGTCGCCCACGTCCGCGCGGTGCTCGGGGTCGAGCTGACCGTCCGCACCCTGTTCGAGTCGCCCTCGGCGGCGGCGCTGGCGGCCGCGCTGGCCGGGGCCGAGTCGTCGCGCCCGGCGCTGACGGCCGCGGCCCGCCCGGAGCCGATGCCGCTGTCCTTCGCCCAGCAGCGGCTGTGGTTCCTCGGCGAGCTGGAGGGGCCCAGCCCGACGTACAACCTGGCGGCGGTGCTGGACCTGTCCGGCCCGCTCGACGTCGCCGCGCTGGCCGCGGCGCTGCGCGACGTGCTGGCGCGGCACGAGGTGCTGCGCACGGTCTTCCCGTCGGCCGACGGCCGGCCCCGCCAGCGGGTGGTGCCCGTCGAGGAGCTCGGCGAGGTGCTCGCGGTGACGCCGGCCGACCGCGTCGGGCCGTCCGGCGTGGCCGCGGCGGTCGCGCGGGCCGTCGGGCACGGCTTCGACCTGTCGGCCGAGGTGCCGCTGCGCGCCCGGCTGATCGGCACCGGCGCGCGGGCGCACGTGCTGGTGCTGCTGGTGCACCACATCGCCGGCGACGGATGGTCCCTGGCGCCGCTGGCGCGGGATCTGTCCGTGGCGTACGCGGCGCGCCTCGCCGGCCGGGAGCCGGGGTGGTCGCCGCTGCCGGTGCAGTACGCGGACTACACCCTGTGGCAGCACCGGCTGCTCGGCGCGGCGGACGATCCCGGGAGCCGGCTGAGCGGCCAGCTGGCCTACTGGCGCCGGGCGCTGGCCGGCCTCCCCGAGGAGCTGCCGCTGCCGGTTGACCGCGTCCGCCCGGCGACGGCCTCGCACCGGGGCGCGAGCGTGCCGCTGCAGCTGCCGGCCGCGCTGCACGCCCGGATCGCCGAGCTGGCCCGGGAGGCCGGCGCGACGGTCTTCATGGTGCTGCAGGCCGGGCTGGCGGTGCTGCTCATGCGCCTGGGCGCCGGCGAGGACGTGCCGATCGGCACCCCGACGGCCGGGCGCACCGACGCCGCGCTCGACGACCTTGTCGGGTTCTTCGTCAACACGCTCGTCCTGCGCACCGACCTGTCCGGCCGGCCGTCGTTCCGTGAGCTGCTCGCCCGGGTGCGCGAGACGGCGCTGGACGCGTTCGCTCACCAGGACGTGCCGTTCGAGCGGCTGGTCGAAGACCTGGCGCCGGCCCGCTCCATGGCCCGCCATCCGCTGTTCCAGGTGCTGCTCGCGCTGCAGAACAACGCCGACGCCGTCCTGGAGCTGCCCGGCGTTGTGGTCGAGGTCCGGCCCGACGGCGACCCGCCGGCGAAGTTCGACCTCGCCGTCGAGCTGCGCGAGTCGTTCGACGAGCACGGCCGGCCCGCCGGGCTGACCGGCGACGTCTCCTACGCCGTCGACCTGTTCGACCACGACAGCGTGCGGCGCATCGCCGAACGCTTCGCCCGGGTGCTCGACACGTTGACGGCCGCGCCCGACCGGCGGGTCGACCTGGTCTCGGTGCTCTCGGCCGAAGAGCGGGAGCGGGTGCTGTACACCTGGAACGACACCGCCCGTCCGATCCCGCCCACGACGCTGCCGGCGCTGTTCGAGGCCCAGGTCGCCCGCACGCCCGCGGCCACCGCGGTCGTCTTCGACGGCGTGGTGCTGGCCTACGGCGAGCTCAACGCCCGCGCGAACCGGCTCGCCCACTACCTCATCGGCCGCGGCGTCGGACCCGAGCACGTCGTGGCCATGGCGGTGCCCCGCTCGATCGAGCTCATCGTGGCGCTGCTCGGCGTGGTCAAGGCGGGCGCGGCCTATCTGCCCATCGACATCGACTACCCGGCGCAGCGCGTAGCGTTCATGCTCGAGGACGCGGCGCCGTCGTACGTGGTGACGGTCGGCGCGGTCGCGGACCGGCTGCCCGCCGGCGCGCCGCGGCTGGTGCTCGACGATCCGGCCACCGACCGGGAGCTGTCGGCCGAGCCGGGCTGGGCCGCCGACCCGACCGACACGGCGCGCACCCGGCCGCTCGACCCCGCCCACCCGGCCTACGTCATCTATACGTCGGGCTCCACCGGCACGCCCAAGGGCGTGGTGATGCCGCACCGCGCGATCACCAACTTCATCACCGTCCATCGCGAGTCGGTGTTCGCCGCCGGCTCGGTGCGCGGGCGGCCAATGCGGGTCGCGCTGACCAACTCCATCTCGTTCGACGCGTGCTGGGACCAGCTGGCGAGCCTCGTCGAGGGCCACGAGCTGCACATCGTGAGCGCGGCCGAGCTGGCCGACCTCGGGCTGCTCGCGGCGTGGCTGGACGCGCACGACGTCGACTTCCTGGAGCTGACGCCGTCGCACATGGCCTCGGCCCTGTCGGGCGGGCTGTTCGACACCGTCCGGCGCCGCCCGGCGCTGCTCGTCGTCGGCGGCGAGGCCGTGCCCGACGCGCTGTGGGAGTGGCTGGGCGCGCTCGACGGCAGCCGCAGCTTCAGCTTCTACGGACCGACGGAGTGCACGGTGTACCAGGTCTTCGCCGAGCCGAGCCGCGCGCCGCGGCCGATCCTGGGCCGGCCGACGTTCAACATGCGGGTGTTCGTCCTCGACACCGGCCTGCAGCCGGTCGCCCCCGGCGTGACCGGCGAGGCCTACATCGCGGGCCCGGGCCTGGCGCGCGGATATCTCGGGCGGCCGGCGCTGAGCGCGGAGCGCTTCGTCGCCTGCCCGTTCGGCAGGCCGGGGGAGCGGATGTACCGCACGGGCGACCTGGTGCGCTGGCGCTCCGACGGCACGCTCGAGTTCATCGGGCGGGCCGACGACCAGGTGAAGATCCGCGGGTTCCGCATCGAGATCGGCGAGGTCGAGGCGGTGCTGGCCGAGTGCCCCGGCGTCGCCCGCGCCGCGGCCGTGGTCCGCGAGGACGTCCCCGGCGACCGGCGTCTGGTCGCGTACGTGGTGGCCGACCCGGCGGCGGGGCCGGGCGGTCCGCCGGCCGCCACGGTGCGCCGGTACGCGGCGGGGCGGCTGCCGCAGTACATGGTGCCGGCCGCGGTTGTCGTCCTCGACCGGCTGCCGCTGACCGCCAACGGCAAGCTGGACCGCAAGGCCCTGCCGGTCCCGGACCACGCGCCGGTCACCGCGCACCGGGCGCCCGGCACGCTGCGGGAGGCGCTGCTGTGCGCGGCGTTCGCCGAGGTGCTGGGGCGGCCCGCCGTCGGCGTCGACGACAGCTTCTTCGAGCTCGGCGGCCACTCCCTGCTGGCCACCCGGCTCGTCGCCCGCATCCGCGCGGTGCTGGGGGTGGAGGTCGGCATCCGGGCGCTGTTCGAGGCTCCGAGCGTCGCCGCGCTGGCCGGTGCGCTCGAGGCGACGGGGACCGCGCGGCCGGCGCTGGTGACCGCGGACCGTCCGGATCCGTTGCCGCTGTCGTTCGCCCAGCAGCGGCTGTGGATCGTCGGGCAGCTGGCCGGGCCGAGCGCGGCGTACAACATGTCGCTGATCCTGCGGCTGTCCGGCCGGCTGGACCGGGCCGCACTGGCCGCCGCGCTGCACGACGTGGTGGGGCGGCACGAGAGCCTGCGCACGGTGTTCCCGGTCCTCGACGGCGAGCCGGTCGCCCGGGTCGTGCCGGCAGGCGCGGTCGAGCTGCCGGTGGCGTGGGCCGACGCCGAGGCCGACCGGATCGGCGAGCTGGCGACCGCCGCCGCGACCCACGTGTTCGACCTGGCGACCGAGATCCCGGTGCGGGCCCAGGGGTTCGCGGTGGCCCCGGACGAGCACGTGCTGGTGCTGCTGCTGCACCACATCGCGTGCGACGGCTGGTCGGTCGGGCCGTTGGCGCGGGACCTCTCGGTGGCCTACGCGGCGCGCTGTGCCGGCGGGGAGCCGGGCTGGGCGCCGCTGCCGGTGCAGTACGCCGACTTCACGCTCTGGCAGCGCGAGCTGCTCGGCGCGGCCGAGGACCCCGAGAGCCGGCTGAGCCGGCAGCTGGCCTACTGGCGCGGCGCGCTGGCCGGTGTGCCGGACGAGCTGCGGCTGCCCTACGACCGGCCGCGCACCGCGGAGGGCGGCCGCCACGGCGCCGAGGCGGCCGTGCGCATCGGCGCGGAGGCGCACGCCGGGATCGAGGAGCTGGCGCGGCGGGTCGGCGTGACGCCGTACATGGTGGTGCAGGCGGCACTGGCGGTGCTGCTGTCGCGGCTCGGGGCCGGGACCGACATCCCGCTGGGCACGCCGGTGCTCGGGCGCACCGACGAGGCGCTGCACGACCTGGTCGGCTTCTTCCTCAACACGCTCGTGCTGCGCACCGACGTCTCGGGCGACCCGACGTTCCGGCAGCTGCTGGCCCGGGTGCGGGAGGCCGACCTGGCGGCGTTCGAGCACCAGGACCTGCCGTTCGAGCGGCTGGTGGAGCTGCTCGCCCCGCCCCGCTCGGGGGCCCGCCATCCGCTGTTCCAGGTGATGCTGTCGTTCAACACGAACGCCGAGGTCGCCTACGACCTGCCGGGGCTGCGCATCAGCGAGCTGGAGTTCCCGGGGCGCGAGGAGGCGAAGTTCGACCTGAACTTCCTGCTGCGCGGGCAGGTCGACCCGGACGGGTGTCCGGCCGGGATCGTCGGTGTCATCGAGTACGCCACCGACCTGTTCGACCACGATACGGTGCAGGCGCTGGCCGGGCGGTTCAACGAGGTGCTCGCGCAGGTGCTCGCGGACGTCGATGTACCTGTCGGCCGGGTGGAGGTCCGGCCGCCGTCAGACCGCGGCGCCCACCGCGGCGGTCTCGCCCCCGGCCGGCGGCGGGTGCTGGCCGGGCCGGGGGCCCGGGCGCTGAGAGCGCCCGGGCGGTTCGGCGGAGATTTCGAACAGAGAGGAACCCTGTGATGACGAGCGAGGCCACCGCGACGAAGCCGCGGTCGCTGCTGCGGCAGCGCACCTTCGCGCTGCTGTGGGTCGGCCAGTCGGTGTCGGTCTTCGGCACCCAGATCACCTATGTCGCGGTACCGCTGACTGCCGTGCTCCTGCTGCACGCGACGCCGATGGAGGCCGGCGTGCTCGGCGCCCTCGACACGCTGCCGTTCCTGCTGTTCGGCCTCTTCGTCGGCGTGCTGCTGGACCGCCGGGCGCGCCGCTCGGTGATGATCGCCGCCGATGTCGTGCGGGCGGCGGCCCTCGGCTGGATCCCGATCGCCTACGCGTTCGGGTGGCTGACGATGCTCCAGCTCTATG
Source organism: Dactylosporangium sp. NPDC000244 (assembly GCF_040300725.1). Taxonomy (NCBI): domain Bacteria; kingdom Bacillati; phylum Actinomycetota; class Actinomycetes; order Micromonosporales; family Micromonosporaceae; genus Dactylosporangium; species Dactylosporangium sp. NPDC000244. The sequence goes on from NZ_JBEPEH010000003.1 coordinate 111,973, forward strand.
TCGCGGTCTTCGTCGTCGGCGTCATGACGGTCTTCTTCGACCTGGCCTACCAGTCCTACCTGCCCGGCCTCGTGGGCCGGGACCGGCTCACCGAGGCGAACGGGAAGCTGCAGCTGTCGGACTCCTCGGCGCAGGTCGCGGGGCCGGGCCTGGCGGGACTGCTCATCACCTGGCTCGGCGCGCCGGTCGCGCTGCTCATCGACGCGGCCAGCTATGTGCTGTCGTTCGCCACGGCGGCCGCCCTGCCGGCCGACGAGGCGCCGCGGCGGCCGCCCGGCGCGCCGGCCGGCTCGGTTCGCGCCGCGATCCGCGAGGGGTTCGTCGCCATCGGGCGGCGCCCGCTGGTGCTGTGGTGCACCATCGCCGCGGCGATCATCAACCTGTTCTCCGCGGCGATCATGTCGGTGTTCTTCCTGTTCCTGGTCCGAGTGGTGGGGATCGGCGCGGCACAGGTCGGCCTCGTCGTCGCCGCCTCCAGCGCGGGCGCGCTGGGCGGCGCGATCCTGGTCGACCGGCTCATCGGATGGTTCGGCGTGGGGCCGACGCTCGTGTCGTCGATGACGCTGACGGCGCTGGGCTTCCTCGCGCTGGGCGTGGTGCCCGCGCACTCGCCGGCGGCGTTCCCGATCGCGGCGGTGGCCGGCTTTGTCGTCATGTTCGGCGTGCCCGTCTTCGACGTGACCGTGATCAGCTTCCGGCAGGCGTCCACCCCGGACGAGCTGCTCGGTCGCGTGAACGCCACGGTGCGCACCTGCATCCTCGGGGCCGCGTCGCTCGGCGCGTTGCTGGGCGGCGCGTTCGCCACCGCGGCCGGGCTGCGGGCCACCGTCCTGGCGGGCACGGCGGGCACGTTCGTGGCCGCCCTGGTGCTGCTGTGCTCGCCGGTGCGCACCGTCCGCCGCCTCCCCGCGCCGCCCACCGACGCGCTGCCGACCGACATCGCCCCGTCCGCCGATGCCGCCCCGTCCGCCGATGCCGAGCCGTGCGATGCCGCGCCGGCCGCCGTGGCGGTGCCGTCGACGACCACTGAGCAACAGACGCCATGACAACGACGCCGAGGCCCGCGGCCGCGGATCGGCCGGACCGCCACGACGGACACCGGAGGGACGGACGATGACGAGCGTCGAGACGTGGCAGGAGGAGGGCTACCAGCTCGCCCCGCAGCAGCTAGCCCGGCTGGGCGAGGCCGGGAGCACGGCGGTGCGCACGGTGCGCACCGGCGCCCGGGTGCCGGCGCAGCGGCTGGAGACCCGCCTGGCCGCGGCGGTCGCGGCGCACGAGATTCTGCGCACGCGGTACGCCGAGCTGCCGGGCCTGGCCGCGCCCGTGCAGGTGGTGGCGCCGCCCGGGCCGGTCGCGGTCGAGCGGATCGGCGCCGAGGGCACCGTGCTGCGCGCCGGCGAGCTGACCGTCGAGCACGAGCTCGGCGCGGCGGGCACGCGGTTGGTCGTCTCCCTGCCGCGGCTGAGCGTCGACGACGCCTCCTGGAGCCGGCTCGTCGGCCTGCTGCTCGACGACGTCGTGGAGGAGCCGGCGGGGGAGGTGCTGCAGTACGCCGACGTCGCCGCCTGGCTCAGCGAGGCCCTGGACCCGCCTGCGTCGGCGCCGGACGGGCCGGCCTCGGCGCTGCCCTTCCTCGTGCCGGCCGAGCGCCGGGACCCGGCCGCCGAGCCGGTGATCGCCTCGCTCGTCGTCGCCGGCGCGGCGCTGCGGCGGCTGGAGGCGCTCGCCGGGCGGTGCGGCGTGAGCGAGGCGGCGGTGCTGCTGGCCCTGTGGCGCTCGCTGCACCTGCGCTACGACCGCGACGCCGACGACCCGGTGGTGGTGCTGGCCGCCGGCCGGTCCGAGGACGGCCTGGAGGGCGTGCTCGGCCTGCTGGAGCGCCCGGTGCCGGCGCGGGTGGAGCTGGCCGCCGACGCGACGGTCGCCGACGCGCTGCGGGCGGCGCAGGACGCGCTGCGTGCCGCGGCGGCGATGGAGAACCAGGTCGACCCGGGCCTCGTGGCCGCCGGCGGCCCGCTGTCGTACCGCCACCGCCGCGACCGCTGGGCCGAGGAGCTGTCGGCCACCGGCTCGCCGCTGGATGCCCCCGGCCAGCTGCACCTGGACTGCGTTCGCGGGCCGGACCGCCTCCGGCTGACCCTCGTCGGCGCCGCCGGCCGGATCGCCCCGGCCGACCTGGCCCTCGTGGCGGACGCCTTCGAGCACCAGCTGGCCGACGCGGTGGACGGCGACCCGGGGCGCGCCGTGGGCACGCTGCGGCTGACCGCGCCGCGCGGGCCGGCCGCGGTGGGCCCGCCGCCCGCCCGGTCCGCCTCGGTGCTCGAGCGCTTCCTGGCGCAGGCCGACCGCACGCCCGATCGGCCCGCGCTGCGCTGCGGCGAGACCGTCGTGTCCTACCGCGACGCGGCGCTGCGCGCGGACGCGCTGGCCCACCTGCTGCGCGGGCACGGCGTGCGGCCGGGGCAGCGGGTGGCGATGCTCGCCCCCGCCGCGACCGAGACGGTCGTCGCGATGCTCGGCGTCTGGCGCTGCGGTGCGGCGTTCGTGCCCCTCGACCCCGGGTGGCCGCGCCGGCGGGTCGAGGCGATCCTGGGGGAGGCCGATCCGGCGCTGCTGCTCGCCTCCGGGCCGGACGCCGAGGGGTGGGGCACGGTACGCGTCGTCGACCCGGCCGCGGCGGTCGTGGACCCGGGGCGGGCGGTCACCGCCGACGCGCCGGCCCGCGGCGCCGCCTACGTGATCTTCACGTCGGGCACGTCGGGGCGGCCCAAGGGCGTAGTCATCGGGCACGAGCAGGTGGCGCACTACGCCACGGCGATCGGCGAGACGCTCCGGCTGTCCGAGGGCGCCGAGTTCGCGGCGGTATCGACCCTCGCCGCCGACCTCGCCTACACCGCCATCTTCCCGACCCTGGCCGGCGGCGGGTGCGTCCAGCTCGTCCCGGCCGGGACCGCCACCGACCCGGCGGTGCTCGCCGAGTGCTTCGGTGCGCATCGCCCGGCCGCGCTGAAGCTGGTCCCCTCGCACCTCACGGCGCTGCTGGCCGAGGCGGCCGACCCGCTCGCGCTGCTGCCGGCCGAGGCGCTGGTGCTCGGCGGGGAGCGGCTGCCCCGCCGGCTGTACGAGCGGCTGCGCGAGATCGCGCCGGGGCTGCGGGTGTACAACCACTACGGCCCGACCGAGACGACGGTGGGCGCCTCCTGCATCGCGCTGGACGCGTCGGTCGACGGGCGCTGCGCCTCGATGCCGGTCGGTGGTGGCCTCGGCGCGAACGTGCTCACGGTGCTCGACCCGGCGGGCGCCGCGCTGCCGCCCTGGTGCCTCGGCGAGGTGCAGGTGAGCGGCCCCGGCGTCGGCCTGGGCTACCTCGCGCGGCTGCGGGAGGGCCGGGCGGGCTTCGGCACGGCGGACACGCCGTACGCCCATCGGACCGGCGACCTCGGCCGCCTGGTGCCCGGCGGCGGCGTCGAGATCGTCGGCCGCCTGGACGACCAGGTGAAGGTGCGCGGATACCGGGTCCAGCTCGGCGAGATCGAGGGGCTGGTGGCCGCTCAGCCCGGCGTCGACGCCGCCGCCGTCGTGGCGCGTGCGGACGAAGCCGGCCTCGTGACGCACCTCGACGCCTACCTCACCGCCGCAGCCGGCGGGCCGGCGCCGTCGGTCGAGCAGGTGCGGGCGGCCGTCGGCCGCCAGCTGCCGGCCGCGCTGGTGCCGACCGGCTGGCAGGTGCTGCCGCGGCTGCCGCTGACCGGCAACGGCAAGCTCGATCGCCGGGCCCTCGCCCCGGTGGCGGCGCCGCGGGCCGGGACCGGCCGGCCGCGCGACTCGGTGGAGCAGCGGCTGCTGACGACCTGGTCGTCGATCCTGGAGCAGGACGTCTCGTCGCCGGACGCTGACTTCTTCGAGCTCGGCGGGCACTCGCTGCGGGCGATCAAGCTCATGGCGCAGATCAACAACGCCTTCGGCTGCCGACTGCCGATGTCCGCGGTGTTCACCGCCCCGACCGTCGCGGCGATGGCCGCGCTCGTGCGCGGCAGCGACGTGCAGGACTCCAACCTGGTCCCGCTGCGCGCGGCCCCCGCCGGGCCCGGCGGCGCCCCGATCTTCTGCATCCACCCGGGCGGCGGCAACACGCTGAGCTACTGGGAGCTGGCCCGGCTGCTGCCGGCGGACCGGCCGGTCTTCGGCATCGAGTCGTGGGGCCTGCACGGCCGGGAGCCGCAGCGGGACTACGCCGCCATGGCCGAGGGGTACGCGGCGAGTATCGCGGCCGTCGGCGGGGGCGCGCCGGTGATCATCGGCTGGTGCTTCGGCGGCGCGATGGCCTACGCCACGGCCGAGGCGCTGCGCCGCGGCGGGCACGACGTGGCCCGACTGATCATCGTCAATGGGGCCCTGCCGAGCGAGCAGGACGGGGCCGACTGGACGTCGCCGGAGTACCTGGTGCGCCGCTTCGCCTTCCACTGGCAGCTGCTGGACCTGCCGGACGGGCCGATCGGCCACCGGGAGCTGCTCGACGCCATGCGCCGGGCCGGGCGCCTGCCTCCCGGCGCCGGCGAGGCGGAGCTGCGCAGCATGCTCGACGTCTTCACGATCAACATGACCGCCCTGGACCGCCACTTCGTGCGGCAGGGCGCCACCTTCGACCCGCCCGACTTTCCGGTACTGCTGGTGCGGGCGGAGCCGGCCGACGAGGAGCCCGACCCGGACCGTACCTGGGGCTGGGCTTCGGTGGTCGGCGCGCCGCTCGGCCTCGCGTCGGTGGCGGCCACGCACCACGGCATCATGCGCCAGCCCGCCGTCGCCGAGCTGGCCGACCTCATCGGCCGGGTGCTGCCGGCATGACGCCGGGCCCGGCCGGACTCCATCGCGATCGAAATGAGGCCCATCCATGAGTGACGTCACGTCCCGGCGCCCGCCGCTGGGGGCGGCCCGGCGCACGGTGTCCTCCGCCGGTGGCGAGCCGGTCAGCATCGGCTTCCTGCCGGAGGCGCCGTCGGCACCCGTGCTCATCACCCCGAACGGCCCCGGCGCCGACCTGCCCGGGTGGCTGCGCGCCAACCGTGAGCCCGTCGAGACCCGGCTGCTGCGGCACGGCGCGGTGCTGCTGCGCGGGTTCAACGCCGGCTCGGTCGAGCGCTTCGAGCAGGCCGCCGCGGCCCTGTGCGCCACGCTGCACCGCGAGTACGGCGACCTGCCGCGCGAGGGCGAGTCGGACCGTATCTATCAGTCCACGCCGTACCCGCAGGATCTGTCGATCCTGTTCCACAACGAGAGCTCGCACCTGCCGCGCTGGCCGATGCGGCAGTTCTTCTCCTGCATCGTGGCCCCGCGCTCCGGCGGCCAGACGCCGATCGTCGACTGCCGCACGGTGCTGGCCCGGATGCGGCCGGAACTGGCCGAGCGCTTCGCGACCCGGGGGCTGCGCTACGTCCGCAACTTCATCGAGGGCGTCGACGTGAGCTGGTCGCGCTTCTTCGGCACCACGGACCGGGCCGAGGTCGAGCGCCGGTGCGCCGAGGAGGGCACGAGCCTCGAGTGGACGGCCGACGGCGGCCTGCGCACCTCGCGGCGGGCGCCGGCGGTGCTGCGCCACCCGGTGACCGGCGAGGCGGTGTTCTTCAACCAGCTGGCGCTGCACCACCCGTCGGCGCTGGACCCGGAGACTCGCTCGGTGCTGCTCGGGATCTGCGGGGCGCAGGGGATGCCGCGGAACGTCTTCTGGGGCGACGGCGGCGTCATCGAGGACGAGGTGGTCGACGAGGTCCGCGAGCTGATGGACCGCGAGTCGGTCGCGTTCGCCTGGCGGGAGGGCGACGTGCTCGTCATCGACAACATGCTCGTCGCGCACTCGCGTAGCCCGTTCACCGGCCCGCGGAAGATCGTGGTGGCGATGGGCGAGCTGACCGGGGAGCCCGTGACGCCATGAGCCCCGCGACGATCGAGGTGGACTACCTGGTCATCGGCGCCGGGGCCGGCGGGATGGCGTTCGCGGACGTCATCGCCGAGGACAGCGACCGCACGATGGCCGTCGTCGACCGCTACGACGCCCCCGGCGGGCACTGGACGATGTCGTACCCGTTCGTCCGGCTACACAGCCCGTCGCACGTCTACGGCGTGCACTCGCGGGCGATGCCGAGTGACGCCGACGCGACCGGCCGCGCGTCGCGCCACGAGATCCTCGACTACTACGACCGGCTCATGCGCGAGCGCCTGCTGGAGTCGGGCCGGGTCGTGTACCTGCCGATGCACCACGTCGAGGAGGTGCTCCCCGGCCGGCCGGCCACGGCCCGGGCCCGCTGCCTCGTCAGCGGCGAGACCACCCGGATCGTGGCCGCCCGGCGCGTCGTCGACGCCGCGTACCTGGACGTCACCGTGCCGGCGATGGGCCGCCGGCCCTTCGAGGTCGCCGACGGCGTGCCGGTCGTACCCGTCAACGAGCTCGTCAACCTCGGCGCGGCGCCGCAGCGGTTCACCGTGATCGGCGCCGGCAAGACCGGCATCGACGCCTGCCTGTGGCTGCTGAACCGGGGCGTGGACCCGGCCCGCATCACGTGGATCTCGCCCCGCGACGCCTGGCTGCTGCCGCGCGGGCAGGGCGGCCCGGAGCCGGAGTACCGCCAGCTGCAGCGGCTGCGCGACTGCCGCTCGCCCGGCGAGGCGATCGGCGCGCTCGAGCGGCTGGAGATGATCGTCCGGCGGGATCCGGCCGTGACGCCCGGCGCGTTTCGCTGCGCCACCGTCAGCACGTTCGAGCTGGCGCAGCTGCGCCGGATCGAGCACGTGGTGCGGCTGGGCCGCGTGCGCCGCGTCGACGCCGGCGGGGTGCGCCTGGAGGGCGGGGACATCGCGTCGCCGCCGGGCACGGTGTACGTCGACTGCACCGCCGACGGTCTCACGCGGCGGCCGCTCCGGCCGGTCTTCGCCGACGGCGCGATCACCCTGCAGCCGCTGCTGCCGTGCCTGCTCGCGCCGAGTGCTGCCGTCATCGGGCACCTGGAGCGCCTCGAGCTCGACGACGACACGCGCAACCGGCTCGCCGCGCCGGCCGCCAACCCGAGCGCGGCCGCCGACGTGATCGCCTTCTACGCCACGCGCATGCAGCGGCTGCACCAGTGGTCCGGCGCGCCTGACCTGTTCGACTGGCTGCGCAGCTCGCGGCTGGCGGCGGCGCTGCCGGGCCTGGACGACATGGGCGAGGCGGGCAACCGCGACGCCGCCGGGCTCGTCGCCGCCCACCTGGGGCAGCTCGCCCGGCCGGACGGCGGCGACGGCCGCCCCCGTCCGGTGGCCCGGGCGGCCCGGCGGCGGCTGGTGCCGGAGCGCTAGGGCGCGCAGGTGCACCGTGCCGGGCCGGCGCCGCGCCGCACCGGCGTCGCCGGCGCCATCTTCGACGGTGCCGCGCCGCCGATCAGACCCGCGCCGGCGTCGCCGCTACCCATCAGGAAGGTCTGCCAGCGGTCCAGGCCGAGGAAATTGGGGATCGCCGTCGGCGCCGATCACAGGGCTTGGGGTCACACCGGTTTCGAGACCGCCTGGCGCGGCCACCGCTCGAAGCCGTCCAGTAGAGCCCGGAGTCCCTGCTCGAACTGTTCCTGCGGCCGGTATCCGCCGGCGGTCGCCCGGGCGAGGTTCGGGTAAGGGCCGAGCAGCTCGGCGGCCTCCTGCTCGGTGGCGACCGGGCCGCCGACCGGGTCGCCGACCTCGGCGAGCACGTGCCCGATCGTGAACGATCGCAGCGCGTTGACCATCACGAGGAGCTCCCGGTCGGCGAACCCGGACCGGCCGAGCGCGCCGAGGGCCCGGTCGGCGAGGCCGAGCACCGCGGGGCTGTAGGCGGGGCGGGTCGCCACGAGCGGCACGACGTGCGGGTGCCGCCGCAGGACCTCGCGGAGGCTGCGGGCGAACGCGGCCAGGAGGTCCCGCCAGCCGCCGGTGCGGGCCAGCCCGTCGATGTCGATGTCGATCTCCGCGTACGCCGCCTCGATCACGCCGTCGAAGAGCGCGCTCTTGTTCGGCAGGTGGTGGTAGAAGGCCATCGGGTTGGTGCCGAGCTCGGCGCCGAGTTTCCGCATCGACAGCCCCGCCGCCCCGTCGCGGTCGAGGATCGCGAGCGCGGTGCGGACGATGTACTCCCGGGTGAGCGCGGGGCGGACCGGCCGGCCGGTGTCGTCGGTGGCCAGGGGGCGGTTCGCGGCGGGCGGCATGACGTCGACCCTAGTCGGCAGTCCGGCCGGGCCGCTCGGGCAGGACGGCGCGCAGCGCGGCCGTCCAGGGCTCGGCTCGGTCGAAGTACGAGGTGTGGTGGCCGGGCATCGTTACCGGCCGGGTGCCGAGCCGGTCGGCCAGGATCGCCGCGGGCCGCCCGTAGTAGCGGTCGGCGGCCAGGGTGACGGCGCCGACGGCGAAGGCGATCGGGATGCCGCCGGCGGCGAGGGCGGCGATGTCGGGTTCGTAGCTGACGAATGGGTACATCTCGGTCCGGACGAAGAACGGCTGATTCGCGCCGCTGCGGGCGGCGAAGTCGGCCGGGTGGAACGCGTAGGCGGAGAACGGGATGCCGGTCGTCAGCGCGAACACGAACATGGCGGTCGTCGCGCCGCCCATGCGGGAGATCGGCCCGGTGATGGCGCGGAACACGCCCAGCCACCGCTCGCGGTCGGGCAGCACGGTGAGGACCGGCGGTTCGTGGGCGACGGCGGCGGTGACCGAGTCAGGGAAGGCGCGGGCCATCTCCAGCGCGACGATCGCCCCGCCGCTGTTGCCGAACACGAGCGCCGAGCGGTGGCCGGCCGCACCGAGGACGGCGACGGCGTCGGCCGCCTGCTGGTGCATGTCGAACCGGCCGGCGTTGCGGCCGGTGCTGCGCGAGTTGCCGCGCCGGTCGTAGGTGATGACCTGGAACTCGTCGGCGAGCAGTGCCGCCGGGTAGGTGTAGAAGCCGGCGTCGCCACCCCCGCCGGAGATCATGAGCAGCGGCGGCCCGCTGCCGCGCACCTCGTAGTAGAGGTCGTCGCCGTCGGTACTGACCCGGCCGGTGCGCATCGGGACGCGTTCCGCCAGCGCCTTCGTGCGGGCCAGGTCCGCCTTCGAGGATCTCGCCGGGTTGCGGGTGAACATGCCCGCGGTGCCTCGCGCGACGGCGTCGACCAGCGCTGCACCGGTCCGCAACTTGCTGAACATCCCCGCCTCCATCGATCATCGCGCGACTGGCTATACGGCGTATAATAGCTATACGACGTATAGAAGCTCAAGCCGTCCGGGCTAGGGAGCCGCAGCATCGCCTGCGGCGGGCCGGTCACCCCGGCGCGTCGGTGGGGGTGGCGGTCCAGGTGTCGAGCAGGTGCAGGGCCTGGTGGGCGGGTGTGCCGGGGCGGGCGGTGTAGGCGACGATGGTGAGGCCGGGGTCGGCCGGCAGTTCGAGGGCGTCGTAGTCGAGGTCGAGGTCGCCGACGGCGCGGTGGTGGAAATGCTGGACGCCGCTGCGGTAGTAGCGCACGTCGTGAGCGGCCCAGCGGGTGCGGAACCGGTCGCTGCGGATGGCCAGGTCGCCGATGAGCGCGGACAGAGCCGGGTCGTCGGGGTCGCGGCCGGCGGCGGTGCGCAGGCTGCCGACGGCGTCGTTGGCGATGGCGTTCCAGTCGCGGTAGAAGGTGGCGGCGTCCGGGTCGAGGAAGACGAACCGGGCGAGGTTTGCGTCCAGCTCGGGGCGGTCGAGGACCTGGGCGTAGAGGGCGGCGCCGCGCCGGTTGGCGGCGAGGATGTCGAGGCGCTGGTTGCGCACGAACGCGGCGGCGCCGGTCATGCTGTCGAGCAGCTGCCGGACGCTGTGGCGCAGGCCCGGGCCGGCGGTGGCGCGCCGGCGGGTGCGGTGTGGTGGGGTGTTGGCGACGGTGATGAGGTCGATGAGGTGGGCCCGTTCCACGTCGTCGAGTTGCAGGGCTCGGGCGAGGCTGTCGACGACCTCGTCGGAGACGCCGCGGGCGCGGCCGCGTTCGAGCTGGGTGAGGTGCTCGACGCTGATCCCGGCGAGCAGGGCGAGTTCTTCGCGGCGCAGCCCGGGCACGCGGCGGCGGCCGCCGTAGTCGGGCAACCCGGCCTGCTGCGGGGTGATGCGGGCGCGGCGGGTCATGAGGAACTGCCGGATGTCGCCGCGCACGTCGGGGCCGGTCACGACTCGAGCGTAGGACGGCGTGACGGGCGGAGAGGGGTGCTGGTAGTACCCCCTGTCGACAGCGTCTGCCTCATCGGCAGCCTCGGTGGTTGCCTTGGCTACATGTCCGCTGCTGTCACCTCCGAACGGCGCCCGGCCGCCACCGCGGCGGGCACCGACGTGCACGCCCGCTCTACCCTCGCCGCGGCGGTGCTCGGGTTCTTCGTCATCACCCTCGACGCGACCATCGTCAACGTGGCGCTGCCGTCGATCCGGGCCGGCCTCGGTGGGGGGATCACCGGCCTGCAGTGGGTCGTCGACGGGTACACGCTCATGTTCGCCGCGCTGCTGCTGTCCGCCGGCGCACTGTCCGACCGGGTCGGCGCCAAGCGCGGCTTCGGCGCCGGGCTGCTGCTCTTCGGGGCCGCGTCCGTGCTGTGCGGCATCGCGCCCAGCCTGACCGTCCTCGTCGCCGCCCGGTTCCTGCAAGGCGTCGGTGCCGCGGTGGTGATGCCGGCGTCAATGGCCCTCGTCCGGCACGCCTACGCCGAGCCGGCCGCCCCGGGCCGGGCGGTCGCGGTCTGGGCGATGGGCGGCGCGGTCGCCGCCGCGGCCGGGCCCGTGCTCGGCGGCCTGCTCAGCCTCGCGTCGTGGCGCCTGATCTTCTGGGTCAACGTGCCCGTGGTGGCGCTCACCCTCGCCCTGCTGGCCCGGTCGCCTCGCAGCCCGTACCACCGGGTGCCGTTCGACTGGACCGGGCAGGTCCTGGCGATCGCCGCGATGGGCGCGCTGACCTTCGGCGCGATCGACGCCGGCCCACACGGACTGACCAGCCCGCGCGTCCTCGCCGCCCTCACGGTCGCGGTGCTCGCCGGCGTGGCGTTCGTGCTCGTGCAGGCGCGGACGGCGCACCCGATGGTGCCGCTGGGGCTGTTCCGCTCGGCCACGGTCAACGTCGCCGTCGCGATCGGGTTCGCGTTCATGGTCGGCTTCTACGGCCTGCCGTTCCTGTTCAGCCTGTACTTCCAGACCGAACGCGGCCTGTCACCCCTCGCCGCCGGGGCGGCGTTCCTGCCGATGATGCTGCTCAGCGCCGTCCTGACGCCGTTCACCGCGCGGATCGTCGAACGCGTCGGCCCCCGGGTGCCGGTGGTGACCGGGCTGGTCCTGCTCGCCGCCGGCTCTGCCGCCCTGGCGCTGCTGCCCGCATCCGCACCGATCTGGCTGGTGGCGCTGCTGCTGGTGCCGATCGGTCTGACCGGCCCGCTGATCATGCCACCGACCACCGCGGTCCTGCTCGAGAGCGTCCCGGCCCGGCGCACCGGCGTCGCCTCCGGCGTGTTCAACACCAGCCGCCAGGTCGGCGGCGCGCTCGCCGTCGCCGTGTTCGGGGCGCTGGTCTCCGCCTCCGGCGGCTTCCTGCACGGGGCCCGTATCAGCCTGCTCATCACGGTGGTCCTCGCCCTGGCCACCGCCGTCGCCGGGCTCACACTGCGCTCCCGACCGGCCGCCGAAGGGGTCGCTACCGGCTGATCGGTTGGCTGCGGCTCAGGCGAGGTCGCGCAGCCAGTCGCGGCTGGCGCGGGCCACCCGGGCCGGCACGCCCAAGCCGTCGAGCAGTTCCGCGGCGGCCTGCATCTCGTGGGTTCGGCGCACCGCGTGCCTGCGCGAGCCGGTGACGAGGCGGTCCAGTGTCGCCGCGTCGGCCCGGGTGAGTTCGTCGGCGATGTTGCCGCTGAGCCACTCCTCCAGGTCCGCGGCGCGGGCGGCGGCGAGGGCTTCCACCGCCGCGGCGGCCATGCCTTTGTAGAAGATGCTGCGTAACAGCTTCCGGGTGGCGGCGAGGCCGACCGGGCCCTCGAGCACCTCCACGGGGGTGCCCAGCGGGCCCATGATCGCGGCGAAGCGGTCGGCGCCCGGGCCGGAGACGGACATCGGGGTGCCGAGGCCGCGGGGCGGGACCGGCGCCATGATGGCCACGTCGGCGACGACCGCGGCGTCTCCCGCGGCGCGCTGCACGGCCTCCTTCACCGCGGGCGCCGCGGTGTTGAGCTCGGCCCACACGATGCCCGGCGCGCAGCCCGGCAGGCCCTGCGAGAGGGCATCGAGGGCGGCGGCGGCACTGTTGACGCTGAGCACGAGCGCGGCGCCGTGACACGCCTGGGCCGCGGTGTCTGCCGGGTGTACTCCCGGCGGCGCCACGACGCGAGGATCGTACCCGCGCACCGTCGCACCACTGGTCACCAAGTCGCGAGCGAAGTGCCCGCCGGCCTCACCGAGGCCGAGGACCGCGATTACCGGCGTCGCGCTCACACCAGGCCCGCCCCGTCGAAGCCGCGCAGGTTTTCGATGACGCTGGCGATGTGCTCGCGCATCGCCGTCTCGGCCTCCTTCGGGTCACGCTGCCGGATCGCCTCGATGATCCGCTCGTGCTGCGGCAGCGACACCTGGGGTCGTCCCGGCTGCATCGACAGCATGAACTGGTGGCGGACCAGTTGCCCGCGCAGCGTGGCGATGATGCTGTCCGCGGTGCGGTGCCCGGCGATCGTGCGGATCAGCGCGTGGAGGCGCTGGTTGAGATCGCTGTAGCGGCGGAACTCTCCGGCGCTGACGGCCCGGCGCATGAGCAGCGCGACCTCGTCGAGCTCGCTGGCCTGCTCGTCGGTGACCCGGGTGGCGGCGCGGGCGGCGACGAGGCCCTCGACGACCATGCGGACCTCGCTGATCTCGATCGCTTCCTCGACCGACACTTTGCGCACGAGCGCACCGCGGTTGCGCTGCACCTCGACGAGCCCGTCGGCGGCGAGGTCCTGCAGGGCGGTGCGCACGTTGAACCGGCTCACACCGAAGCGCTGACTGAGCTGCGCTTCGACGAGTCGTTCACCCGGTAGGTACTCGCCGCGCAGGATGGCCTCCCGCAGCGCCTCCCGGGCCTGCGCGGCCGGGGTGTCGGAATGCGGCTGAACTGGCACGTAACGAGTGTGGCAACCCGCCCACAGTATTGTCAACAATCTCCCGTGAGTAGGGCAATGGCCGCAGGACGGCGCCAGGCAGACATCGTTAACAATCCGGTCCTGCTGATCATGCCATGGTCGGCGTACCGGTGTCCGGGCCGCGCTGGTGGCGTGCACTCGAATGCGAGCGCGGCGCCTTCCGCTGAACGGAGGCGCCGCGCCGGCGGGGCAGTGCGGATCAGAGGACGAGCCGGCCGTTCACCACGCGGGGCCAGGTCTGGTAGTTGCTGGAGAACAGCCGCTGCCCGACCCAGTTCGCGTCGTTGCGGACGGTGTCACGAGGGGTGTACGGCACGAAGCTGGCGGCGTCGTCGACGTTGCCCGTGCCGTCGTAGCGGGCGACGGTCGGGTACGGGTAGACCGGGCGGGTGCGGGTGATCGTGCCACCGGTGCTTTGGCTGGCCGCGATCTTGCCCGGCTGCGCGCCGCTCTCGACCCACGCCGTGACCGGGGTGAGGACGTCGAAGGTGCTCGGGCCCTCGCCGCCGCCGCAGTGGGCCATGCCGGGGAAGAGGTACAGGCGGGCGAAACGGTCCACGGTGCGCTCGCCCATGGCTTTGTTGACGGTGTCCCAGTACACCAGCGTGTTCTGTGGCGAGATGTGCTGGTCGTTCCAGCCGTGCCAGAGGATGAGCTTGCCGCCGCTGCGCTGGAAGCGGCTGAGGTCCGGGTCGAGCGCGGCCATGTAGGTGGAGGACGGCAGCACGGTCTTCCAGAACGACGACACGGTGAACTGCAGGTCGGTGAGCTGGTAGCCGGGGTTGGGGCGGTTGGGGTCGGCGAGGTAGCGCAGGTAGGACAGCGCGAACATCTCGCTGGCCACCGGCTGGCCCTGAGCGGCCGGAATGAACAGCGTCCACTCCAGCTCGGAGCCCCATTCGTGGGCGATGGCGGGTTCGAGGCGGTTGCCCTGGGCGTCGGTGGCGCCGTCATGCAGCTTGCGTACGACGGCGGCCTCGGCGGGGGACAGGCAGGTGGTCGGGTCCTGGCCGGTCGCGCAGCGCAGGGTGTCGGGGCTGAACCGGCACAGCCGCGGGTCGTCGATCAGGCCGTCGGTGAGCCCGTCGAGCTTGTCGCAGGCCCGCAGCACGGCGGTGTGGATGAGCGGGAGCTTGCCGGCCAGCAGGATGTAGCTGCCGTTGGCGCCCTTGTTGGCCAGCACGTTCCAGGCGTGGTGGAAGGTGTTCTGCACGGCCATGTTGCTCGCGGGCGCGCCGGCGGCGATGCCGTCGAAGTCGTCCGGGTAGCGCTGGGCCTCCATGAGCGCCTCGCGGCCGCCGTCGGAGCAGCCGGTGAAGTACGAGTAGACCGGTCCATGTTTGTAGAAGGCCCTGATGAGCGCCTTGGCGGCGACGGCGGTCTCGTGCACGCCCCGGTAGGCGAAGTCGATCTGCGCCTGCGGGTTGCCGGCGGCCCAGGAGCCGTCGTTCTGGCCCTGGTGGCCCATGTCGGTGGTGGCGCTGGCGACGGTGCCGTCGGCGATGATGGGGCAGTCGGCCGCCTGTCCGTAGTTGATGTTCGCGTTGCCGCACAGGCCGCCGCAGCCGGTCTGCACGTACCGCTGGGTCCAGCCGCTGACGGGCATCCGGACGACGATGGTGTTGTTCGGGGTGATGGTGCCGCGGACCTCGCAGTAGGGGGCGGGGGTGTTCGCGGTGACGATGGTGGCCGACTGCAGCGTGACGTTGCTGATCCTCAGGCCCAGCACGTCGGTGCATGGGATGACGGGCTGGACGGCCGGGAGGGCGGCGAGGCCCTGCGGGGTGGTGGCGGGGCGGCGGGCGGCGTCGGCGGTGGCGGGGGTGACGCCGACCGTGGCGGACAGGACCATGGCGGCCGTGGCCACCAGGATCGTGCGGATCGGTTTGGGCACGGTTCGTCTCCTCGGTGCGAACGATCGGACGGGGGTGCGGTGTCAGGCTGCGGCGTCAGGTTGTGGCGTCAGGTTGTGACGGCCTGCCGCCGCAGCAGGGCGGCGTCCAGCCGCGGGTATACGCGGCGGGCGTTGGCCTCGTAGACCTTGCGCCGGTCGTCCGCGCTCAGGCCGAGCGTGTCGACGTAGCGGCGGGTGTCGTCGAAGTGGTGGCCGGTCTGCGGGTCGATGCCACGCACGGCGCCGACCATCTCGGAGCCGAACAGGATGTTGTCGACGTCGACGACGCCGAAGAGCAAGTCTATGCCGGGCTGGTGGTAGACGCAGGTGTCGAAGAAGACGTTGCGCATGACCGCCTCGGCCAGCGGCGGCCGGCCGAGCATGTCGGTGAGCCCGCGGAAGCGGCCCCAGTGGTAGGGCACGGCGCCGCCGCCGTGCGGGATGACGAACCGCAGGTCCGGGAAGTCGCGGAACAGGTCGGCCCGCAGCAGCTGCATGAACGCGGTGGTGTCGGCGTTGAGGTAGTGCGAGCCGGTGGCGTGGAAGTTCGGGTTGGTGACGGCCGAGACGTGCACCATGGCCGGTACGTCGAGCTCGACCATGACCTCGTACAGCGGGTACCAGCCGCGGTCGGTCAGCGGTGGCGCGGTCCAGTGCCCGCCGCTGGGGTCGGGGTTGAGGTTGACCCCGACGAACCCGAGATCCTCGACGCAGCGGCGCAGTTCGGCGATCGAGCCGGCGATCGGCGCGCCCGGCGACTGCGGCAGCTGGCCGACGCCGATGAAGTGCTCGGGGTACAGCTGAACGACCCGGGCGATGAGGTCGTTGCAGGCGCGGGTCCATGCCCGGCTCACCGCCTCGTCGCCGAAGTGGTGGCCCATGGCGGAGGCGCGGGGCGAGAAGACGGTCAGGTCGATGCCGCGCTCGCGCATCAGTCGCAGCTGGCTGCCCTCCACGGAGGCGCGCAGGTCGTCTTCGGGGATGTCCGGGTACGCCGGCGTGGCCCGCCCGGCCCGGAACGCGGCCTGCTGCGCCTCACGCCACGCGGTGTGGGCCGCGGGGGCGGTCGTGTAGTGGCCGTGACAGTCGATGATCACTCCGGGTCTCCGGCGGGGGCGACGACCGGCGTGCCGTGGGTGTGGAAGGTCTCGATGGTTTTGAGCCCCCAGGCCTGGCCTTTCGCGCGCTCCTCCTTCGTCCAGCTGATCGTCTTCCAGTCCGGGGCGAGGATGAGCCGGGCACCCGCGTTGCAGATCTCGATGCGGTTGCCGCCGGGCTCCCAGACGTACAGGAAGAACGTCTGCTGGATGGCGTGCTTGTGCGGGCCGGTCTCGATGTGCACGCCCGCGTCGAGGCACACGTCGGCGGCGCGCAGGATCTCCTCGCGGGTGTCGGTGGCGAAAGCGACGTGGTGCAGCCGGCCTCGGGTGCCGGTCCAGTCCTCGGTGTAGACGAGGTCGTAGGTCTTGTTGCCCAGCGAGTACCAGATCGCCTGAGGGCTGCCGTCGTCCTTGACGATCTGCTCGGTGCAGCGGGCGCCGAGCACGTCGCGCAGGTAGGCGGAGGTGCCGGGCACATCGGCGGTGAGGTAGTTGACGTGGTCGAGGCGGCGCAGGTTGGCGCCGCGGCCCGGGTAGGCGGCGGCCTGGTTCTTCAGCGCCGGGCGGTCGGTGTCGTCGGCCCGGTACCACTCGACGTTCCAGTACAGGCCGAGCTCGTGCCCGTCGGGGTCGGTGCACACGTGCACCTCACCGAGGTTGTGCACGTCGGTGAGGACGCGGGTGGCGCCGGTCTTCGCCACCAGCCGTTGCAGCGCTTCGGGGCCGGCGGCGCGCAGGTAGGTCCGGCCGATCCCGGCGGCGTCGCGCTGGATGAGCCGGAGCGTCCACGACTGATAGTCGTCCCAGGTGTGCAGGTAGACCGAGCTGTCGTCCCGGTGTACCGCACGCAGCCCCATGACCCGCACGAAGAAGTCGGCGGACTCGTCGAGGACCGGGGTGTACAGCTCGATCGGCCCGACGTGGGCGATGTCGCGCCGGCCGTCCGGGTCGTGCGGGATCGTCATCCGGTTGCCTTTCCACTGCGGGGCCATACGAGCCCGTCGGAGATCTTGCGCGCGGTGCGGACCACGCTGCTGCGCAGCACCCGGGTCGCCGCGCCGCCCGGGTCGAGCTCGATGCCGACGTCGAACGTTCCGGTGGGGTGCTCGACGCGGACCAGCGAGTCGTCGCTGCCGGCGCGCGCCACGGTGCCCGGGGTGCGTACGGCCGCGGCGACGGAGACCGCGCCGAGAACGCCGATCGCGGTGTGGACCCGGTGCGGGATGAACGTCCGGGTGGTGACGGTGCCGCCGTTCCTCGGCGCGGAGACGATGCTCAGTTTCGGCACCGTCATGTCGGCCACGTCCCCGAGCCCCATCGCGGCCCCTGCGACCAGGCGCACCTGCTCCAGCTTTCCCCGCAGTTCGGAACGGCTCTCGAGGTCGGCCGGGTCCTCGGTGCCGTCGAGCCCGAGGTCGGCGGCGCACAGCACGACGACGGGCATGCCGGCGTCGACGCAGGTGACCGCCACGCCGGCGAACTCGTCGACGAGGGCGCCGGTCGGGAAGACCGGCGCTGCGCCGCCGGGGAACGTGAGGTCGATCGGGGCGGCCGGGAACGGGGTACCGGCCATGACCGTGTCACCGTCGTAGCGGACCCGGCTGCCGGGCGTACGCACGCGGGCCTCGACCAGGCTGACCGACGGGTTGACGATCCGGATCCGCACGGTGGTCGTGTCGCCGGTGACCGGGACGAGTCCACGCTCGATGGCGAACGGTCCGACTCCGGCGAGGAGATTGCCGCAGGTCTGGGCGTCGGTGACGACCGCACGGCCGGGCACGATCTGCAGGAACAAGTAGTCGACGTCGGCGTGCGCGTCGGCCGACGGTGAGACGACAGCGACCTTGCTGGTCAATGGATGTCCTCCGCCGAGGCCGTCGATCTGGCGGTCGTCCGGGGAACCCAGGATGCGCAGGAGCAGGTCGTTGCGCTCGGCCGGGTCGGCGGGCAGGTCCTCGGCGAGGAAGTAGGCGCCCTTGGAGCTGCCGCCGCGCAACTGCATGCAGCGGATGCCGTCGCTCATTCGGGGAGCCGATCCACATACCGCACGCCGAGTTCCTCCAGCAGGGGGCGCAGGTTGTACAGGTCGACGCCGAGCACACCGCCGGCGAGGGTCTCGCGCTTGCCGGCCTCGTTCTCGAGGCGCTTGGCGGCGGCGTCGGCGACCGCCGGGCCGGAGGCGGCCCGTAGCACGAGCACGCCGTCGTCGTCGGCGATGACGATGTCGCCGCCGCGCACCAGCTGCCCGGCCGCGACGACGGGCACGTTGACCGAGCCGGGGCTGGCCTTGACCGTGCCCTGGGCGTGGACGGCCCGGGACCAGACCGGGAAGCCGATCTCGCGCAGCGTGGCGATGTCGCGCACGCCCGCGTCGATGACCAGGCCGACGACGCCGCGGGTCATCAGCGAGGTGGCGAGCAGGTCGCCGAACATGCCGTCGGTCGACGGCGAGGTCGTGGTCACCACGAGCACGTCGCCGGGCCGGCACATCTCCACGGCCGCGTGCAGCATCAGGTTGTCGCCGGGGTGGCTGGAGACGGTGATCGCGGAGCCGCCGATCGCCGCGCCGGTCTGGCGCGGCTGGACCTCGGGGCCGAGCAGGCCGATGCGGCCGGCGGCCTCGTGGACGGTGGCGACGCCCGCCGCGCGCAGGGCGGCGATGACGTCGGGTTCAGCCCGGTCGACCGACCGGACGATGTAGTGCGCTGCCATGCGTTCTCAGCTCCGTCGGACTCGACCGGTGGCGCGTTGCGATTGTCAACAATCCACTCCGCAATAGATGCTGTCAACCTCCGCAACCGAGATACCGTGCTTAGATCCTGTCGGTCGATTGACTTCACAATTGTTGACGATATGTGTAACGTCCGGCTCGTCGGCCTCGCGAGCCCCCGCCGGGTGCTCGTCGTCCACAGGAGGACCCATGCCCCGACCCCACACCCCCGCCCCAGCACGCATGCGCCGTCGTTCCGTCCTTGCTCTCACCGCTGTCGCCGCCCTCGCCCTCGCCGGCTGCGGCGACGACGCCGGTTCCGGCTCCACCGGCTCGACGTCGTCGGGCGGCACCACCAAAATCAAGGTCGGCGTCATCGCGATCGTCGACGTCGCCCCGATCTATCTCGGTGTCAAGCAGGGCTTCTTCACCGCCGAGGGCCTCGACGTGACACTCGAGACGGCCCAGGGCGGCGCCGCGATCGTGCCCGCCGTCGTCAGCAGCCAGTACCAGTTCGGCTTCTCCAACACCACGTCGCTGCTGCTGGCCAACTCGCAGGGCCTGCCGCTGAAGGTCGCCGCCGCCGGTGTGGCCTCGACCGGCACCGAGGGCAAGGACTTCGGCGCCGTCATCGTCAAAGCCGACAGCCCGATCAAGACGGCCAAGGACCTGGCCGGCAAGAAGGTCGCCGTCAACACCCTCAAGAACATCAACACCACGACCATCAACAACGTGGTGAAGAAGGACGGTGGCGACCCAACAAAGATCAACTTCACCGAACTGGCGTTCCCTGACATCACCGCGGCCGTCGGCAAGGGCGATGTCGACGCCGGGCAGGTCGTCGAGCCGTTCCTGACCATCGCCATGAACCAGGGCTACCGGCAGGTCGCGTCCAACTACGCCGGCACCGACCCCGACCTGACCGTCAGCATGTACTTCACCTCGCAGCAGTACGCATCGCAGAACGCCAAGGTCGTCGCGGCGTTCACCGCCGCGATGAAGAAGTCCATGGAGTACGCACAGGCGCACCCCGACGAGGTGCGGGCCATCCTGAGCACCTACACCAAGCTCGACCCGGCGGTCCAGGCGAAGCTGACCCTGCCGAAGTGGCCCAGCTCGGTCGACAAGGAATCGGTGCAGCTGCTCGGCGACCTGGCCAAGAACGACGGCCTCATCACCAAGCCGCTGACCCTGGACACCCTGCTGCCGTGACCTCCACGACCACGGATGGGTCGGCGATCGGCCGGCCCATCCGCCGCAACCGGCCGACGCCGAGCCGCCCCGCCCTGGGCCTGCTGGGCCTCGCCGTGGTCGCCGCGCTGGTCGAGGCCGTGTCGCGCATCGGCCTCGTCGACCGCAACTACCTGCCGCCCTTCACGAGCATCGCCGCCAAGCTGGGCAGCGTGCTCACTGAGCACGACTTCTGGACGGCCCTCGGCCAGACGGTACGCGGCTGGGCACTCGGCCTGGCGATCGCGATGGCGGCCGGCATCGTCATCGGCGTCCTCATCGGCTCGGTGCCGATCCTGCGCGCGCTGACCGCCTCGACGATCGAGTTCCTACGCCCGATCCCGTCGGTCGCGCTCATCCCGCTCGTCGTGCTCATCTACGGCAGTCAGATGCAGTCCGCGCTGGTCCTTGTCGTCTACGCCTCGTTCTGGCAGGTGCTCGTCCAGGTGCTGTACGGCGTCGCCGACATCGACCCGGTCGTACGCGACACTGCCCGCTCCTACCGCTTCTCTCGCTGGGCGGTCGTGCGCACCGTCGTCTGGCCCACCGCTCTGCCCTACGTGGTGACCGGGTTCCGGCTCGCCGCCGCCGTCGCCCTCATTCTGGAGATCACCGCCGAGCTCATCATCGGCGTGCCCGGCCTGGGCAAGTCCATCGGCGTCGCCCAGGGCTCCGGAGCCGTGGCCGAGACCTACGCGCTCGTCATCGTCGTAGGCATCATCGGCGTCCTGGTCAACCTGTCCGCCCGCGCGGTCGAGCGCCGGGTGCTGCGCTGGCACGCCTCGGTCCGGAGTGATCTGTGAAGACCGTCGACATCCTCAAACGCATCCTGCTCGCTCTTGGCCTGCCCGCTGTCCTCCTCGCCGTGTGGTGGTCGGCGTCCGCCGGCAGCGTCAGCTTCTTCTGGCCACCGCTGTCCACGATCGTCCAGGCGTTCCCGGAAACCTGGTTCGCCAAAGACCCGATCATGCACGACGTACTGCCCAGCCTGACCCGGCTCGTGCTGGGCTACCTCATCGCCCTGGTCGCCGGCGTGGGCCTCGGCACCGCGATCGGCTCCTCACCGACCCTGCGCGCGCTGTCCGAGCCGACGCTGGAGTTCTTCCGCGCACTGCCCCCGCCGGTGCTCATCCCGGTCATCGCCCTCTTCGCCGGCTTCACCGGCTGGACCCCGAAGCTGGTCACGATCGCGCTCGGCTGCGTATGGCCGATCCTGCTCAACACCGTCGAGGGCGTGCGCTCCGTCGACGAGGTCCTGCGCGACACGGCCCGCTCCTATCATCTCGGCCGCCTGGCCACGACGCGGTCCTGCAGACCGGTGAGGCCGGACCCCCGCTGTGGGTCGGCGCCTCCGACGCCGTCGTCGCAGACCGTCAGGTGCAGCGTGCCGTCCCGGGTTGCCGCCTGCACCTGCACGACCGTGGCGTGGGCGTGCCTGGCGGCATTGGCCAGCGCTTCGGACACGAGGTGATAGGCGGCTACCTCGACCACCGAGGGCATGCGTGGGCAGGTGTGGAGGTCGAGGTCGACCGGTACCGGGGATCTGCGGGCGAGCGCTTTGAGCGCGGATGACAGACCGCCCGCAGCGAGCAGGGTGGGATGGATGCCCCGGGCGATCTCCCGCAGATCCTCCACGGCACTGTTGAGGCCGCGTTGGACGCTCGACAGTTCCGCCTTGGTCTGCTGCAGTTCTGGTGGCAGGCCTGACCGCACAGTGCCGAGTTGCATGGCGACGGCGAGGAAGGGCTGCAGTGCGCTGTCGTGCAGGTTGCGTTCGATGCGCTGGCGGGCCTGGTCGGCGGCGGTGACGAGCCTGGCCCTGGACGCGGCGAGCTCGGCCCGGCTGTCGGCGTTGGCGATGGCGGTGGCGGCGAGGTCGGTGAAGGCCGCGACGCGTTCCGCGGTGTCGGGTGGCAGCGGCTCGGACCGGGCCCACGCAACGCATGCCACGCCCCACAACCGCCCGTCAACTACGATCGGCACCCCGACCGCGGAGCGGATGCCCTTCTCACGGGCGTACGCGGCGGCAGGACCAGCCGCATGCTCGAAATCGTCCACCCTGGCGGCACGGCCTGTGTCTCGCACCTTGATCAGGACGTTCTCGCCCTCGAGCGGCCAGCGGATGTGGTCCGCTCCCGGGCCGGTGAGGCTGCTCGAGAGGCCACTGGCCGTGCCGTCGGGTTCGTAGCGACACAGCCACGTGCTGTATTCGCTCAGCAGCCCGTGCAACTCTGTGGTGATCGCGTCGAAGACGGCGAGTGGATGACTGCCGTGGGCCACGAGGTTCGCTACTCGCCCCAGCGCGGCTTGCTCGGCGGCGAGCCGGCCCGAGTGCTCCCGGCTTGCTTCCAGCGACTCCAGCACGGCCGCACGTTCGTAGCCCGCTTGCAGCAGCGATGCCAATGACGGCACGACCCACTCCCGCAGCCGCTGCATTGTTCGCTTGGGCACGTCCACCGGCACCATCAGCGTCCCGATCCGGGCGGCGCCGACGTGCAGGGGTAACGCCGAGCGTCGGTCATCATCCGGGACGATGGCGAGGTGGATCTCGGCGTCCGGCAGTTCGAGCGATCGCGCGATACACGCTGCGACCGCGGGCAGCACCGTGCGGAGGTCGTCCGCGTGCAACAGCAGCCGGGCCATCTCGGCGGTGAGATCGGATTTTTCGGCCTGGACCGCGCGCACCCGGGACAGGTCCGCAACCGCGCTCGTCGCCACCGCGACAAGGAGCAGAACCGTCAGCCCGACGACTTCTCGTATGTCGGCGACGGCGAACCCGCCGACGGGCGGAACGTGAAAGTAGATGAACGCCAGCGTGCTCGCCACCGCCGTGGCCAGCCCGAGCCACAATCCCCACACCATTGAGGCGACCAGTACGCCGAGGATGTAGATGACGCCCGGGTCGAACGGTGCCATCACCTGGTGGAGCGGATAGACCAGGAGCGTCTCCGCGACGACCGGCGCGGCGGCGACCGCGATCCCCAACCCGTAGGGCGGGGGTGTCGGTCGCACCAGCCGGGACAGCGATCCGACATGCATTTATGCTATTTTAGTGCGATTTACGTCAAGGTCTAAAGCTCCGGGTCTGGTCGGTCCGGCAGGTTGTCCGTGTCCGCCCCCGGATGCGGCTCCCTCAGGATTTCGATGCTGCGTACCACGATTGCGGTCACCGGCGTGGCCAGGGCCAGTCCGGCGACGCCGGCCAGTACGCCGCCCACCAGCGTGGCGAGCAGGATCGCCGGTGGACTCATTTGCAGCGTGGCGCCGAAGACGACCGGGTTGACGAGATTCTGGAGCACGACGTTGGCGAGCACGACGACCACGATCATCCACAGCGCGGCCGACTGCCCGCCGCTGCCGAGCGCGATCAGCACGGCGAACATCGAGGCGATCGCGGCGCCGAGGTAGGGCACGTACGTTCCGAGGAACATGACCACCGCGATCGCGCCCACCAGCGGTACACGCAGTACCAGCGCGCCGATCGCGACCGCGGCGGCATTGATCGCCCCGACCAGGGTCAGCCCGCCGTAGTAGCGCCTCACGACGGTGGCGGCCCGGCCGAGCAGGCGCTGACCCAGGTCTTCGGGCAGCGGGAGCCGTGCGGCGACCCTGGCGGTGATGGCGTGACCGTTCATGAGCAAGAAGAAGCAGACAAACAATGCCACGAACACGCCGAGCAGGATGTTGACGCTGGCGCCGAGCAGGTTGCCCAATGCCGGCAGCAGGCCGGCCAGGAGGTTGTTCTCCGCCTGGCGCACGGATTGTCGGCCGGACTCGGCGATGTTGCCGTTGGCTCCTGCCGAGGCGAGGATGCGGTGCAGTTCGCCGACGGCTGCGTTCAGGCTCTGGCTGATCTGTCCCCCCTGGCTCGCGACGCCCCACACCACGAGCACGATTGCTCCGGCGCCCAGCGCGATCACGAGCAGGAGCGTTGCCGCGGAGCCGGCGCTGCGGGGCACGCGACGCCGCGCGAGGCCGTCGACGATCGGCAGGAACCCGGTGGCCAGAAACAGGGCGACCAGCAGCGAAATCACGATGGACCGCAGGACGACCAGCAGGAAAATCGCCCCGGCGAGCAGCAGCGCCACACCGACAAGCGACCAGGCCGCAGCGCCCACCGTCAGCAGCCGGTGGGACAGGCGTCTTGACGGTGCCCGGCCGTGGCGGACCATCAGGCCGGGACCTTCCAGCCGTGAACGGCCAGTGCCCAGATCACGAACACATCGAGCGCGATGATCAGCAGCGCAGCCATGCTCGGCACCCCCTCCACCTGGCGGGCGCCGTTCAACGGGTCACGCCGCGCGTAGCCCTGGTCAGCGTCCACAACGCCGGATGCGGGACGCCACCCGGGAAGGATGGACCGGCCATACCCCCGCAGAGCGCGGACAATCCTTCTGGGCGGCCATCTTCAGGAACGACCTTCCCCTTGGTTGCCTCACGGTGGCGCTGACCCGATGGGCTCCTGACGCAGCGGGGACGAGCCGACAGCCGAGCGTGACACGGGGGCGGTGGGGTAGGTGCCCGTCGTGGTCGCGTGGTTGGATCGTTACCAGCGTCGGCACGCCTGGCTGGGATTCCCGCTGGCGGTGATCTGCAAGTTCGTCGACGACCGTGGTCCCTATCTTGCCGCGATGGTGACCTACTACGGCTTCATCTCGCTGTTCCCGCTGACGCTGCTGTTCCTCACTGTGCTGGGCTTCGTCCTGGAGGCCAACCCTGACCTGCAGCAGCAACTGGTGCACTCGGCGGTGGGGGACCTGCCGGGCATCGGGCCGGAGTTGGAGCGCAACGTCACCGGGTTGCGCGGCAGCGGCGCGCGTCTGGCACTCAGCATTCTCGGTGCACTGTACGGCGGGCTGGGGGCGATGCAGGCCGCGCAGGCCGGCTTCAATCACATCTACGGCGTCCCGCGCTACGAACAGCCCAGTTCGGTCAGGTCCAGGCTGCGCAGCCTTGGTCTGTTGCTGATGCTCGGCACCGCGGTGCTGCTGTCGGCGGCGACGGCGACGTTTGTGGCCTTCATTCATGAGCTCACCGGCCGGTCCGGGGCCGGACTGCAGGTCCTTGGCTACCTGTTGACGTTTGCGATCAATGCCGGGCTGTTCATCGCGGCGTTGCAGTTGCTGACCGCCCGCACGCTGCGTGTACGGCAGGTCATCGCCGGCGGGTTGATCGCCGCGACTTTGTGGATGGTGTTGCAGACCGTAGGCGCTCGATTTGTCGCCTCCCGGCTCAGCCACGCGAGCGCGCTCTACGGCGCATTCGGACTCGTACTCGCCGCTTTCGCCTGGATCTATCTGCAGGCGCTCGTGCTGATGCTCTGCGCCGAGATCAACATGATCGCGAACTACCGCCTGTGGCCCCGGGCACTGCTCACCCTGTTCAGCGATGATGTCGAACTGACCGAGGCCGACCGGCGGATCTACACGACGTTGGCGGAGGCGCAGCGATTCAAGTCCTTCGAGACGGTGCGGGTCGACTTCGACCGGCCGTCGCGACGGTAGGCGCTTGGCCCCGTACCGAGCCAGGGCCGAGATCAGGCGGGCCCCGGGTTGACCGCGGCGTCGCGGGCGGCCGTGGCGAGGGCGACGAACGCCCGGAACCGCTCGAACGTCGCGGCGTCCATGGTGAGCAGCGCGCCGCCGTAGACCTGGCCGCTGACCACTGCGCCGACCCGCACCTTGTAGCCGTTTCCTTTCGGCTTGACGTCGACCCCCATGAAGGCGACGTGGAACCGCATCGCGTCCGGCGTGCCTTGGTGGAAGACGTCCATGACCCGTCCGTCGAGGACGAAGATGTACCCGTCGTGCTGAAACTCGGCTGCCATGCCGGCGACGATAGGTGATCACCGCCAGCCCTGCCAGGACGTCCGCATGGTGGCGTGCCGGACGAGGGCGCGGCCGGAGCCCCGGTGGCGGCCCCGCGTGAGCGGACCGGCCCGGGTTCAGGCGGTGCCTCGCGTGCGGTGGCGCCGCAGCCACGGTTGGCACAGGACGATCGCGCCGCCGATGAGGCCGCCGATCACCGTCTCGACCCCGCGGTCGAGGAGGAGCTGCCCGGCCGGGCGGGCCACCGTGAGCTGCCCCATCAGCAGTGCCATCGGGGTGATGAACAGCAGCGCCAGCCCGTAGTGCCGCCCGGCCAGCAGCTCCGTGACGATCTGCAGCGCCGCCACGACCAGCACGGTCGCGTACGGCGGGAGGTGCATCGCGAGCAGCGCCGCGCTGGGCAGCAGCCCGAGCAGCGTGCCGAGGATCCGGTGCGCGGCGCGGACCAGTTGGGCGGTGCGGCCGGGGGCGCTGAGGGGAGCGACCGCCGCCACCATCGCCCAGTACGGGTGGCCGATCCCGATCCCGGTCGCCAAGCCACCCGCCAGCACCACGGCGAGTGCGTAGCGCACCGGCTCCCACGTCCACACGTGCGCCAGCCGGGCCGGTCGGCTCCGCTGCCGTCGGACGAGGCTGCCCACATTCCCGACCACCAGCGCGAACAGGCTGCTGGCCCCGGCCACGGCGGCGGCGACCGCAACGTCCGACACCTGGTGCGGTGCCGAGGCGACCGCGCCGAACGCGAAGATCAGGAAGAGCGGCCCCGGCGGGTGCCAGTCCTGCGCGGCGGCGAGTACGGCGCCGGCCGCCGCGACGAGCGCGGCGGCCGGTACCGCGACCAGCGCCCGCGACTCCAGCGAGCCGACGAGCACGCCGAGGACGACCGACACCGTCAGCGCCGCTGCGGCGCTCGCCTGCATCGCGGCGCGGGACAGGTGCACGTGGTTGCGCCCGTACAGCGAGGTGAACGCCCCGAAGGCGGCGTAGGCCGTCCAACTCGGGTGGCCCAGCGCCAGCACGGTGAGCAGGGGGACCAGGATGCTGACACCGGCCCGCAGCGCGACCCGGTGGGTGCCTCGCATCGGGCGGATGTGCAGCAGGCCCGTGAGCATCGCCCGTACCTGCTCACCCATCCTCTTCACCCGTCTTCTCAGCGCCTGCGATGGCCGCCCATCCTTCATACCGCGCCGGTCAGCTCCGGCCGGGGCAAGGGCGGAAGGGCGGGTGATGCGCCGCGCCCAAGGTGAATCACGGGGTGATCCGCGGCGCCCGGACCGCAACGAGTCCGGCGTTCGATGCCCGCCGCCCTAGCATCGACTGGTTGCCTCCGCTCGACCGGCTCCGCCTGCCCAGCCACGCCGGAACCGACGTCTTCGACAAGAGGACCGATTGATGCACGGACGCCTTACGCCATGGCTGGTGCGGGTCAGCCGGCCGTCAGCCGCCGTGGGGATCGCAGTCGGTGCCGGGTTGACCGTCGTGGAGACCCTGCTGGTCGTCCCGCTGCGGCAGGTCGCTCCGATCGGAGCCCTGGCGATCGTCTACCTGCCCGGTGTCCTCGTCGTGTCCACGGTGTGGGGCCTGTGGCCGGGTGTGGCGACGTCGATCTTCAGCGCGCTCGCGTTCGACTACTTCCACACCCCGCCGATCGGGCGCCTCGAGACCGAGGACTGGCGCGACTGGCTCGGGCTTTCGGTGTACCTCATGGTCGCCACGGTCTCCGGTTCGCTGGCGCAGCTGGCCCGCGTGCGGGCGCTCGAGTCCATCGAACGAAAACGGGAGGCCGACGCGGTCGCCGAGATGACCCGGCTCATCCTCGGTGCCGACGATGTGCGCGCCGTACTTCCGGAAGCCTCCGACCGGATCGCGTACGCCATGAAGTTGCCGTATGCGGCGATCGAGCCTGACCCGGTACCGCGGCGCGAGGGCCAGATCCAGCTGCCATTGGACCCGGGCGCGCTCGTCGTCCCCGCAGATGTCCCGGACCGTGTCCTGCGGCGTCTGCAGGACGGGGTGGTGCCCGGGCTGGCGACCGTGCTGCGGGCCGGCCGATCCCTGCAGGCGAACCGGGCCGGGCGGGAGGCGCTGCTCACCCAGCAGGCGGCGTTGCGCCGGGTGGCAGTGCTGGTGGCCAACGGCGTCGCCTTCGCCGAGATCGTCACAGCGGTCGCCACCGAGGCGGCCGACCTGTTCAACGCGGACGCCACGCGGGTCTGGCGCTGGGACAGTCCCAGGACGGTGACCGGCGTCGCCGAGTACAACAGAGAGCCGGCGTCCGAGTCGATGCTGGGCAAACAGGTCGACTTCGCCGATGGCGTCACGGACCTGGTGCTGCACGGCTCCCGTCCGGCCCGCATGGACTCGTATGAGGGCCGCAGCGGCCCGCTGGCCGATCTCGCCCTGGCGGGGGGCATGCACGCCTCGGTCGGCGCGCCGATCGTCGTCGAGGGCCGGGTCTGGGGCGTCGTCGTTGCCCTGTGGCGCCAGGCCGGGCGGCCGCCGCTTGGCATCGAGCATGAGCTTGCGAAGTTCACCGAGCTCGTCGCGACCGCGATCGCCAACACCGAGAGCCGGGCGGAGCTCACCGCGTCGCGGGCCCGGCTCGTCTTCGCCGCGGACGAGGCCCGCCGCGGCATCGAACGCGAGCTGCACGACTGCGTGCAGCAGCGGCTCATTTCGCTCGGGCTGGAGCTGCGCTTCGCCGAGGCGATGATCCCCGAGGAGTTCGGCGAGGTGCGGTCCCGGTTGTCGGACACCTCCGCGGGGCTGTCCGCCGCCTTCGACGACCTTCAGCGGATCGTCCGTGGTATCCATCCGGCGCTGCTCTCCCAGGGCGGACTGGTCCCCGCGGTCAAGGCGCTCGCCCGCCGCAGCGCGGTCCCGGTGGCGGTGCGCGGCAGGCTGAACCATCGCCTGCCCGGCTACGTCGAGGTCGCCGCCTACCACGTGATTTCGGAGGCGATCGCCAACTCGGCCAAGCACGCCGACGCCTCGGAGGTCTCCGTGGAGATCGGCGTCGTCGCCGACGAGCCGGCGACGGACGAGTCGGCGCCTGGCGAGATCTTCAGCGTGACCATCCACGACGACGGCGCCGGCGGCGCGGACCCGAACCAGGGCTCCGGCCTGGCCGGCCTGCGCGACCGCGTCGAGGCGCTCGGCGGCACATTGACAGTGACCAGCCCGGCCGGCTGTGGCACGTCCGTCAACATGAAGCTGCCCATGGACGGCCAAGGCCGGCAGGGTCCGGAGGCCGACTGGTCAACCGGTGGAACGTGACGGAGCGGAACGCGGCGGCGTTTCAGCCGCTCAGCAAGGTCGAAAGCACGTCGGCGTTGCGCTGGGCGAAGTCCCGATAGCAGTTGTCTGTGCAGCAATGAGCGCTGTGCCGAGCAGGGAAAAGAGCGTCCACGAGGGGAGCGTCGGACGCACGCTATCAGAACAAGCTCAGCGGGCCGCTGCGGAAAGTAGCCGGGCCCCGAGGGTGCTGGAACACCCACGAGGCCCTTGATCCCAACCCTCTCAGGAAGGGCAAGGACCCATGTCCATCATCCCAGACCCGCTCGAGGCCGCGCGGCTGCGTGTCCAGTACGCGGGTAACCCGATCGTCGACCTGGCGGAGCAGGCGCTGCGCGCGTTCGTTGTCGACGACGCGCGCCAGGCGTTCGAGCTGCTCACGATGTGGGCCCGTCAGGACGAGCTCTCGCCGCGCGAGTGCCGCGCCGTCGTCGCCCGCTTCGTACCCGAGCCCGAGCCGTCGAGCCCCGCCGCGGTGTCGCAGGTGCCCGCGGTCGCGAACGCCCTGCACGTGCTCGGCTGCGTTACCCGGAGCAACGCCGCGGCGTTGCTCGATCTCACCACGGTGCAGCTCAGCGAGGCTGAGCGAGTCGCGGTGCTCGCGGTGTTCCCGCTCGAGGTGTTCCCCGGCGCCGGCAGACACATGGGCAAGCTACCGGCCGTGCCGGGCATGCTGTGCGCCTGCGGCCGCCCTGCGGTGCGGGTCGACCTCACCGAGCACGCGGGCGAGGTCCCCACCTGCGGCCAGCACCCGGGGCGTGAGTGGTGACCGCCTCGGCGCCGAGGCGCACAGTCTCCGAGGCCGGGCGCGAGGTTCTTGCTGCTGCGGTCGCGATCGATCACGACTGGTCGCTCCGGTTTAGCAGTGAGGACATGCTCATCGACACGGTTAAGGACCTCACCGACGAGGACCTGGAGGCCGCCGCGATGCTCGTCGGGCACCTCCAGGAGGCGATCGCCTGCAACCAGGTCCGCCGCGGCTGCTCGAGCACCGGGAGCCGGTCGTGACCGCCGCGGCGCACCCGTCGTGGTGCGACGGCACGGAGCCGACGATCCCGCCGAGCGCCCACCTCGGTCAGGTCGGTGCGGACATCGAGCTGAGCGCCGAGCACGTCATGTTCGTCGACCTCATGCAGGTCGAGGACCGCCCGACCACCATCGGTATCGGCAACCACACCCCGGACGAGACGTCCGTAACCCGGCTGTCGCTCGTGCAGGCCGCGATCCTGCGCGATCTGCTCTCCGAGGCGCTCGGGCTCGTCGCGCGGGAGGCGGGGCTGGGCCGTGGCTGACGAATGGTTCGACGACGTGGCCGCCGGGGCATTCCTGCCCGAGACGATCGCCACCGCGGAGGCGCTCGAGGCTGCGCGCCAGGCCAAGTGGCTGGGGTACGCCGAGGGCCTGCAGGACAGCCGGCTGTGCCGCCCGCGCCCGCGGGTGCGTAGCCTCGTCCGCCCGGGCGGCCGGCGGTGAGCGGGCCCCGGGCGGCGGTCGCGCTGATCCTGCCCGAGGAGTCCAGCAGCTGCGCGGAGCAGCTCGACGCGCTCGCCGACGTCGCTGCCCGGCGCGGGCTCGAGGTCACCGCGGCCGCGCACGACGTGCCGGCCGCGCTCGAGCTGGTCGCCGCCGGGCGAGCCGCGATCGTGCTGGCTGTGCGACGGGACGTGGTCGCCGGGTCCAGCGGTGCGCGGGTCCGGGTCGTGACGCCCGTCCCGCTGCACCGCGCCGTGTCGATCGTGCGGCCGGGCCGCCGGTGACGATCGACGTTGACGTGGACCGTCCGCGCACGGCAGCGGCGACCGCGGCCAGGCAGCGCAAGGCGGCCGAGCGGGCGGCGTTCCGGCTAGCCGTGGAGCAGGTTGGCCAGCTGCCCGACGCGTACCTCGTGGCCCTGACCGCGGCACTGCTCGGCGAGGTCCAGCGGCGCAGGCTCCCGCTCGAGGTGGCGTAGCGCTACGGCACGACTGTGCACGACAGCGCCCCCGGCCCTTGGTTGCCGGGGGCGCTGTCGTGACGCCTGTAAGGCGCTCAGTCACGGGTGCCCCGCAGGACGCGCACGGGGTCGCCACCGCGGAGCCCGACCTGCTCGCGGATGACCTTCAGGACGAACCGGCCGAAGTCGTCGCCGGCCGTGAGCACGACCGATCCCTCAGCGTGGCTGCCGCCGCCCGCGGGCGTGACCCGCTCGCCGGCCTGTAGTACGGCGAGCACCTCACTGCCGAGCCCCCCGCCCACGACGCCGCCCTGGTGGAACTTCGGCAGCGTCGGCGCCGAGATGCTGTTGCCGCCGACGCCGGGCACCCAGCTGGGCACCGTCCAGTGCAGCCGGCCGATCGTGCCGTTCCAGGCGCTCGAGACGAGGTTGAACGCGGCCCGGAATGGCGCGAAAATGTAATCCGTCACCTGAGAGAAAACGGATTTGAGCTGGCCAGGAATTGACTTTATGTAGGTCCACAAATTGCCGAAATAGTCCATGACAATGCGGAAACCCTTGACGAAAAAATCGGCGAATGGGCCTGCGAACCAGGCGCCGACATCTTTCAAGAACCCCCACACCGCTTTCCAGGTGTCCTGAAAGAAGGTCGTCTTGGTCGCGACGATCACGATGATGGCGACCAGCGCAGCAATCGCGAGGACGATCCACGTGATCGGCGACGCCCAGAGCGCGGCGTTGAACAGCCACTGCGCGCCGGTCGCCAGGCCGACCACGCCGACGAGCGCGGTGATCAGCGGCGAGACCATCTGGAGGTTCTCGGCCCACTTCTGCATCTCGGGCGGGTGCGCCTCGCGCATCGCGTCGTTGAGGTCGAGCTGAGCGCCCTTCGCGTCGGAGACCGCCCGGGCGGCATCGTTCGCGGCCTCGGTCGCGTCGGCCTGCGCGACGGTAACGTCCTGGTTGGCCTGCTTGAGCGCGAGCATGGCCCGCTTGGCCTCCATGCTGCCGGCGCCGTGCTCCTTGACCGCCTTGTTGTACGCGGTCTGCGCCTCGGCGGCGTCGAGCTGCGCGGTCTCGAGGTCGATCGACGCCTGCGCTATGTCCAGCTGGGCTCGCTTACCGTCCTGCAAGGCCTCGTTGTAGTCGAGCTGGGCGGACAGGATGTCGTCCGTCGCGCGGGCCAGCCTCGAGGCCCGCTCTGCGCCGGCCTGTTGCAGCTGGTTGACCGCGTCGAGGCTGCCGCCGATCGCGTCGATCGCGTCGTTGGCGCCGGATACCGCGGAGCCGAGGTGACCCATCTTGGCGCCGAGGTCGCTCGAGGACTTCGCGGCGTCGGCCAGCTCCTTGCCGGATTTCCCTGCCGCGTCGGCCACGTCGGCGGTCGCCTTCTCCGCCTGCTTGGCAGCCTTCGACAGCGCGTCGGCGTCACCCGCGAACGTGAGCTTGATGCTGTTGCCGGCCACGTCAGCTCACCCCCCGGCGCTGGCGACGAGAGATCGCCAGCTCGATGGCCGCCTCGAGGTCGACCCCCGTCAAGCCGTCGACCTCCGCGCGTACCGCGACCGCGTCCCGCACGTCCAGCCCGGCCGAGATGGCCCGATGCAACGCCACCTCGTCACCGACGACCTCGCGCAGCCGGGCGGGCGAGCCGCCCGGCTGGCGCAGGGCCCGCCGGACGACGCCCGCGATCAGCGCGGGGTCACGGCCACAGCGGAACGAGATGACCGCGACGTCTGCCTGCGTGAGCCCTCCCGCGATCGCGTTGCGCAGCGCGACACGGCGCGCCATGTCGCTACCGCCGGGGGTACGAGCCCGCTTGAACATCAGTCCTCCATTCTGGACAGTCGACAGCGGACGATCAGCTCTGCCGGGCGCGTGGCGCCCAGCCCGCATGCGGGCCCCACCGCACCGGTTCCGGTGCTACCCAGTCCGCGGACGGGGTGCGGACCTGCGGGGCGCTCGGACGAGCGACCGGCGTCCAGTACAGCCCCGGCCGCCAGCCGAGCGCGTCGGCGAGCGCCAGGTGAACCGGCTGGGGCAGTTGCTCAACAAAAGCGCTGACGTTGGGATCGATGGCGTCCTCGGGGAACACCCGCACCGTCCCGCCGGTCGCGGCGCACAGCTGGTCGGCCGCGGCCTTGATCGTTTCCAGCTGCTCCGTGGCGCCGGCGGCGGCCGACCAGGCCACGGCGAGGCGCCCATCACGCATGATCGCCTGCATGTCGAGCTTCGGCATGACCGGCGGGTTGTTCACCCACGGGTGCTCCCAGCCGCTGGGCCGGACCCGCGGGTCCGGCACCTCAGGCGCCTTCAGGAGCCGCGCGACCCCCTTCACGTCCACCAGCAGTGCCCCGGCGTCCACGGCGGCGCGTACGGCCGCGTCAGCCTGCCGAGCAAGCGCCTTGTGGGCCCCGGGGGCGTCGTCACGGGCGGCGCGCACGGCGCAGTCACGTAGCAGCGCGACGGCGCGGTCCGTGATCCGACCGCCCGAGGTGAGTCCCTGCCCCTCCGCGGGGAGCCACGGCGCCAGGGTGGCCAGCTTCGCGGCCGCGGCGTCGAGACCGGTCGAACCGTCCGCCACCGCACCGGCGAGCCGCTCGGCCTCGAGCTCGGCCTGGCCCTGCGTATCGGCGCCGGCGCGGCGCAGCTCGTCAGCGCGCGCCAGCATCCCGCGGGCGTTCAGCAGCTCACCGGCCAGCCCCACGCCGTCGAGCGCCTGCAGCGCCTGCAGCAGGCGGGCGGCACGTTCGCCGATCGCGCCCCGGCGCGGGGCGAGCGGCTCGGGGGCGGCCGGGGCCGACTCGGGGGCCGTGAACGTCTTCAGCCCCGTCTCGTCCCGATCGGCAGTGAACCAGCGCCTCATGCGATCTCCCTCGTCTCCGGGTTCCACACGAGCACGTCGTCGCCGCTGAGCGTCTCCACGAGGTCCTTGTTGGTCGGCCCCGCCGGGGACGCCGGGTCGAAGCCCTTCCGGCGAATCCACCTCCGACCCGGCCCGGTGTCGCGGGTCCAGCCCTGCCCCTCGAGCTCCTGCCGCATGGCCTCCGACAGGAAGATCTTCGTCGGGGGCACGGTGACCGCTCCCGTCTTCGCGTCCCACGTCGGCGCGTCGCGCAGCTCCTGCGCAAGGGCGGCCAGCATGTCCGCGGGCGGCTCGAAGTCCTTCCGGCGGATCCAGCCCCCGCCGGGCACCCTTGCGTAGCCGTGCGCCACGAGGTCACCCCGCTGCCCCTCCGACACGAACGGCACACCCTTACTCATATCGAGCCCAATCGCTAGAAGGTCACGCGGCGAGGTCCGCCGACGAGTCGATCAACCAACGTGTGCAGCTGCGCGGCCTGGTCGGCGCTGACGCTGACGCCCTCGGCAAGCCACCGCTCGAGGCGAGCGCGTAGCACCTCGGTCGCGAGCGCGCCCCGCGCGGCGCGCTCGGCCGGACGGTCGCCGGCCTTCACCGCGCGAGCGACGGCGGTACGTGCACGATCAACGGCTGTCACAGACACAGAGTAGGCACCCGCTCGGCCACTGTCCACTGTCTACTGTCCATTGTGGAACAGATGCAGTCATGTGCAGCGATGTGCAGTTTAGTCACCAGCGACGGACACGTGCGGGCCGCGCCACCTCGCCGCGGATGGCGGGCGCCGGCGCTGGGCCCGGGCGCCCGGCGACAGCCCGCTCGAGCGCCGCCAGGCGGGCCTCGCGCTGCTCGAGCTCGGCGACAGCCCGCTCGAGCGCCGCCAGGTTGTAACCGCCGTCCCGGCCGACCCGCATCACCTCGTCGTCGGTCATGCCGGCGGCGACCGCGCGAGCTATGACCGCCGGTCCGTAGGTGCGCAGTTGCACGAGCGTCTCGAGCGCTGCCGGGTCCCCGCCGGACTGGGCCATGGCCCGCCCGATCTTGGCCACGTTGAACCCTGCGGCGATGGCGGCCAGCACGGCCGCCTGCTGCCCCTGCCTGCTGTAGATCATGTTCACTCCTAACTTAGATGTAACGCTGAGTAACATTGAGAATCTTGAATTAAAAGCAGTTACGGATAGTAATATCAAATAAAAGGGGCTTTGAGCTGCGAATATAGCTATCGGTAAATGTCAAGCGGCGGCGCTGCTCCGCTTTCGGGGAGAGGGAGAGGACCGGTACGGCGGGTGTCCGGGGCACCCCTTTGGGGAAAACGGACATCCCGGCCATCGCTCTGAGTCACAGTCACTCTGTGACACCAGCCCGCACCGCGCTCGTCGACCTTCGCGAGCGCCTCGAGTCCGCCGCCCGCGACCTGCGGCGCCTGGCTGCCGACCTCGACGCGCTCATGCGACAGCAGCAGCTCGAGGCGACCCGTGCGGCTGGGCCGCCCCCGCTGCTGTGCTCCATCGCGGGCGCCGCCGTCATGCTCAGCGTGAGCGAGCGGACGGTCCACGCGATCGTGAAGCGCGGCGACCTCGAGACCGTGAAGCTCGGCGGCCGGCGGCTGGTCGTGGTCGCCTCGATCCGCGCGCTTGTCGAGCGCCTGCGTGCAGACCGAGGATGAGCGGCTCACCGCGAGACCTTCGGGTGCTCGGGGCAGCTCGGATCAAGGCAGAACGCCCCGCGGTCGCACGCCTTCGGCGCGCCTATGCCCGCACCTTCGGAGCCGCCGGATCTTGCGTCAGCGGCCTCGCCGAGGGGCGCGCCGGGCGCCTTCTGCCAGCAGGGCTCGCAAACGTCCGCGCCATCCCCGGTCGGCACCCCGCACTCCACGCAGTAAGTGACCCCCGCGGGCCTGCGCTCGTACGGGTCGCCGATGCGCCAGCAGTAGGGGCACAACGCAACGGTCTCGTGGCCGCCCTGGCGGGCGAACGGCCGGCCGCAACGCTCGCACGGCGGAGACTCCGCCGCCTGCGTGAGCCACGCGGACTTCATCGCCATCTCGTCGACGCCCTCGCCGAGGCTCGGCCAGCACTCGCCGCACACCCCGTATCCGGCGCCAACCGGCGGCTCTTCCGCCGGGTCGACCTGCCACACGAGGAGGTGCAGCGCGCGCTTCTTACCGCACTCGATGCAGCGCGCGACCGCGGGCTTTACCGGCGTCGCCTGGCGCGTGCGTCCCGTAGGGGCGGAAGCCCCGGCGTTCGCCCGCTCGAGCTGGTCGGCGATGGCCGCCCGGATGTACCCGGTCGGGTTTTTCGGCCTGTGCTTGGCGAGGATGCCCGCCACCCACTCGCGGCACGCCTCGAGCGGCCAGCCGAGCACTTCCGCGGCCTCGTTCGCGAGATC
The DNA here is from genome assembly GCF_040300725.1 of Dactylosporangium sp. NPDC000244. Lineage (NCBI taxonomy): Bacteria > Bacillati > Actinomycetota > Actinomycetes > Micromonosporales > Micromonosporaceae > Dactylosporangium > Dactylosporangium sp. NPDC000244. Next base: position 148,362 of record NZ_JBEPEH010000003.1, read on the forward strand.
CGGCTTGCGCATCAAGGGAGCGGCGCCGGTCGGCGCGCCAGCGCCGGGCCGGTCGCCCGCGACCGAGTCGTCATCGTCAGAGGCTCTTTCATCGCTCTGACTCTGACTTGGATTATCGGTCTGTGGGACCGACCCCTTATCGGTCTGTGGGACCGACCCCTTATCGGTCTGTGGGACGGTGCGGCTCTTATCGGTCTGTGGGACCGAGCGGTCCTTATCGGTCTGTGGGACCGACAGGTCATCGCCCCATATCAATATGAGACCCCATCGGATGGTGCCCCGCTTGACCTGCCCGGTCCGCGGGTCCCGGCCACCACCGACGATGCCCAGGCGCTTGATCGCTCCGGCCGCCTCGAGCTCGCGGAGCGCACGGCCCACGGTCGACACGCTGAGCTTGGCGCGGCGCGCGATGGACTCCTGCTCCTTGAAACAGACCGGCTCAGGGTCGGTCGGGTCCGCCCAGGTGGCCATGACCGCGAGCACCACCATGGCGTAGTGGCCGAACGAATGCGGCTCGCTGCGGATGATGGCCCGGGCGGCGTAGTGGCGGCGGGCCTTGCGTGCTGCTTCAGCCACGCCGCTCACCGCCTGAAAGGTGATCGGGCGACGCCGGCGGCGTGCCAGCCGACCGCCGAGCGCGCGTCATTGATGCCGGGGCAGCCGTCCGAGTGCACGACCATCCACGGCGCCGAGCTGCCGTTACGCCGCCGGTCACGACGGTTCTGCTTGACAACGACAGCATTGCAGCCGTACGGGCAGGGTGCCGCGGTCGGGACTATGCTCGACCTGGTCTCGCCGACCTGCTGAGCGCCCGCCCCAACGGCTCCGGGGCGGGCGTTTCGCTTGCTCGACATCAGGCCGCCGCCCCCGCGCGCTCGAGCCGCGGCGCGGTCCGGATGAGCCGGGCCAGCAGCTCGGCCACGTCGTCAGGTAGTGGCGGCGCCTCGGCGACCGCGGCCGCGATCCTCGCGTCAACCTTGGCGCTGTGCACGTGCCGCAGGTCGCTAGGCTCGAGTTCGTCTCGGTTCTTCGACATGGTGAAGCATCCTGGCTGTCGCACTAGGCACCCCGATTCGCACGGCGCGCCTGCGCGGACTTCAGCGCCAGCAGCGCGAAGTACGCCTTGCGGGCGCTCTCGGCGCGCCTGGCGCGCTCGTGCGGCTCGAGGATGCCGTCCGGGTCCACCTCGCGCTCAAAGCGCTCAAGCGCGGTCCTGCGGGCGGCGGCAGTGGCCGCGGCGCGGTCGGCAGTCTTGGCCCAGCGCGTGTGTGCCGCGGCGCGGGCGATCAGTGCGCGGTCGCCGGCGTGGGCGGCGCTCACCGGGCGCTCGTGGCGAAGGTGTGGCGGCTCGAGGCGCCGATCGACTGAAGGTCTGCGGCGGTTAGGTGACCGGCCGCGAGCGCGGCGCGAACGATCCGCGCGGCGCGAGCCAGCTTGATCGGATCCTGCGCGGCGCGCTCGGCGGATCGGCGCTGAAACTCGGCACGAGCCTGCTCGGGGTTCCTGTTCACGGCGAGTACTCCCAGAATGGAAGATCCTCACCGCGGCCAACGTGGGGGCGGTGCTGTCCCGGGGTTTGGGTGCCTGCCCGGCTCTGCCGTTTGCGCCCGGCGGACCCTTGAACGTCCGCGCGCCAGCCGAATCCGGTCGGGCAGGCGATACCTTACTCCGTTGCACGCTATTGCGGCACTCCGACACACCGGAGTGCCGCGGATCACGCGGCGCTAGAGCCGATCGCCGTAGCTCAGGCGCCGGTACGCCTCTCGGGCGCGATCGCCCGCCGCCACCTTGCCGTACCGATCGAGCATGTTCCTCGAGCGCCAGCCGCCCAGCAGCATGAGGTCACCCTCGCTGCCGCCGGCCGCGCGGAACGCCGATGCCCAGGTGTGCCGGAACATGTGCGGGTGGAGCTCGACGCCCACGCGGGCGCCCCGCCGCTTGAGCATGGCGTCGATGCCGTCCGCGGAGATCGTGGCGCGGCCACGGTCACCGAGCCACAGATGGGCCTGGCCGGCATGCGGATGCTTGCGCCGCTCGCGCTGGTAGCGGTCGAGCGCCTGCGCGCACTTCACGCCGACCGGCACGGCACGGTGCCGCGGCCCAGAGCGGTTGCTGCCCTTGCCCGCGACGTACACGACCCGGTCGCCCAGGTCGACGTCGGCCACCCGCAGCCCGGCCATCTCGGCAATCCGCAGCCCGCCGTCGATGAACAGAAAGATGATCGCGGCGTCACGCCGCGGCACGAACCCCGGCCCGGCGCAGTCGGCCAGTAGTGCCTTCACCTGCGCGTCGGCGAGCACCGGCGTCTGCGGGTCGTTCGGCGCCGGCGTACGCACGCCCTCGGTGGGGTCCGTGGCCACCTCCTGCTCTGCGAGCGCCCAGCGGTAGAAGTGCCGTACGCCCGGGAACCACGACCGGGCGGTGCCGCTCGAGGCGCCGTCGCGCACGTGGACGATCCAGCCGCGTACGTGGTCACGCGTCGCCTGGCCCGGACCGACCTCTGGATGCTCGCGGTGTAGCCACGTCGTGAAGCTCTCGAGCCCGACGCGGTACGAGCGGATGGTGTTGGCGGCGTACCCGTCCGCTCGCAGGGCGAGATCCCACGACGGTGCGAGCGCCAGAAATTCAGGATGTTGGGCTTGCGGCTCCGGAGGCATCCGCGTACGTTAACAGAACTAGAAGCGCTGTACTACCCGCCAGGCGAGCAGATCACGAGTCATCATGGCTGCTCAGAAGGCTTTTTAGCTCCGCCGCGTTGCGCTGGGCGAAGTCCCGATAGCAGTTGTTCATCAGCACGTGGGTCTCGGCGGTGCTCGCGGCCAGGGTCTGCAGGCGCGGGGCCCACGCCGACAGCTCCGCGTCTGAGTACAGGTAGCCGAACTTCTCGTGGATGTCCTTGCTCGTCCAGCGCTCGCTGTGCCCGTGGAAGCGCACGACCGCCAGGTCGGAGGTGGCCTCGACGACCGGGGGGATCGACGAGCGGTGGCCCTGAGGCATGTCGACCACCACGTACGGCAGGTCGTGCGCGCGCAGGAAGTCGAGCGTCTCGCGCTCGTTGTCGCCGTCGAACCACGACGCGTGGCGGAACTCGACGGCGGCGCGCAGGGGCTTGCAGCGGGCGGCCGCCTCGAGCAGGGTTTGCTTGTTGTCGCGGCGGATCGTGAACCACGGCGGGAACTGGAACAGTACCGAGCCGATCTTGCCGGTCAGCGGGTCGAGGGCGGACAGGAAGCGCGCCCAGACCTCGTCGACGGCGGCGGGCGGCAGGTCCCGCGGGTAGACGTTCGGCTTGTCCGTGTCGGGGCGCAGGTCGCGGGGGAGCGCGCTCACCTTCGTCGGATGGCCGGTCAGCAGGCTGAAGGCCTTGATGTTGAACGTGAAGCCGGGCGGGGTCCGGGCGGCCCAGAGGCGGGTGGTCTCCGCGTTCGGCGGGGCGTAGTAGGTCGCGTCGACCTCGACCAGGGGAAACTGCCGCGCATAGTAGGCCAGCCGCTCCTGCGCGGTCGTGGCCGACGGCGGGTACCAGCCCGACTCCAGCAGCGTCCGGTCGGTCCACGATGCCGTGCCTACCTTGATGTCGCCCATCGGCACTGCTGTTTCCCGCGGCGGCCGGGGCAAACGTCAGACGGTGGCGCGTGCGGGCGGGCCGTTGGGCGCGTCCGCACGCACCTGCGGGTCAGCGGAAGCGGCGGAAGAAGGTGCGCACGTCCTGCACGAGCAGGTCGGGTGCCTCCATGGCGGCGAAGTGCCCGCCCCGGTCGAACTCCGACCAGTGCACGATGGTGTTGCCGCGCTCGGCGTATCGGCGGATGGCGATGTCCTCGGCGAACACGGCGACGCCGGTGGGTACCTCGCTGGGGGTGGGCCAGCTCTGGGTGTGCATGCTTTCGTAGTAGAGGTTCGCGGCGGAGCCGGCCGTGCCGGTCAGCCAGTACAGCATGACGTTGGTGAGCATCCGGTCCCGGTCGACCGATTCCTCGGGCAGGTTGCCGTGGGTCCATTCCTTGAACTTCTCGACGATCCAGGCCAATTGCCCGACCGGCGAGTCGAGCAGCGCGTGGGCGAGGGTCTGCGGACGGGTTGCCTGGATCTGGAAGTATCCGTTGCCCTCGCCCAGGAACGCCTTCATCCGCGCCGCGCGCGCCCGTTCCGCGTCGGTGAGCTCGGCCAGCTCGGCCTCGCTGATCTCGCCGAACGGGATGAAGCCCATCGTGGCGGCGTTGACGTGCACGCCGACCACGTGCTGCGGATCGACCCGGCCGAGGTCCGGCGCCACGAACGCGCCGAAGTCGCCACCCTGCGCGCCGTACCGCTCGTAGCCGAGCCGGTGCATCAGCTCGGCGAACGCGGTCGCGATCCGCCGGCTGTCCCAGCCCGGCCCGGACAGCGGTCCGGAGAACCCGAATCCGGGCAGCGACGGGATCACCACATCGAACGCGTCGGCCGGATCGCCACCGTGTGCCCGTGGGTCGGTCAGCGGGCCGATGACGTCGAGGAACTCCACGATCGAGCCGGGCCATCCGTGCGCCAGCAGCAGCGGCAGCGCGCCGGGTTCGGCGGCTTTCACGTGTACGAAGTGCAGCCGCTGCCCGTCGATGCCGGTGACGTACTGCGGGTGGACGTTGAGCTCGGCCTCGTGCGTGCGCCAGTCGTACTTCGTGGCCCAGTGCTCGGCCAGTTCCTGCAGGTAGCCGACCGGCACGCCGCGCTCCCACGCCGGGCCCGGCAGTTGCCCGCCCCACCGTGTGCGGGTGAGACGCTCGCGCAGATCGTCGAGGTCGATCTGGGGGATGTCGATACGGAACTCGGTGATCGCTGTCATGGAGCTAGCCTGACGAACACTGCGGACAGGTCCTGTCCTCAACGCCTACTCCCATTCGTGTGATCTCGCCAATGGAAACGGTGCCGGTCAGGACTTGTCCTGGATCTCCCAGACATGATCGAGGACGTGCCAGGCGAAGCGGCGGGCGGCATAAGCCGGTGGCCAGCCGCTGCCGGTGAGCGGCACACCGTCGGCCGGGTTGCCCAGTGCCTCGAGGACCGCGGCCCGCAGCGCGGCCAGGGCAGTCCGGTCCTGGGGCCCGAACGGCCGGTGCCGGATGCCGATCTTGCGGGCGTACGCACGATCGTTGTCCACGACGTGGGTGACGATCTCGTCCCGGTCGCGTCCGCCGCCGCGAGGGCCCTTGCGGAGGGTGTGCGGAGCGGTTTCGGCAAGGTCGTCGAGGGCCCGCCATGCGGCCCGCAGGATCGCGGCGGTACGGTGCGCCGCCGCGATGCTGTAAGGCCGGCTGTCCTCGGCGACGGGTACGCCGGGCGCGCCCCAGTCGGTGGTGTTGACGCCGGTCACCGTCTCGACGATCTCGACCGGGCCGGGGTCGAAGGACAGCCCGGCATCGGCGGTGATGAGCCGGTACCGGTCGGTGTAGGCGGTCAGCTCGGCCATGGCGCGGTCCTCGGTGGTGCCGATGCGCGCCCACCCGGGCCAGTCCAGCGCGCAAGCGACGATTTTCGTACGGCCCTTTTCCAGGTACACGCGGGTCATTGCTCGGCTACTCCTCAACATCGATCAGAACGCGGCGGCGTGGTCGAGGACCCAGTCGTGGTAGCTGCGCGCGGGACGACCGGTGAGCTTCTCGATGTCGGCGGTGGTGGGTGCGGTACGGCCCGTGGCGGAGGCCCAGGTGGCGAGGATGTTGTCCAGGATCGGGGCCGGCACGTGGGCGCTCATCATCTGGCGTATCGCCTCGGCGGGGAGTTCCTCGTAGCGGATGGGCCGACCGAGCGCCTGGCCGAGGATGGCGGCCTGGTCGGCGTGTGTGAGCGACTGGGGCCCGGTCAGCCGGTAGACCTGGCCGGCGTGTCCGTCCTCGGTGAGGGCGGCCACCGCGACCGCGGCGATGTCCGCCTCGTGTACCGGCGCGGACGCCGCCTCGGCGTAGGCCCCGCGGATCACGTCACCGGCCTTCGTCTGCCCGGCCCACATCAAGGTGTTCGCGGCGAACACATCCGGGCGTAGGAAGGTCCACGCCAGGCCGGAGTCGCGCAGGGCCTGCTCGATCTCGGCGTGGTAGGTGGCGATCGGCCCGTCCTGGACCTCCGCGTCGTCGTCGACTCCGCCGGAGGACAGCAGCACAACTCGGCGTACCCCGGCCCGCCGGGCGGCGGCGACGAACGAGGGCCCGCTGCCCGGCACGGCGAACAGGAAGACCGACTCGACGCCCGCCAGCGCCTCGGCCAGCGCCGCGGGGTCGGTCAGGTCACCGGCCACGACGTCGATCTCGACCGGCCACGCCGCCGCCTGCGGGGACCGGGACAGGGCGCGCACCTCGTGGCCGCCGGCGGTGAGCAGGGTGAGCACGTGGCGGCCAACGTTTCCGGTCGCGCCAGTGACGAGAATCATGAAGCTCTCCTTGGGTTTCGAGGTACCGGGCGGCCCCGGCAGGAGCCAGGCTAGAAACCCTTGAGGACAGTTTCGGTCCTCAAGCCGAGACCGGATTGGACGCGAATGCTGGAGACCTCGGCACGGTTGCTGCGGCTGCTGTCGCTGCTGCAGTCTCGCCGCGACTGGCCCGGTGCCGAGCTGGCCGAGCGCCTCGGCGTCACCACCCGCACCGTGCGCCGCGACGTCGACCGGCTCCGCGACCTCGGGTACCCCGTCGAGTCCGCCACCGGCACGACCGGCGGCTACCGGCTCGGCGTCGGCGCCGCGCTGCCGCCCCTGCTGCTCGACGACGACGAGGCCGTCGCCGTGGCCGTCGGCCTGCGCGCCGCCGCCACCGGCACGGTCGCCGGGATCGAGGAGACCTCACTGCGCGCCCTCGCCAAGCTCGAACAGGTCCTGCCCTCCCGGCTGCGCCACCGCGTGGGCGCGATGCAGTCGGCCATCCTGCCGCTGACCGGCCCAGGCCCCACCGTGGACCCCGATCTGCTCACCGCGCTGGCAGCCGCATGCCGCGCCCGCGAAGGCATCCGCTTCGGCTACCAGCAACAGACTCGCCGCGTCGAGCCGTACCGCCTGGTCCACACCGGCCGGCGCTGGTACCTGTTCGCCTTCGACCTCGACCGCGACGACTGGCGCACCTTCCGCGTCGACCGCATCGACCGCGCCCCGCAACCCGGCCCGCGCTTCACACCCCGGCCCGAACCCGCCGAGGGAGTGCACACCTACGTCTCCAACGCTCTCACCGCTGCCCCATACCGGTACCGGGCGACCATCCTGTTCCACGCACCACTCGACGCCGTCGCCGAACACACGTCACCGACCGCCGGCCGTCTCGAACCTCACGACGCCGGCAGCTGCCTCTTCTACGCGGGCGGCGACTCACTCGACAGAATCGCCCTCTACGTGGCGCTCAAGGGCATCGACTTCCAGGTGCTCGACCCACCCGAACTCAAGGACCACATTCGAGCGCTCGCTCACCGGCTCACCCGCGCGAGCACGGAGGACCAGCCGCTCGACGTCGACGAGCACGGCTGACGCGTCACGTCCTCGGCCGATGCGCCGCCGCGACGCTTCGCGGTGCCAGAAACGCTACAGACCGGCCCCGGCGCGCCGATCAGCCGGAAGGACGGGATCGTTTCGCACAGAACGGGCAGGCCGGTGAGTGTCACCCATACCGCCACAGAGGACGCGGAGCACCCCGGCGGTCTCGAGGCCGGGCGATACCTGACGTTCACGCTGCACGGCGAGGCATACGCGCTGGACATCTTCCACGTCATCGAGATCATCGAGTACCGGACGCTGACCGCGGTGCCGATGGCGCCCGACTTCGTGCGCGGGGTGATCAACCTGCGCGGACGGGCGGTGCCCGTCGTCGACCTGGGCATCCGGTTCGGCCAGGGTGCCACGGCCGTCGCCCGGCGCACCAGCATCATCATCGTGCGCAGCGGTGACGCCGGCGGCACCGACGGCCAGGACGTCGGGATCCTCGTCGACATGGTGAACAAGGTCGTCGGGTTCGGCCCCGGCGACGTCGAGCCGCCGCCGACGTTCGGCACCGGCATCCAGCCCGAGTTCATCAGCGGCATGGCCCGCCGCGAGAACGACTTCATCATCGTGCTCGAGCTGGAGCGGGTCCTGTCGCCGGCCGAGTTCGCCGCGCTGTCCCGGGCCGGCCGCGAGGCGCCGGACGACGGCCCGTGACGGGGTCGCTGGAGGCGCCACCGGAGATCACCGGCGCCGACTTCGCGGCGATCAGTGCGCTCCTGCAGCAGCGTACCGGCATCCGGCTCCAGCCCGGCAAGGAGACGCTCGTCATGGGGCGGCTCAGCAAGCGGCTGCGGCAGCTGGGGGTCGGCGGCTACGACGAGTACGTCCGGCTGCTGCACGCCCCCGACGGCCGCGAGCTGCGGCAGGCGATCGACCTGCTCACCACCAACGAGACGTCGTTCTTCCGCGAGCCGCAGCACTTCGACTACCTGCGCGACGAGATCGTGCCCGCGCACCGGCCGGGGCGCATGTTCCGGCTGTGGAGCGCGGCCAGCTCCAGCGGCGAGGAGGCGTACACGGCCGCGATGGTCCTGCTGGAGCGGCCCCCGTCCGGCGGCTGGGAGATCCTCGGCACCGACATCTCGACCCGGATCGTGACCGGGGCGCGCCGCGGGCTCTACCCGCTGGAGTCGGCCGGGCGGATCCCGCTGGAGCTGCTGCGCCGGTACTGGCTCAAGGGCCGCGACGAGTACTCCGGGCTGATGGCGGCCGGCTCGACGCTTCGGGAGCGGGTCGCGTTCCGGCACGCCAACCTGCTCGACGACCTGAGCGACCTGGGCCTGTTCGACGTCATCATGCTGCGCAACGTCATGATCTACTTCGACCAGCCGACGAAGGTGGCGCTGGTCGCGCGGCTGCAGAAGATGCTCTACCCCGAAGGCCACCTCGTCGTGAGCCTGTCCGAGACGCTCAACGGCATCCCGTCGCGGCTGCGGATGATCCGCCCGTCGATCTACCGGCTCCCGGCGGGCACCCGTGACTGACGACGTGTTCCTGTACCCGGGCGGGTTCCACTTCGCGCACGCCGGAACCAGCATCTCGACGCTGCTGGGCTCGTGCGTGGCCGTCTGCCTGTGGCACCCGCGGCGGCGCATCGGCGGCATGTGCCACTTCATGCTGCCCAGCCGCCGCCGCGGCCCGGACACGCCGGGCGACGGCCGCTACGCCGACGGGGCGTTCGAGCTGTTCCTGCGCGAGCTGGCGCGGACCGGGACGGGGCCCGCGCAGTACCGGACGAAAATCTTCGGCGGCGGCGCGCAGCTGACCGAGGGCCGGGTAGCCGGCGCCAACGTGGCGGCCGGGCTGACGCTGCTGGACCGGCACGGCTTCGCGGCCCCGACGGGGGACGTCGGCGGCGGCGGGGCGCGGTTCCTGCGCTTCGACCTGGCCACCGGCGACGTATGGGTGCGCCGCAACGAGCGCTTCGAGCTGGACGTGGCGTCGTGAGCATCCGCACGCTCATCGTGGACGACTCGGCCGTCGTGCGCCAGGTGCTGTCGGCCGTGCTCGGCGCGGCGCCGGGCATCGAGGTCATCGGCGCGGCCTCCGACCCGCTGCGCGCCATGACCCTGATGCAGCGCATCTGGCCGGACGTGATCGTGACGGACATCGAGATGCCGGGCATGGACGGCGTGGCGTTCGTCAAGCAGGTGATGTCGACCCGGCCGACGCCGATCGTGGTGTGCTCCTCGCTCGTCGGCCCGGGCGCCCGGGCCGGGCTGGAGGCGCTCGCCGCGGGCGCGGTCGCCGCCGTCGCCAAGCCGGCGAGCGGTCTGAAGCGGTACCTCGAGGACGACAGCGGCCACATCGTGCCGGCCGTGCGCGCCGCGGCGGCGGGCACGGCGCGGCGCCCGCAGCGTCCGGCGGCCCGCCCCGTGGACCCGGCCCGCACGCCCCACCGGGCGGAGCGGCGGATCGTGGCGATCGGCACGTCCACCGGCGGCACCCAGGCGCTCGAACGCGTCCTCACCGCGCTGCCGGCCCGCCCGCCGGCCGTCGTCGTCGTGCAGCACATGCCGGAGAAGTTCACCGCCGCGTTCGCCGAACGGATGAACGCGCTGTGCGCGGTCGAGGTGCGCGAGGCCGTCGACGGCGACCGGGTCCGTGACGGCCTGGTGCTCGTCGCGCCAGGCGGCCGGCACCTGGAGCTGCTGAGCGACCCGCTGGCCGGCTACCGGGTGCGGGTCTTCGACGGCCCGCCGGTCAACCGGCACCGCCCGTCCGTCGACGTGCTGTTCCGCTCGGTGGCCAAGGCGGCGGGCCCGGACGCGCTGGGCGTGATCATGACCGGTATGGGCGACGACGGCGCCCGCGGCCTGCTGGAGATGCGCCGCGCCGGCGCCGCGACCGTCGCCCAGGACGAGGCAACCTGTGTCGTGCACGGCATGCCGAAGGAGGCCGTGGCGATCGGCGCCGTCGAGCGCGAGGTGCCGCTTCCCGCGATTGCAGAGGTGATCCGTAACCATGGCTGAGGTCTTGTACGTCATCGTGGCCCTGCTGGTGGGCCTGGGGATCGGCTTCGCGGCCGGCCGTCGCCGCCCGGCACCGCCGCCGTCGCCCGGCACGGCTCCGGACGCGTTCCGCCGCGGCGTCGGCGAGTTCGCCGAGGCGGTGGCGCCGGTCTGGTCGGCCCAGATCGAGTCGTCGCGGGCGCAGATGGAGTCCGGGATCGGCGCCGTCACCCAGCAGTTCAGCCAGATCGTCGACAACGTCGACGCGGTCCTGGCCTCCTCGGCCGACGCGCTCGGCCCGCACGGCGGCGGCGCGGGGTCCTTCGACCGCGGCCGGGAGCGCCTCGGCAACGTCGTGCACACCCTGGACAACGCGATGCGGGCCAAGCGCCAGGCCGTGCACGATCTGGCCGGGCTCGCCGGGTTCAACGACGAGCTCAAGCAGATGACCGCCGACGTGGCCCAGATCGCCGCCCAGACGAACCTGCTGGCCCTCAACGCCTCGATCGAGGCGGCCCGGGTCGGCGCGGCCGGCGCCGGCTTCGGCGTCGTGGCGCTGGAGGTCCGGCGGCTGGCCGACCGGTCGCTGCAGACGTCGGAGCAGATGGCCGAGAAGGTCGGCGGCATCGGCTCGGCCATCGCGGGGGTCCTGGCCGGTGCGGAGGGCGACGCGGAGCGGGAGAGCGTCGCGGTGGCCCGGGCCAACGACGACGTCCAGGAGGTCATCGACGACCTGCAGGAGGTCGTCAACCGGTCGCGGGAGTCCTCGCAGCGGCTGGAGCGGGCGGCGGTCGAGATCCGCTCGTCGGTCTCCGACGCGATCGTGAACCTGCAGTTCCAGGACCGGGTCGGCCAGGTGCTGCAGCATCTGGAGGACAACATCAAGCGCCTGCCCCGCCACGTCGCCGAGGCTCCGGACGCCGGGCCGCAGGCGCGGACGCTCCTGTCCGAGCTCGAGCGCACGTACACCATGCAGGGGGAGCTGCAGGCGCACCGATCCGGTGCGGTGACCGAGGTGCCCACCTCGGAGATCACATTCTTCTAGGAAGGCGGCACACATGTCCAAGACCGTTCTGATCGTCGATGACTCGGCCTCGGTACGACAGGTCGTCACGATCGCGCTGAAGGGCGCCGGCTACGAGGTCATCGATGCCGTCGACGGCCAGGACGCGCTGCGCAAGCTCGTCGGCAAGCGGGTCCACCTGATCATCTCGGACGTCAACATGCCCAACATGGACGGCATCACCCTCGTCAGCGAGGTCCGCAAGCAGCCCGACCACCGGTTCACGCCGATCATCATGCTGACCACCGAGTCGCAGGAGGAGAAGAAGCGGCAGGCGCAGGCGGCCGGGGCGAAGGCGTGGGTCACCAAGCCGTTCCAGCCGGCGCAGATGCTCGCCGCCGTGTCGAAGCTGATTGCTCCGTGACCGGCCCGGTGCCGGCCCGGCTGGAGATCGAGGGCGAGCTGACCATCATCTCGGCGGCCGAGCACCACGAGCGGCTGCTGCGCTTCCTCACCGGTGGCCCGGACCTGGAGATCGGGCTGTCGGGCGTGATCGAGCTGGACACCGCCGGGCTGCAGGTGCTGCTGATGGCCCGGCACGAGGCGCGGCGGCGGGACCTGCGGCTGCGGCTGACCGAGCACAGCCCGGCCGTACGCGATGTGCTGGCCCTGGCGTGGCTGACCCCGGACCTGGAGGCGGCGGCATGAACGACGACGACTTCCGCGATGCCCTGGACACGTTCCTCACCGAGGCCCGCGAACTGGTGCAGGACTTCGAGGAGGGGCTGCTGGAGCTCGAGTCCGCGCCCGACGGGCCGGAGGCGGTCCGGGCGCTGTTCCGCGCGATGCACACGCTGAAGGGCTCCGCCGGGCTGTTCGGGCTGAACCACCTGGTGTCGTTCACCCACGTGCTCGAGTCGGTCCTCGACGAGCTGCGCGAGGGCCGGCTGCAGGTCAGCGCCGGGCTGGTGAGCGCGCTGCTGCCCTGCGCGGACCACATCACCGCCCTGGTCGACGGGGTCGCCGAAGGCCGGCAGGAGTCGACCGCGGCCGAGCAGGAGGTGAGCGCGCGGCTGCTCGCCGGGCTGGCGCCGTTCCAGGCCGGCGCCGTGTCGCCGCCGCATCCGGCCCCGGCCCCGCCGTCCGGGCCGCGCACGTGGCTGCTGAGCATCCAGTTCGGGCCGGACTGCCTGCGCAACGGGATGGATCCGCTGTCGTTCGTGCGGTACCTCGCCAGGATGGGTACCGTCACCCGCCTGGTGACCCGCACCGACGCCCTGCCACGGGCCGACGAGGCCGACCCCGAGGTGTGCTACCTCGGCTTCGACCTGGAGTTCACGAGCGACGCGTCGAAGGCCGACATCGAGAGCGTCTTCGAGTTCGTCCGCGACGACAGCACGATCCGCATCCTGCCCTCCGACGAGGCCGCCGAGCTCATCGCGGCGCTGGAGGAGGAGGACCGGCTCGGCGACCTGCTGCGCCGCGGCGGGGTCGTCACCGACCGGGAGCTGGCCGCGGCGCTGGCCAAGCAGCACGCGGGGGAGTCGGCGGGCCGCCCGCTCGGCGAGATCCTGGTCGAGGAGCAGATCGTCCAGCGGCCGGTGGTCGAGGCGGCGCTGAGCAAGCAGCGCAAGACCGCCGAGGGCCGGGTGCAGGACACCCAGACGATCCGGGTGTTCGCCTCCCGGCTGGACAAGCTCATCGACCTCGTCGGGGAGCTGGTGATCGCCCAGTCCGGGGTCGCGCTGGTCGACGGGCACTCCGAGGAGCAGGCGCACGTCCTGCGGCTGGTCGAGGAGGTCCGCCACACCGCCCTGTCGCTGCGGATGGTGCCGATCGGCACCACGCTGCGCCGCTTCGAGCGGGTGGTCCGCGACGTGTGCGTCGAGCTCGGCAAGGACGTCGACCTGGTCATCACCGGCGGCGACGCGGAGATGGACAAGGCGCTCGTGGAGCGCATCGGCGACCCGCTGACGCACCTGGTGCGCAACGCCCTCGACCACGGCATCGAGACCCGCGCGGAGCGCGAGCGGCTCGGCAAGCCGCCCCGGGGCCGGCTGGCGCTCAACGCGTCGCACGACGCCGGCAGCATCGTCATCGAGATCTCCGACGACGGCCGCGGGCTGGACCGCGAGCGCATCCTCGCCAAGGCCGTGGAGCGGGGCCTGGTCGCGCGCGGCGACACGCTGAGCGACCAGGAGGTCTTCGCCCTCATCTTCGAGCCGGGCTTCTCCACCGCCGAGACCGTGTCCAACCTCTCCGGCCGCGGCGTCGGCATGGACGTCGTCCGCGGCGCCGTCACCGCGCTGCGCGGCAGCATCGACGTGCAGACCACCCCCGGCGCCGGCACGGTGATGCAGATCCGGCTGCCGCTGACCCTCGCGATCATCGACGGGTTCCTGGTCTGCGCCGGCGACACGCACTTCATCGTCCCGCTGGACCGGGTCGTCGAGTGCGTGGAACTGCCGGCCGGGGCCAGCGGCCGGCAGTTCATGGACCTGCGCGAGCAGGCGCTGCCGTTCGTGCGGCTGCGTGAGGTGTTCGGCCTCGGCGGGCAGCCGCCGCGCCGGCAGAGCGTCGTCGTCATCGAGCACGCCGGGCAGCGTGCCGGGCTCGTCGTCGACCAGCTCCTCGGCCAGTCGCAGACGGTCATCAAGCCGCTCGGCAAACTCTTCCAGGACGTGCGGTGCGTCGGCGGGTCGACGATCCTCGGCAACGGCAGCATCGCGCTGATCCTCGACATCGACGCGCTGGTCTCGCAGTACATCGCGCGCGACCGGCGTGCTCAGAACCGGTCGAACTTGCTCTCGTCGATGGCGGACATGTCCTCGGCCGAGCGGCTCGCCCCGGCCGGGACCAGCGCGGGCGCCGGGCGCTGAGCCCGGCCGTTGCCGCCGCCGGCGTAGTGCGCACCGCGCTCGTAGGAGGCGGGCAGCGCCGGGGCCCGCCCCGCCCGGCCCGGGTCGGTGACGAAGAACGTCATCATGTCTTGCAGCTGGTGGGTCTGCGCCGCCATCTGCTCGGCGGTGGCGGCCAGCTCCTCGCTGGACGACGCGGTCTGCTCGGTGACCTTGCCGATCTGGGTCATCGCGATGTTGATCTGGCGCACGCCGGTGGCCTGCTCGCTGCTGGCCGCCGCGATCTCCTGCACCAGGTCGGACGTCCGGGTGATGCTCGGGATGATCTCGCCGAGCAGGCTGCCGGCCCGCTCGGCGGTCTGCACGCTGCCGGCCGCGAGCTGGCTGATCTCCTGCGCGGCGACCTGGCTGCGCTCGGCGAGCTTGCCGACCTCGGTGGCCACCACCGCGAAACCCTTGCCGTGCTCGCCGGCCCGCGCCGCCTCGATCGTGGCGTTGAGCGCCAGCATGTTGGTCTGGAACGCGATGTCGTCGATGATGCTGATCTTGCTGGTGATCTGCTTCATCGCGTCGACGGTGCGCTGCACCGCGTCGCCGCCCTGGTCGGCCTCGGTCGCGGCCTGCGTGGCGATGCCCTCGGTGGTGGTGGCGTTCTCGCTGTTCTGGCTGATGCTGGCGGTCATCTGCTCCATGCTCGCGGTGGTCTCCTCGACGCTGGCCGCCTGCTCGGTCGCGGCCTGCGACAGGCTCTGCGACGCGCCGCTGATCTGGTTGGAGGCGTTGGCGAGCTGGTGCGTGGAGTCGATGACCGTGCGGACCGTCTCGGAGAGCCGGTCCAGGGCGCTGTTGAGCGCGGTACCCATCCGGCCGACCTCGTCCTGGCTGTTGACCGCCAGACGCTGGTCGAGCCGGCCCTGCGCGAGCCCGGTGAGCACGGCGACGGTCTCGCGCAGCGGGCGGGACACGGCCCGGACCACCACCGTCACCATGCCGAACGTGACGACGATGGCGACCAGGGTCAGCGCGAGCAGCAGCAGCCGGGCGGTGCCGTAGTCGCGCTTGGACTCGTCCAGCGCGGCCTGCGCCGCGGCGTTCTGCCGCTCGACCAGGCTGCCGATCGCCGTGGACAGGCGCTGCGCGATCGGGTCGACCTCCTCGCGGCTGATCCGGTTGTACTCCGTGTAGTTGCTCGCCCGCGCGGCCGGGATCGACTTGCCGTTGAGCACCTTCTGGTACTCCGACCAGGCGGCCTCGAACGCGGCGCGGTCCGCCTTGGCGGCCGCGTCGGTGTCCTTGGCCGTGTACGCCTGCCAGCTCTGGTTGAGCCCGGCGACCGCGTCGGTGACCTTCTGCTCGGCGGCCGCGGCCTCGGCGTCGCCCTGGGCCAGGGCCAGGCCGCGGACCTGGAAGCGGACCTGCAGATAGTCCCCCGCGACGTCGTCGAGGATCTGCACGGACTGCAGGTTGCGGTGGTACAGCGCGTTGAGGCGGTCCTGGCTGCCGCCGAGGTAGAACAGCCCGATCAGGCCGACGGCGGCCAGCAACGCGCACACCACGATCGCGACGATGCGGAGTTTCCACGCGACGGACACGTTGCGGAATGCGGACCCGATACTCACAGCTGCTGCTCCCCCCGGACGGCGCACTTCAACCGCACCAATCGGACCGGGCCCGCCTCACCTGAGCGTTCTGCCGGCGGTCATGTGAAGCGGACATGCCGATGATCGCCGAGTTCGATGCCGTACCGCCTGTAGACCTTGGTGGTGTTCTCGCTGGTCAAATCTTGCTCGTCGTAGCCGAGGATGGCGGCGATACGTCGGACTTCTTCGGGCGATGCTGCTTCGATCTCCAAGTACGGTGGGATCATCGGCCACTCGTCGATCTCGAGCTGTGCGCCCTGGAGGACGAAGCTCGCGCGGCGGTTCTCCTGGTAGGACTTCGGACGGAAGCCCAGGAGGCCGAGCAGTTCGTTTGCCGCGTCGAGGTCGTCGACGGTCACCTCGACCTCGTTGGTTCCGTCGATGCCGTCGTGCCGGATCTCCTTGACGGCGAGGGTCGTCTTCGTGCCGTTGTCACGCAGACGGACCCACCTGCTCTGATCGGCAGGGTCGATGTCGTATACGTAGCGCCGTTGGAGCGTTGGTTCGCCGACCGCCTCTCCGCCTTTCGAGCGGATCAACTCAGCCGTAGCGGCAGGATCGATGTCGAGCACCTTGGCTTCGTACTCTGCGGGCACCCGGGCCCCCTCTCAGGACACGCTCCGGATTTGCTTGAACCAGACCGTGCGACCGTACGGGAACCGGTTCAATAGCCCGCTTCGCGGTCCACCATCGCGGCCAGCGGCGCGCCCGCGGCGAAGCGGCGCAGGTTCTCGGCGGCCGTGTCGAACGACCGGCGCCGGGACTGCCGGGTCGTCGAGCCGTTGTGCGGCGTCACGATGACGTTCGGCAGATCCCACAACGGGCTGCCGGCCGGGAGCGGCTCGACGTGGTGGGCGTCGAGGCCGGCGCCGGCGATCCACCCCTCGAGCAGCGCCCGCTCGAGGGCCGACTCGTCGGCGACCTCGCCGCGGGATACGTTCACGTAGTAGGCGGTCGGCTTCATCGCCCGGAACTCGGCCTCGCCCAGCATGCCCCGGGTCTGCGGCGTGAGCGGCGCGGTGACGACGACGGCGTCGCACTCGGCGAGCATCTCCGCGACCCGCTCCGGCGGGTACAGCGCGTCGACCTCGGGCGTCTCGACGGGCGTGCGGCGGGTCGCAAGGACTCGCAGGCCCAGGCCCCGGGCGATCCCGGCGAGGTGCCGGCCCGCGTGGCCGAGCCCGACCAGGCCGAGGGTCCGGCCGGCCAGCTCGCCGTGCATCGCCGGGTCCCAGCGGTGCTCCCGCTGCGCCCGTGCCCAGTGCCAGCCGCCCCGGTCGAGCAGCAGGAGCAGTAGGACCGCGTGCTCGGCCAGCCCGATCGCGCCGTTGCCGACCGACGCGGTCAGCGTGACGTCGGGGCGGGCGGCCAGGCCGGGGGTGAAGGCGTAGTCGGCCCCGGCCGTCCAGAGGTGGATCCAGCGCAGCGCCGGCGCGGCGGCCAGCTCGGCGTCGGAGATCCGGCCGATGACCGCGCCGACGTCGCCGAAGCCGACGGGCTCGCCGTCGGCCGGGAAGCGCAGCTCGAGCCCCGGGCCGGCGGCGTCGCGCAGCTCCTGCCGCTCCCGCTCGTCCAGGCCGAGGCCCCGCACGACGACGGGGGTGCGCATCACCGGGCCGCTCCGGCCGGGTGCGGCGCCGTCGCCCGGTGCCGGCCGGGGCCGAGGCGTTGCGGCGGTACCCCGTCCAGGTCGAGGACCGCCGTGGTGCCGGTCGGCACCGTCGTGTCGACCTCGATGCCCTCGGCCGTCAGGCGCCACGCGATGGCCGCCTCGCCATACGGCGTGATGTGGCGCGCGGAGGCCGACGTCAGCCCGCCGCCCGGGCGGGGCCGGAACAGGATCTCGCGGTAGCCCGGCGCGGCCGCGGCGAGCCCGGCGACGACCCGGTGCATCCAGTCCGCCACGGCCCCGAGGGCGTAGTGGTTGAACGACGTCATCTGGCCGGGGTTGACCGTGCCGTCGGGGAGCAGGGCGTCCCAGCGCTCCCACACCGTGGTCGCGCCCTGGGTGACTGCGTAGAGCCAGGACGGGCACTCCCGCTCGAGCAGCAGGTCGTAGGCGGTGTCCAGGTGCCCGTTGGCCGACAGCGCGTCGCTGACGAGCGGCGTGCCGACGAACCCGGTCGCGATGCGGTTGCCGGCCTGGGCGACGAGCTCCGCCAGCCGGGCGGCCGCCGCCGCGCGCTCGGCCGCATCCGGGACGAGGTCGAACGCCAGCGCGAGCGAGTAGGCGGTCTGGGCGTCGCTGGTCATCCGCCCGTCCGGCCGCACGTACTGGGCGGCGAAGGCCTTGCGGACCGCCTCGAACAGGTCCGCGTAGTGCGCCCGGTCGTCGGCCCGGCCGAGCAGCTCGGCCATCCGGGCCGCGGCGCGGGCCGAGGCGGCGAAGTACGCGGTGGCCACGAGGTAGCGGTCCGTCGTCGCGTCGGCCGGGTCCTCGGGCGGCGCGGCCGGGTCGAGCCAGTCGCCGAGCTGGAACCCCTCGTTCCACAGGTGGTCCGGGCCGGCGAGGCGGTCGATGAGGTCGACCCAGCGCCGGGCGCTGTCGAACTGCCGCTCGACGAAGGCCAGGTCCCCGTAGCGGTCGAACATCGTCAGCGGCGTCAGTGTCGCGACGTCGCCCCAGGCCGCGCCGGGCCGGATCGGCGTCCACATGTACTTCGACGGGATCACCGGCACGTACCACGGGATCGTGCCGTCGGGCAGCTGCTCGCGGGCCACGTCCTGCAGCCAGCCGCCCAGCATCCCGGACACGTCGTAGAGGAACGCCGCCGTCGGCGCGAAGACCTGCAGGTCACCGGTCCAGCCGACGCGCTCGTCGCGCTGGGGGCAGTCGGTGGGAATGTCGAGAAAGTTCCCCCGCATGCCCCAGACGACGTTGCTGTGCAGCTGCTCCAGCATCGGATCGGAGCAGGCGAACCAGCCGGTGCGCTCCAGATCGGTGTGGTAGACCCGGGCCACGATGTCGCCCGCGTCGACGGCGGCGTCCAGGTCGCCCGGCCAGCCGGACACTTCGGCGTAGCGGAAGCCGTGGAACGTGAACCGCGGCTCCCACTCCTCGGCCCCGCGCCCGGCCAGCGTGTAGTTCTCCGTGGACCGGGCCGAGCGCAGCGGGCGGGTGTACAGCTCCCCCTCCTGCAGCACCTCGGCGGTCCGGATGCGCACCGTCGTGCCCGCCGGGCCCTGCACCCGGATCCGGGGCCGGCCGACGAGGTTCTGCCCGAAGTCGAGGATGCGCGCGCCGCTCGGGGCGGTGAGCACGGCGACCGGCGCGACCTCCTCCGTGCACCGCACCGGTGGGCCGCTGGGCGCCCGCAGTACCGCCGGATCCTGCCGGTGCACCGCGACCGGGGTCCACGTTGCGTCGTCGAAGCCGGGCGACGACCATCCGGGCTGCTCCTCCCGGGCGTCGTAGTCCTCGCCGTCGTAGTTCCCGGTCCGGATGATCGGGCTCGGCGCGGCCCGCCAGGACGCGTCCGTGGCCACCGTCTCGGTCCGACCGTCGTCGTAGCGCAGTTCGAGCTGGGCGAGCAGGGACAGGTCCGAGCCGAAGAGGTTGCGGAACCCGCCGCGCCAGCCCAGGCGGCCGCGGTACCAGCCGTCGCCGAGCCACGACCCGATGGCGTTGCCGCCCGTCCGCAGCAGCGGCGTCACGTCGTACGTGTAGTAGCGCAGGTGCTTGGCGTAGACGGTCCAGCCGGGCGACATGGCGTCGTCGCCCACGCGCCGTCCGTTGAGCTCGACCTCGTACAGGCCGTGCGCCGTCACGTAGAGGCGCGCCGAACGCAGCCCGGCACCCACCTCGAACTCGCGTCGGACCAGGGAGGGGCGCCGGTCGTCGGAGTCCGGGTCCTCGTCCCACGCCGCACCCACCGGCGCGGCCACCCAGTCGCCCGGCTCGAGCAGGCCGGCCTCGAGTTCGGTCGGCTCCGACCACGGGCCGTAGACACCGTCGGCGCCCGCGACCCGGACGCGCACGGTGGCCCGCTCCCGGGACGCGAGCGGGGCGGACGGCCACGGGACGAGGATCTGTTGGGACGTTTCAACGCGAACCTCCTCGACGGTACCGCTCCGCGTGACCTCGAGTTGGTATGCGTGCTGATCCCAATGCGGTTCCGCCGTAGTCGTCCACGAGACGCGCGGAGCGGGCTCGCCGATGCCTCGGGGCTCGCGGTGATGTTCGATCCGCGGCGCGGAAGGCGTGCCCGGCATGCGTTGCCCTTTCATCGAAACGGCTGGGGGACCGAACTGTAACAACAGTTCTTGACACGTTTCAACCGGCGAAACAAGATGGACCCCGTGCCGATCTACACCCCCTCGGAATGGCTCAACGATGCCACCCGTCCGTCCGCCGCCTCGTTCGGCTCCGCCGGGCGGTTCGCCGTGCCGCTGCACGGTGGCCGGTTCGACCGCCACTTCCACGACACCTCGGAGCTGTGGTTCGTGGCCGAGGGGCGGGCGAAGATCCTCGTCGACGGGGCCGAGCGGTACGTCCAGTCCGGCGACATCGTGCTCACGCTGCCGGCCGACGAACACGACTTCATCGAGGTCTACGAGACCGTCCGCGGCTTCTTCGTGGAGAGCGCGGGCGGCCGCGGAGGGCACCGGCACACCGACCCGGGGCTGGCCGCCGGTCACGACGTGCTCACCCGGCCGCTACCCGGTGATTTCCCAGCTCGTTACGGGGACGGGGCCTCACGGGAGGGGACGGCATGAGGATCGCGGTCACGGGTAGCTCCGGCAAGCTCGGGCGGGCCACCACCGCTCGGCTGCGCGACGAGGGGCACGAGGTGCTCGGCCTCGACCGCGGCGGCGAGGCCGGTTCCGGCTTCACCCGCGTCGACCTGACCGACTACGGCCAGGTGCTCGACTCGCTGCTCGGCGTCACGGCCCGGCACACCGGGCTGGACGCGCTGGTCCACCTGGCGGCCATCCCGGTCAACGGCCTGGTGCCGGACGCCACGACGTTCCACAACAACATGGTCGCGTCGTTCAACGTGCACTTCGCGGCGCTGCGCGCGGGTCTGCGCCGGATCGTGTTCGCCTCGAGCATCACCGCGATGGGCTTCCCGTTCGACCAGGCGCCGCCCGCGCTGCCGGTGACCGAGGAGCACCGGGCCGCCCGGAACACCTACGGGCTGGGCAAGGTCCTCGAGGAGACGATGGCCGAGCAGCTCGCCACCTGGCAGCCGGAGCTGTCCATGACGGCGCTGCGGTTCACCAACGTCGTCGGCCCCGGGGAGTACGGCGGGTTCGCCCGGGCGTCCGACCCCGGCTACCGCCGGGACCTGCTCGGGTCCTACGTCGACGCCCGCGACGGCGCGCTGGCCGTGTCGCTGGCCCTGGCCCGGGACGAGCCGGGCCTCGCGGTCTACAACGTCGCGGCGCCCGACACCGGCCTCGACATCCCGTCGGCGGAACTGGCCGCGCGGTGGTTCCCGGGCGTCCCGGTCGCCGCCGACCTGGGCGAGTTCGAGTCGCTGATGTCGACCCGGAAGGCCCGGGACGAACTGGGCTTCACCGCCGTGCACCGCTGGCGGGACGAGTACCGCCCGGCGCGAGCCGGCCGGCCGAAGGAGACGAATTGGGACAGCTAGAGGGCCGACGGGCGATGGTCACGGGGGCCGCGGGCGCGCTGGGCGCGGTCATCTGCGAGGTCTTCGCGCGCGAGGGCGCGGACGTCGGCGGGCTCGACCTCAACGCGAGCGGCCTCGCCGCCACCGGCGAGCGGGTCCGGGCCGCGGGTCGCGAGTGGGCCGGCGCGGCCGTGGACCTCACCGACTTCACCGGGGTTCAGGAGGCGACCGCCGGGCTCGTCAGCCGCCTCGGCGGCGTCGACATCCTGGTCAACTGCGCCGGCGGCGGGGCGGTGAGCTTCTTGCACGAGATGAGCCCCGAGACCTGGCGCACGCAGATGGCACGCAACCTCGACCAGGTCTTCAACGTCACCCGGGCGGTGCTGCCGACCATGCTCGCCGCGCGGTCGGGGCGCATCGTCAACATCGCCTCGATCGCCGCGGTGTCGGGCGGCCGGCTGGTGCGCGGGGCGACCGCGTACGCGGCCGCGAAGGCCGGCGTCGTCGGGCTCACCAAGGCGCTCGCCATCGAGGTCGCCGAGCAGGGCGTCACGGTCAACGCGATCGCGCCGGGCGCCCAGGCGACGCCGGGCCGGGACCGGGACACGCCGGAGCGGCGCGAGGCCCTGCTCGACCAGATCCCCACCCGGCTGCTCGGCGAGCCCGAGCACCTGGCCGCGGCGATCGTGTTCCTGGCCGGCCCGGCCGGGGTCAACGTCACCGGCGTCGTGCTGCCGCTCGACGGCGGCCACTCCATCTGACGACCGGGAGGTCAGCTTTGAAACGGTTCGAAAAGGGCGCGCACTGGTTCGAAGAAGTCTACGGCGCCGGCAAGGCCGACGGCCTGGTCGAGATGCAGACCGGGCTCGCCCAGGACCTGGCGCGCTTCGGCGTCGAGTTCAACTTCGGCGACATCTACTCGCGCCCGGGTCTGACGCTCGCCCAGCGGGAGCTGCTGTCGCTCGCCTCGCTGGTGACGATCGGCGGCCTCGAACCGCAGTTGCGCGGGCACACGCGGGGCGCGATCCGGGTCGGCTGCACGCCGACCGAGATCCTCGAGACGGTCATCCACGTGGTGCAGTACTGCGGCTTCCCGAAGGCGCTCAACGCCATCCGGGTGGTCACCGACCAGCTGATCGAGCTGGGCGTGGAGATTCCCCCGGCGCTGGGGGAGGGTGGGGAGTGAGCGTGTCGCCGCTGGTAGGGATTCAAGTCGGCGCCATCTCGTTCGCCGACGAGGGCGTCGAGACGGTCCTCGACACCGTCGTTGAGAAGGCGGCGGTCAACACCGTGTTCGTCGCGACCCAGGCGTTCGACCGCGGGCTGGCCGGACGCCAGACGTGGTACCGGCCGTGGCCGGGGCACGGCCCGGAGGAGAAGGACGACGTCCACCTCGGCGGGTCGTTCGTCGAGCAGCACGCCGAGTTCTACGGCGGCACCGTCCTCGGCCCGCACCGGGCCCCGGACGCCGAGGTCGTCGGGTTCGACGCGCTCGGCGACGTGATCCCGGCGGCGCGGGAACGCGGCATCGCCGTCTACTCCTTCGTCCTGGAGAACACCCACTCCGGCCTGACCAGGCACGTTCCCAACTGGCCGAAGGTGCTGCAGGTCGATGCCTGGGGCCGCGCCGACGCGTACGCGTGCCTGCGCAACCCGGACTACCAGAACTGGTGGCTCTCGCTGGTCGAGGACCAGGTCAAGAGCTATCAGCTGGACGGCATCATGTGGGGGTCGGAGCGCAACGGCCCCCTGGACAACGCGCTCGGCGACGGCGGGTTCGCCCGCAACGGCAACCCGTACTGTTTCTGCCGTTGGTGCACAGAGGCCGGCGAGCGCGAGGGCATCGACGTGCGGCGGGCCCGCCAGGGCTACCTGGAGCTGGACCGCCTGCTCAACGACGAGGCCCCGGACGTGCCGGTCGGCGACTCGTCCTTCATCCGCTTCCTGCGGCTGCTGGGCACCTGTCCGGAGATCGTGGCCTGGGACGCGCTCTGGCACCGCGGGTACGAGGAGTTCCAGGCCCGGCTCTACGGGGCTGTCAAGTTCCTCAACCCCGAGGTCCGGGTCGGCTGGCACATCTGGCACCACAACTCGTTCTCACCCTGGTACCGGTCGCAGCTGGACTTCGCGAAGATGTCGTCCTACTCGGACTTCGTCAAGCCGGTGCTGTACAACAACTGCGCCGGCTACCGGCTGCACCATTACATCCGGACCGTCGCGGGCCGTCTCTTCCGCGGCGTGCCGGAGCAGACCGTGTACGACCTGTTCCGGACCTCGCTCGGCTACGACGAGGCCATCGCGTTCGAGGACCTGCCGAGCGTCGGACTCTCGCCGGACTACGTCCTGCGGGAGACCCGGCGCACGGTCGCGGCCACCGCCGCCCGGGTGGCGGTGTACCCAGGCCTCGACATCAACATCCCCACCCCGGATCACGTCCGGCAGACGACGCCGGACGAGGTCCGCAAGTCGGTCCGGGCCGCGCTGGACGGCGGTGCCGACGGCGTTCTGTTGTCCCGGAAGTACTCAGAGATGACCTTCGCCAATCTCGAGGCGGCGGGCGAGGAATTGCGCTCGCGCAACGCCTGATTGCGAATCGGCCGAGGTTGTTGACCGGACCGAAACTTGCTTGTAACGTTTCATCACCCCACGCGCCCCCCGAGTTGCTCCGCTGGGCGCGGATCTTGAAGGAGCCCTGAACGTGAATCTGATGATGCGCACCATGCCCCGCCGGGCGAGCGTTCCCATCGCGTTCGCCGCCGTGACGAGCCTGCTCCTGGCCGGCTGCTCGGGGGGGAAGGACGACGCCCCCGCGGGCGGCGCCAAAGAGTTCTCCGTGCTGGTCACGACCGAGAACACCCAGACCGGCAAGATGTTCGACGACCTGAAGGCCAACCAGTGCTCCGACGCGCAGAAGCAGCTGCCGTACACGCTGTCGCAGACCCCCAGCTCGGAGATGCAGTCGAAGGTGCAGCTGCTCGGCGGCCAGAACGCGCTGCCGGTGATGTACGCCGGAACCCAGTCGCTGATCGCCCCCAAGGGTGACCTGCAGGTGTCCGGCCAGGTTCTGGACCTGAAGGAAACGTTTCAAAAGCTCGGCGTGCTGGACCAGGTGACCCCGGCCGCGCAGTCGGTGATCGAGCAGCTCTACGCCGGCAGCTTCCCGACGGTGCCGCTGCAGTTCAACATCGAGGGCATCTTCTACAACAAGAAGATCTTCGCCGACCACAACATCGCGATCCCGACCACGCTCGGCGAGCTCACCGCCGCCGCCGCGAAGCTGAAGGCCGAGGGCGTCACCCCGTTCGTCGCCTCCGGCAAGACCGGCTGGACGATCAGCCGGTGGCTGGGCGCGATCCTCTACAGCGAGCTCGGGCCGGACGCGCTGCAGAAGATCAAGGACAAGAAGGCCAAGCTCACCGACCCGCAGTACGTCGCCGCCGCCCAGAAGCTGCAGGAGCTGGGCAAGTACTTCATCGACGGCATCACGAACCTGGACTACGACACCATGAACGCGCAGATGCTCAACGGCAACGCGGCCATGATGTACATGGGCACCTGGTTCCTCGCCGCGGTCAACGACCCCAAGCAGAACAAGGTCGGCGACAACATCGGCTTCTTCGGCGTCCCCGGCATCAAGGGCTACCCGGCGAACGTCGGCTCCCCGAACGCCGTCAACGCCAAGCTGTACAACGACGGCGTCGGCTCGTGGCTGACCTGCATCGCCAAGAACTGGGGCTCCGAGTCGCTCAAGAAGCAGGGCACGTTCTCCGGCTTCAAGGTGAACACCCCGGTCGACAGCCTGCCGGCGCTCACGGCCGACATCCAGAAGAAGATCGACAACGCGCCGGCCAGCGTGCTGTGGTTCGAGGGCCTCTTCACCCCGAAGGCCAACAACGACTCCAGCGCGAACGCGGCCCCGCTGCTCACCGGCGCGATGTCCGCCAAGGACTTCATGACCCTCATCCAGTCGGACCTCGACGCCGAGGCGTAATCCGCCCGGTCCATGCCCCCGGGGGTGGCGGCGTCCGAGCCGGGCGCCGCCACCCCGCCCTCAACGGAGAGGAACTCCCGTGAAGCACGTCTTCGGGAACAAGAAGGCCATCGTGACCTTCCTGCTTCCCGCGCTTCTGATCTATCTGGGAGTCATGGTCGTCCCGGCGGTCTGGTCCCTCTTCCTGGCCTTCATGCACGGCAACCCGGTCCGCGGGTTCGAGTTCACCGGCATGAAGAACGTCGACCGGCTGTTCAGCGATCCCCAGGCGGGGCACGCGCTGTGGTTCACGCTCAAGTACGCGATCGTCATCAGCGTGGGCCAGATCGTGCTCGGCTACGCCCTGGCGCTGCTGTACGTCTTCGTCCTGCGCAAGGCCTCGACGTTCGTCCGCACGCTGGTGTTCTTCCCGGTGGTGGTGCCGACCGTCGCCGTCGCCCTGCTGTTCAACCGTATGTTCGCCTCCTCGCCGCAGGAGGGGCCGGTCAACGCGCTCCTCGGCCTCGTCGGGCTCGGCGGCACCGACTGGTTCGCCGACGGCAACAAGGCCTTCATCGTCATCGTGATCATGGACCTGTGGCGCACCATGGGCTTCTTCGCCGTCCTGCTCTACGCGGGGCTGATCGAGATCCCGGAGGAGATCATGGAGTCGGCCCGCCTGGACGGCGCCGGCACCTGGCGGCTCGTGCGGCACATCGTGCTGCCGCTGTCGATGCCCGTGCTGCTGGCGACCGTCATCTTCAGCCTCAACGCGTCGCTCAAGGTCTTCGACTCGATCGTCGCACTCAACAACGGCGGCCCCGGCTACCAGACGACGCCGCTGAACCTGCTCATGTTCAAGACGGCCTTCAGCTTCGGTGACTTCGGCTACGGCAGCACGCTCGCGCTCGTCATCACCCTGGTGTGCCTGACCGTGACCCTGTTCGTCTTCCGCTCCTCCCGGCGCGACCTCACGAAGGACTGAACCGTGACCGCGATCAATGTCGAAACGGCTCCGCGTCCGCGGACGGGGGCTCCGCGCCGGGAGTCCGGCACGCTCGCCGGCCGGCTCACCGGCGGCCTCCTCGTGAAGCTCCTCATCGCGGTGATCGTGATCGCGGAGATCTACCCGATGTTCTGGATCCTGACCAACTCGTTCAAGACGAAGAGCGAGATCGTCGACGAGCCCCTGTGGTCCCTGCCGGGCGGGCTGCAGTGGCACAACTACGTCGACGCCTGGACGACCGGCAGCCTCGGGCACTACGCCCTCAACAGCCTTATCGTCACGGTGCCGTCCCTGATCCTCATCCTCCTGCTGGGCGCCGCGGCCGGCTTCGCCCTCGAGGTGATGGTCTGGAAGGGCCGCAACGCCGTGCTCTTCCTGATCGTCGGCGGCATGATGGTGCCGCTGCAGATGGTGCTGCTGCCGCTGTTCACCATCTACTTCAACCTCAACATCTCCGACAGCTACCTGCCGCTGATCATCACGTACGTCGGCCACGGGCTCCCGCTGACCGTCTTCATGATGGCCACCTATTTCCGGGCCGTGCCCCGGGAGCTCTTCGAGGCGCTGGCGATCGAGGGCGGCGGGCCGTTCCGCGCGTTCTTCTCCATCGGGCTGCCGCTGATCCGCAACGGCCTGTTCACGATCGGGCTCCTGCAGTTCTTCTCGGTCTGGAACGACCTGCTCATCGCGCTGACGTTCAACGTGGACTCGAAGCTGTCGACGGTCCAGGTCGGCCTGCTGCACTTCAGCGACGAGTACGGCTCCGTCGACTACGGCCCCCTGTTCGCCGCCATCAGCATCACGGTGTTCGGCACCCTCGCCGTGTACCTCATCCTCAACCAGCAGGTCATGCGGGGCCTGACGGCCGGGTCGGTGAAGGGGTGATCGTCGACGCGCACACCCACATCTGGCCGCGCTGGCCCTACCGGCCCGACGTGCCCGACTCCGAGTCCCGCGGCCGGGCGGAGAACCTGCTGCTGGAGATGGACCGGGCCGGGGTCGGCGCCGCGCTCGTGGTGAACGCGCGCATCGAGCACGCCGAGGACAACAACGACTACGGTGCCGAGGTCGCGGCCGTCCACAGGGGACGGCTACTGCAGGTCGCCGACATCGACAGCCGGTTCGGGCCGGACTACCACCGGCCCGGCGCGGCCGACCGCCTCCGCGCGACCATCGAGCAGTGTCAGCCGGTCGGCGTGTCCCACTACCTCGCACCGGACAACGACGGCTGGTTGCTGTCGGACGAGGGGCGGGAGTTCTTCCGGGTCGCGCAGGACGCGCGACTGCTGGTGACCCTCGCGGCCCCGCCGAACTGGTACGACGACCTGCGCGACGTCGCCCGCCGGTTCCCCGGCCTGCCGATCATGGTCAACCATCTCGCGGTCGTCATGCTGCATCCGGACGGGATCGACGCGGGCCTCCGGCTCGTCCTCGACCGGGAGGACGTACCGAATCTGCTGGTGAAGGTTTCCGGGTACTACTACGGGCACGAGCGGCCGTGGGACTACCCGTATCTCGACCGGCTCCCCATCGTCAAGGCGTTCGCCGAGAACTGGGGTGTTGGCCGGATGGTGTGGTCGTCCGACTGGCCGTCGCTGCTGCCGCACCACAGCTACCGGCAGGCGCTGCAGGTGCTGCGGGACCACGCGGACTTCCTGAGTGCGGACGACGTCGCCCGGATCCAGGGCGGCACGCTGGAGACACTGCTACGCGAACGGGGACATCTGCGATGAGCGCGCCGAAGCCACGGGTCGGGATCGTCGTGACCGGGGCGGGCCGCCGCCGGTACTTCTTCCCCAAGGACGTCGAGCGGATGGAGCGCTTCGCCGACGTCGTCTGGC
Organism: Dactylosporangium sp. NPDC000244; assembly: GCF_040300725.1. NCBI lineage: Bacteria > Bacillati > Actinomycetota > Actinomycetes > Micromonosporales > Micromonosporaceae > Dactylosporangium > Dactylosporangium sp. NPDC000244. Next base: position 176,699 of record NZ_JBEPEH010000003.1, read on the forward strand.
TCGAGCTCGACGGCCCCGACCGGGTGTTCGGGCCGCCGGCGGAGGACCCGGCACTCACCGCGCGGGTCGCCGAGTTCGCCGCCGACCTCGATGCGCTCGTCGTGAGCTACGGCTGCCCGCGGATCACCGACGCGGTCATGGCCGCGGCCCCGCGCCTGCGCATGATCGGCGACACCCACGGCGACCGCTTCGGGTTCCGGGTGGACGTGGCGGCCGCGCACCGCCGCGGGATCGTGGTGTCCGACACGACCAACGGCTCGTCGGACCCGGTCGCCGAGTGGGCCCTCGCGCTGGCGATGATCGGCCTGCGCAACGCCGGCGCGCTGTTCCGCCGGCTGATCGCGGGGGAGCTGCTCTGGCCCGACCGGACCGTGTTCCTGGAGGACCCCGGCTACCTGCGCGGCGAGCTCACCGGCAAGACGGTCGGCCTCATCGCCCTCGGCAACATCGGCCGCCGGCTGCTGGAGCTGCTCCGGCCGTTCCACGTGCGGGTGCTCGCCCACGACCCGGGCACCCCGGACGTGCTCGCCAACGCCTACGACATCGACCTGACGAGCCTGGACAACGTGCTCGAGCGCTCCGACGTCGTCATCTGCCTCGTGCCGCTGACGCAGGCGACGGCGGGCCTGGTCGGGCCGGAGCAGATCGCCCGGCTGCGTCCCGGGGCGGTGTTCGTCAACGTATCGCGCGGCGCGGTGGTGCATACTGAAGCCTTGGTGGACCGGCTGCGCCGGGGCGACATCATCGCCTGCCTCGACGTCGTCGAGCCCGAGCCCTTGCCGACCGACTCGCCGCTGCGCACAATGCCTAACGTGTTCCTGAGCCCGCACATCGCCGGCGTGACGGACGCCGCGGAGCCGAGGTTCTTCGAATATATGGTGGACGATGTCGAGCGTGTCCTCGCCGGGGTGCGCCCGCGCTACCGGCTGGTGCCGCGCGAGCCCAGTTCCGCGTGAGACGTTGTGGAGTAGTCCGACAGTGAGTGAACGAGGCAACGGCGCGGGGAACAAGGCCGGCATTCGCGAGGTGGCGCAGCACGCGGGGGTCGCGCTGGGCACGGTGTCGCACTTCCTCAACCATCCGGAGCGGGTGTCGGAGGAGAAGGCCGAGCGCATCCGCCGGGCCATCCAGGAGCTCGGGTTCGTCCCCAACATCGTCGGCCGCCAGCTGCGCCTCGGCGAGAGCAACGCCATCGCATACATCGCGCCCGACTTCAGCAACCCGTTCTTCTTCACCCTCGTCGAGGGCGTGGAGGCACGGGCGGCGGAGCACGGGCTGGCGGTGTTCGTGGTCAACGCGCACGGCAACCGCGAGCGGGAGGACCAGTACATCGGGCTGTTCGAGCGCTACCGGGTGCGCGGCATGCTGGTGGCGTCGTTCGAGCGGCTGGAGGACCGGCTGGCGGAGGTGCGCCGGCGCGGCACGCCCAACGTGCTGATCGGCGGCCGCGCCGTTTCCGAGCAGCAGCCGTCGGTCTCGGTGGACGAGGTCGTCGGCGGGCGGCTCGCGGGGGAGCACCTGCTGTCGCTCGGGCGCCGGCGCCTGGCCTTCGTCGGCGGGCCGCTGTCGATCCAGCAGGTCGCCGGGCGGCTGCAGGGGGCGAGCCTCGCGGTGCGGGAGGCCGGGACGGCCACCCTGGAGGTGGTCGACATCGCCGAGCGCACGATCCGGGCCGGGCGGGCCGTCGGGCACCGCATCGTGGCCCGCGACCCGGCGCTGCGGCCCGATGCCGTGTTCGCGGTCAACGACCTGCTCGCCATCGGCATCATGCACGCCTTCGTCATGGCCGGCCTGCGGATCCCGGAGGACATCGCCGTCATCGGCTACGACGACATCGAATATGCCGAGTCGTCGATCGTCCCGCTCTCCTCGATCCGCACCCCGCACGAGGACTTCGGCTCGGTGGCGGTGGACCTGCTCCTGAAGAACATCGAGTCGGGTGCGGTAGACCACGAGGTCTTCACGCCCGAGCTCGTCATCCGTGCCAGCACGAGCGGCCCGGTTCCCGCCTGATCCGGGCCGCTCGGCCGTCGCTTATCGGGCGATCTCCTTCAGGTGCAGCATGCGGGCCAGCACGTGGTCGAGCTCGTCGTCGCGGAAGACCTTCTTCCAGTCGTCGCGCAGGATCGACTCGCGGCCGTAGTCCATCGCGATGAGGCAGGCGTCGCTGAACGGGTTGTCACCCTTCAGCGTGTTCGCCAGCGCGACCTGGGTGTGCCCGAGCAGGATCGCCCGGGCCGCCGGCTCCGGGACGCCGAGCTTCACGGTCTCGTCCAGCGCCTCCTTCAGCAGCGAGCCGACCATGCAGGCGATGGTCTCGACCAGGGTGGGCTCCAGCTGGGCGAGCTGCTTGACCGTCACCCAGTGCACGTCGCCGACCGGGGCGAAGATGGCCCGCACCACGGTCTCCACCCGGTCCTTGACGGCAGGGTCGTCCGACTCGACGGCGGCGATCGCGTCCTGGAGGGCCGCGATGCCGCCGAACGTGTCCGCGTACTCCTCGGGCGTGTGGCGCTCCACGAAGACCGAGGGGTGGCACGGGTGCGTGACCGCCTGGACGACCTCGTCGCGGCGGGCGAGCAGGCCGGCGTAGGCGGCCGCCGGGTCGAGCGTGAGCACGACGCCGCCCGGCTTCATCAGCGCGACCAGCTCGGCCGACACCGACTCCAGCGCCAGGTCGGGCACGGCCAGGATCACGACGTCGGCATCGGCGACGGCGGCGGGGGAGTCGGTGAGGGTGCGGCCGGCCGCCGTCACGCGGTCCCGCCCGGCGGGCGAGTTCTCGCTGTACCACACCTGGTGGGCCGTCTTGACGAGGTTGTCGGAGACCCGCATCCCCATCTTCCCGCCCGCCCCGATCACCGCGATCTTCAGCGCCTCGGTGTCACTCATGGTCGTGCTCCTTCTGATAGTCGCGGAGGTATTCGAGTGCGACGGCCGTCCACCGCTGCTCTTCGGCCGCGGTCGCCGCGGGGTCGCCCTGCCAGGGCAGCCAGTGCTCGACGATCTGGGAGATGCCGTTGGGCTCGGGCCGCACCGCGCGCTCGAGGTGCGCGTAGTCCAGCAGCCCGGTGCCGAGCGGGGTGCCGGTGTACTGGAACCCGACCCAGCCCTCGCTGCGGGTGAACGCGAAGTCCTTGACGTGGACGTCCTTGACGTACGGCGCGCACCGCTCGACGGTGTCGCGGGGCAGGTCGAGCGCGGCGACACCGTTGCCCGGGTCCAGGCAGATGCCGAGCCGGTCCGAGCCGACCGCCTCGACGAGCCTCCGCAGATTCCGCACGGGTACCCGCTCGTAGGTCTCCAGCGCGATCGTCACCCCGGCCCGGTCGTAGTCCGGCAGTACGGCCCGCAGCCGCCCCTCGGACTCCTCCAGCGGCGCGTCGTCGCCCACCGGGTTGAGCATCGTGCGCACGACCGCGGCCTCGAGGACGTCGGCGAGGCGCAGGAACGCGGTCAGGTGGTCGGTCGTCGTGCCGCGGGTGCCCAGCTCGAGCCGCAGGCCGAGGTCGTCCGCGCGGCGGCGCAGGTCGCGCAGCTCGCCCTGGCCGACCGTGAGGATCTTCGGGTAGTCGCAGATCTGAAACATGCCGACGCCCTGGGCCGCCGTGCGCTCCAGGGCCTGGGCGAGCGTGAGCGGCCGCGGCATCCGGTCGGACAGCTGCCAGAAGAACGCGTAGGTGCCGAGCCCGATCATGCCCGTCCCTCCGATGCCTCGTCCAAGACCTTCGCCAGGTTCGCGGGATCGTGGGCGAAGCGGCCGAGGAACAGGCCGTCCACGCCGTCGCCGAGCTCGCCGAGCAGGCCCGGGCCGGCGCTGCCGCCGTAGAGCACGGCCCCGCCCGGGGCCACCTCGGCGAGCACCTGGCGCAGGTGCCGGGTCACCGACGTGATCTCGGCGGCCGGCGCGGGCCGCGCGGCGCCGATGGACGCGAGCGGCTCGTAGGCGACCCACACCGGTCCGGCGGGTGCCTGTGGCAAGGCCGCGCGGAGCTGGGCCTCGGCGACGGCCGCCGCGTCCTCGTCCGGCCGCGCGCCGACGCAGATCAGCGCGGTGAGGCCGTGCCGGGCGGCGACCGCGACCTTGGCGGCCACCGTCTCGTCGGTCTCGCCGTACAGCCGGCGCCGTTCAGCGTGCCCGATCTCGACCACGGCGACGCCGGCCTCGGCGAGCTCGGCCGCGCTGACCTCGCCCGTGTACGGCCCCGGCTCGGCGGCCGCCACGTCCTGGGCGGCCAACCGGACCGGGGTGCCCGCAAATGCCGCGGCGGCGCCCGGGATGGCCAGGTGACTGGGCGCGACGAACAGCACCGTGCGCCCGTCCTCGAGCTCCGGCCGGTCCGCGGCCAGCGCGGCCACGGCCCGGCACCAGTCGTGGGCGGCGCGCAGCCCGAAGTACATCTTCAGGCTCACCCCGACGATCAAGAGGCTTCCTTCATCTCGTACCGGCCCAGCACGGCGAGCTTGTCGGAGCTCGCGCTGGTGGGGTCGAAGCGGTACCCGAGCCACTCGCGGACGAGCCGACGGGCCAGCTCGATGCCGATGACCCGCTGGCCCAGGCACAGCACCTGGGCGTCGTTGCTCAGCACGGATCGCTCGACGGAGAAGCTGTCGTGCGCCGTCACGGCCCGGATCCCGGGCACCTTGTTGGCCGAGATCGCCACGCCGAGCCCGGTACCGCAGACCAGCAGGGCCCGGTCGGCCTCGCCGCGGGCGATCATCTCGGCGGCCTCGATGGCGACGCGCGGGTACGGCGTGTGGCCGTCGGACCCCACCCCGACGTCGACGACGGAGGCGACGAGGTCGCTCGCCTCGAGGTCGGCTTTGAGCAGCTCCTTGTAGCGGTATCCGGCGTCGTCGCCGCCGACGACGATCCGCAGGCGATCGGTCACGATGTCTCCTCGAGTTGCGTCAGGCGATCGGCGGCGGCCGTCATGGCGATGGCGAAGGACCGCGCACCCGGGTCGGGGGTGCCGAGGCTGCGTTCGGCGTGCGGCCGGGCGCGGCCGAGCCGTGGCAGCAGGTCCGCGGTGGCGTCGGCCGCGGCGGTGGCCGCGCGGGCCGCCGCGCGCCAGGCCGCCGCGAGCGAGCCGCCGCCGACACCGCGGGACAGTTCTTCCGCGAACGGCGCGAAGGCGTCGACGAGCGTCTTGTCGCCCGGAGCCGCGCCGCCTTGGCGCCGCACGGCGGCAAGTGCGTCGGCGACCGCCGCGGCCATTGCGCCCGGCGTCGGCGCGTCCACGTCGCCCAGGCGGTGGCCGGCGGCGCGCAGTGCGGTGCCCCAGAGCGCTCCCGAGGTTCCGCCGCCCTTGTCCGCCCAGGCGTCACCGGCCACGACCAGGACCGCCCCGCAACCCAGGTCCCGAGCGTGGGCGGCGCGGGCCGCCGCGGCCGCGGCCAGCGACCCCCGGCGCATGCCGATGCCGTGGTCGCCGTCGCCGGCGACCGCGTCGAGACGGCCCAGTTCGTCGGCCGCGCCGTCCAGCGCCGCGGCGACGGCGTCGAGCACCGTGCGGGCGGTCGCGGCGGCCGCGCGCGACGCCTCGGACCCCGGCCCGGGTCCGGCGGCGGCCGGCTCGGCGGTCGTCGCACCGGCCGGCGCGTGTTCCCGCCGGGTCAGCGCGTTCGGGGCCTTGCGGTAGGCGGGCGTGTCCGCGGGGGCCCGCCAGAGCTCCTCGAGTTCGTCGTCGAGCCAGGTCAGCGTGAGCGAGGCGCCGGCCATGTCGAAGCTCGTGCAGAACTCGCCGACATCGGGGTCGACGGCCGTCACTCCGGCTGTGGCGAGGCGGCGGGCGATTTCGCGGTACACCACGAAAAGCTCTTCGTATTTGACCGAGCCGAGACCGTTGAGGATCACGGCCACCCGCCCGCCCTCCGGTGCGGCGACGTCGTCGGGCAGTTCCTGGAGGAGGCGGTCCACGAACAGGGCGGCCAGCTCGTCGGCGGTCGGCAGGCCGTCGTCGGAGATCCCGGGCTCGCCGTGGATGCCCATGCCGACCGCCATCCGGCCCGCGGGGACCCGGAACAGCGGCGCGGATGCGCCGGGCAGCGTGCAGCCGGAGAACGCGACCCCGAGGGTGCGGGTGCGATCGTTGGCCCGCCGGGCGACCCGCTCCACGTCGTCGAGCGAGTCGCCCCGGGCCGCGGCCGCGCCGGCCAGTTTGAACACGGCCAGATCGCCGGCGATGCCGCGGCGGCGCTCGGATGATTCGGGCGGCGCGCTGGAGACGTCGTCGGTGACGAGCACGGTCCGGACGTCGACCCCGTCGGCCCGCAGCCGCTCCTGGGCCTCGGTGAAGTTCAGGACGTCGCCCGCGTAGTTGCCGTAGCAGAACAGGATGCCGGCGCCGCCGTCGGCGGCCTGCGCGACCGAACGCACGCGGGCGGCGGACGGCGAGGCGAACAGGTCGCCCATGGCGGCGCCGTGGGCCAGGCCGGGGCCGACGAGGCCCGCGAACGCCGGGTAGTGCCCGGAGCCGCCGCCGACGACGAGCGCCACCTCACCGGTGGCGGTGCCTTCGCGGCGGACCACGCCGCCGGGGACGCGGTGGACGAACCGGGCGTAGGCCGCGGCGAAGCCGTCCGTCATCTCGTCGGCGAAGTCGGCCGGATCGTTGAACAGCAGGGTCACGGACCCTCCTCAAGCAGGGGTGGGCCTGATCATAGCAACCGGTTGACCGGTTTTGGGAAGGGCTGATCGGTGCCGTTCCGCACTCGGCTATCGTGTTGGGATGCCCGCGTACCGCGATGACCGCTCGGCGGAGATCGGTGCCGCACTCGGCACGCTGCCGTCGGGGAGCGCGGTGTCCGCGGTGGCGACGAGCCTGCTCGACCTGTTCACCGGCGGCAGCCTGGAGCCCGGCACCCGCCTGCCGCCCGAACGGCAACTCGCGGCGACGCTGGGCGTTGGCCGGTCGGCGGTCCGCGAGGCCCTCGCCGCCCTCGAGATCCTCGGCATCGTCGAGGTGCGCGCGGGGGCCGGTACGTTCCTGCGCGGCAGCACCAGTGAGCTGCTGCCGCAGAGCCTCAGCTGGGGCATGCTGATCGGGCGGCGCAGCACCGAGGACCTGGTCGAGCTGCGCGGGGCGCTCGAGATCTACGCGGCCCGGCTGGCCGCCGAGCGGATGAGCCCGGAGAGTGTCGCCCGGCTCGGTGCCCATCTGGAGCGGATGCGTTCGTCGCGGGCGGACGTTCCGGCCTTCGTCGAGGCGGATCAGCGCTTCCACCAGGAGCTGGCCGACGCGACCGGCAACGCGACGCTGATGGACCTGCTCCGGATCATCCGCTCGTTGCTGCGCGTGTGGGTGGACCGGGCGGTGCACGAGCCCGAGCAGATCGATCTCGCCATCGCCGAGCATGTCGCGGTGCACGACGCGATCGTGGCCGGCAACGGCGACATGGCCGCGTCGGCGATGGCGGTGCACATGGTCACCGCGGGCCGGCGGCTGCTGGCCGATGCGAGCACCGCGGAGTCCCCGGCCCGCTGACGCCGCCGGTCGGCCGGCCCGAATGAAACGTGTCAAAATCTCGGGCGAGTGGCTTTTAAAACGTATCAACGGCCTGTACGGTCACCAACGTGACGGACCTTTTCCCGCCAGATGCGGTCCTCGAACGCCTGTTCACCGGGGCCACCTGGAGCGAGGGTCCCGTCTGGCTGCCGTCGCCGCGCCGGCTGCGCTGGAGCGACATTCCCGCGAACCGCATCCTCGAGTACGACGAGGCGACCGGCGCCACAAGCGTCTTCCGGGCCGAGGCCGAATTCCCCAACGGGCGGACCCTCGACCTCCAGGGCCGCGTCGTGCAGTGCAGCCACGGCCGGCGGGCGGTCGAGCGGGAGTCGGATGACGGCCCGCGGACGCTCGTCGACCGCTGGGCCGGCGGCCGGTTCAACTCGCCCAACGACGTCGTGGTGGCGAGCGACGGCGCGATCTGGTTCACCGACCCGCCGTACGGCATCCACGAGAGCGGGCGCGAGGGTCATCCGGGCCGGCCGGAGTACGGCGGCTGCTTCGTCTTCCGCTTCGACGAGGCCGCGGGCACGATCGAGCCGGTCGTCACCGACATGGTGCACCCCAACGGTCTCGCGTTCTCGCCCGACGAATCGATCCTGTACGTGGCCGACACCGGCTACCTGCAGGTCCCCGGCGCCCCTGGCGGCATCCGCGCCTATGACGTCGTCGGCGGCACCCGTTGCACCGGCGGCCGGGACCTGGTCGAGGTGCGCCCGGGCGCGACCGACGGTCTGCGGGTGGACGTGGAGGGCCGCATCTGGAGCTCCAGCGCCGACTCGGTGCAGGTGTTCACGCCGTCCGGCGAGCGGCTGGCCGTGGTGCCGGTGCCCGAGAAGGTGGCGAACCTGTGCTTCGGCGGCGATGACGCCCGGACGCTGTACATCACCGCCTCGACAAGCCTCTACCGAATCCGGACCACCACGACGGATGCGCGCCGAGCGGCCCGATGAGGCAACCGCACGAAGCGCCCCGCGAGCGGTCACACAACAGCAAAGGAAGAGCCACATGGCAGGGTTGCAGACCACGGCCGGCGACGTCGCGGGAAGCGAATCGGTCCTGACCGCCGAGGCCCTCGAGTTCGTCGCGGGGCTGCAGCGGACCTTCGGCGAGCGCCGGACGGCGCTGCTGGCCGAGCGCCCCGCGCGCCGGCAGAGGATCGCTGCGGCCGGCCGCGACGGGGCCCGATGGCGCGCCGACACACAGGCCATCCGCGACGACCCGAGCTGGCGGGTCGCGCCGATCCCGCCCGCCCTGCGCCGCCGGCGGGTGGAGATCACCGGGCCGACCGAGCGGAAGATGGCGATCAACGCGCTCAACTCCGGTGCCGACGTGTGGCTGGCCGACCTCGAGGACGCGAACACCCCGCACTGGGACAACGTGGTGAGCGGCCAGGTCAACCTGCGCGACGCGGTCCGGCGGACGATCGCCTTCCGCGCGCCGGACGGGCGCGAGTACGCGCTGCGCCAGGACGAGGCCGGACGGCTGCCCGTCATCGTCGTGCGGCCCCGCGGCTGGCACCTCGACGAGCGGCACGTCCAGGTCGACGGCCGGCCCGCCGCCGGTGCGCTCGTGGATTTCGGCCTGTTCTTCTTCCACAACGCGCACGTGCTGGCCGAGCGGGGCGACGGGCCGTTCTTCTACCTGCCCAAGCTGGAGAGCGCGGACGAGGCCCGCCTCTGGGCCGACGTCTTCCGCCACGCCGAGGAGGCGCTCGGCGTGACCGCCGGGACCGTCCGGGCCACCGTGCTCATCGAGACGCTGCCGGCGGCGTTCGAGATGGAGGAGATCCTCTACGAGCTGCGGGAGTACATCGCGGGTCTGAACGCCGGCCGCTGGGACTACCTGTTCAGCATGATCAAGGTGTTCAAGGACTCGGGGGCCGAATACGTGCTGCCGGACCGCAACGCGGTCACGATGACGGCCCCGTTCATGCGGGCCTACACGGAGCTGCTCGTCTCGACCTGCCACCGGCGGGGCGCGATGGCGATCGGTGGCATGGCCGCCTTCATCCCGAGCCGCCGCGACGAGGCGGTCAACGCGACGGCGCTCACGAAGGTCCGCGACGACAAGCGGCGCGAGGCGGGCGACGGGTTCGACGGCTCCTGGGTCGCCCACCCGGACCTGGTGCCGCTGTGCGCCGCGGAGTTCGCGGCCGTGCTCGGCGACCGCGACAACCAGCTCGACCGGCAGCGCCCCGATGTGGACGTCAAGCCGGCCGAGCTCGTGACCATCGCCGGGACCGGGGCCGAGGCCACCGAGGCGGGCCTGCGCAACGACATCTCCGTGGCGCTGCGGTACCTCGCGACCTGGCTCGCGGGCAACGGCGCGGTGGCCATCTACAACCTCATGGAGGACGCCGCGACCGCCGAGATCGCCCGGTCCCAGGTCTGGCAGTGGCGGCGCAACACCGTGGTGCTGAGCGACGGCCGGCCGGTGACGGCCGAGCTGGTGCGCGACTGCATCGCGCAGGAGGCGGCGGCGGCCCGGGCCGAGCTCGCCGGCGGTACCGCCGCAAAGGTCGATCAGGCGGTCGCCGTCGTCGAACGGCTCGTGCTCGACGAGGAGCTCGCCGACTTCCTCACCGTCGCGGCCCTCGAGCTGATCTGATCCACAGTGGACACCGCAGATCTATCGGCGCTCGCCCGGTCGCTGCCCGAGGGCGCGGTCATCGTCGACCCGGACGTCATGGAGCGGTACCGCCAGGACTGGGCCCGGGACCGTTCGGCCGGAAGGCCCCTCGCGGTCGTGCGCCCGGCCGGCACGCAAGACGTCCAGTCGGTCCTGCGCTGGGCCACGGCCGCGCGCGTCCCGGTCGTGCCACGCGGCGCGGGCACCGGCCTGTCGGGCGGGGCCACGGCGGTGGACGGCGGGCTGGTCCTGTCGCTGGAGCGGATGCGGGCCGTCGCCGTCGACCCGGTGGCCCGGGTGGCCGTGGCCCAGCCGGGCGCGCTGAACGCCGACGTGAAGCGGGCGGCCGCCGCGGCCGGGCTGTGGTACCCGCCCGACCCGTCCTCGTTCGAGTCGTGCTCGATCGGCGGCAACGCGGCCACCAACGCGGGCGGGCTGTGCTGCGTGAAGTACGGCGTCACCGCCGACTACGTGCTGGGCCTGGAGGTCGTGCTGGCCGACGGCACCGCGGTGCGGCTCGGCGGCCCCCGCCTGAAGGACGCCGCCGGGCTGTCGCTCACCAAGCTCTTCGTCGGCTCGGAGGGCATTCTCGGGGTGATCACGGAGCTGACCCTGCGCCTGCTGCCGGCCCCGCCGCCCGCGTCGACGCTCGTCGCGACGTTCCCGACGGTCGAGGCGGCGGCCGCCGCCGTGCTCGGCATCACCGCGCGACTGCGCCCGGCGATGCTCGAGCTCATGGACCGGACCGCCATCAACGCCGTCGAGGACCACACGGCCATGGGCCTGGACCGGACCGCCCGCGCGCTGCTGCTGGCCTGCAGCGACGCGCCCGGCCGCGCCGCCGCCGAGGAGATCGCCGCGATGGAGGCCGCGTGCGCCGACCAGGCGGCGACGGAGATCTTCACGACCGACGACCCCGCCGAGGGCGAGGCCTTCGCCGCCGCCCGGCGGCTGGCCTTCCCGGCGCTGGAGCGCCGCGGTGAGCTCCTGCTGGAGGACGTCGGCGTCGCCCTGCCCGACCTGCCGCGGCTGGTGAGCGGAATCGAGGCGATCGCGGCCGCCCACGACGTGACCATCGCACTGGTGGCCCACGCGGGCGACGGCAACACCCATCCGGTGATCGTCTACGACGGCGGCGACCCCGCCCACGCGGCCCGCGCCGAGCGGGCGTTCGCGGCGGTGATGGACCTCGCGCTCGCCCTCGGCGGCACCATCACCGGCGAGCACGGCGTCGGGCGGCTGAAGCGGCCCTGGCTGCCGGAGTACCTCGGGGCCGGCGCCCTCGCCCTGACCCACCGGGTGAAGCGGGCCCTGGACCCGCTCGGCATCCTGAACCCCGGGGCCATGCTCCCGATGGAAGGAACACGATGATCGACCGCTACGCGGAAATGCTGAGCGCGCACATCCTCGCGAAGAGCGGCGAGATGACGCGTGAGCCGGTGGGCATCCTCCGGCATCCCTTCCTCGTCCCGAGCAGCCCGGACTCGCCGTACTACAGCGGCCACCTGTGGGACTGGGACTCCTGGTGGGTGAGCGTCGTGCTCGCCCAGGTCGAGCTCGAGACCGGGCAGCCCGGCCGGTACGCGCAGTACGAGGAGGGCAGCATCCTCAACTTCCTCGACCACAGCTCCGACGGCGTCGTGCCGATCCAGCTCAACCCCGAGGGCAGCCTCCGGCACGGCGACTTCGGCGGCGACGAGGAGTACGCCCGCCAGCAGAACACCCACAAGCCGGTGTTGGTACAGCACGCCGCCCTCCTGGCCCGCCGGCGCGGGGACGCCGAGTGGCTGCGCCCGCACCTCGGCAAGCTCGAGGCGTTCCTCACCGGGTACCTCACCCGCCACCTCCACGCCGATACCGGCCTCCTGTACTGGCAGACCGACTTCGCGGTCGGCGTCGACAACGACCCGTCGGTGTACTACCGCCCGGCGAGGAGCACCGCCGCCATCTATCTCAACAGCCTCATGTACCGCGAGCTGCTGGCGTACGGCGAACTGCTGGAGCGGCTCGGCGAGGTGAAGGAGTCGGTGCGGTGGAGGCGCCGTGCCCAGGACCTCGCCGATGCGATCAACCTGCACTGCTGGGACGAGCGCGACGGCACCTTCTACAGCGCCGACCTCGCGCTGCGCCCCGTCGACCCCGCCGACTGGCTCCACAGTGGAGCGCCGCGGGCCTGGTCGTCACTGCTGCTGCGGATCGACAGCTGGTCGAGCTTCCTGCCGATGTGGGCCGGATTCGCGTCCCGGGAACAGGCGGAGCGGATGGTCGAGCGGATCCGCGACCCCCGAACGTTCGCCGCGAGCTACGGCATCCGGTCGCTGTCGCGGCTCGAGAAGATGTACGACCTGCGGGCGTCCAACAACCCGTCGAACTGGCTCGGCCCGGTCTGGGGCATCAGCAACTACATGGTGTTCCGGGGGCTGGTGAAGTACGGCTTCACGGAGGATGCCCGCGACCTGGCCGAGAAGACGGTCCGGCTGTTCGGCCACGATCTGGAGACCAACGGCTGCCTGCACGAGTTCTACCACCCGGACAGCGGCGAACCGATCATGACGCGGAATTTCCAGAACTGGAACTTCCTGGTCCTGCAGATGATCGCGTTCCTGGCCGGCCGCCCGATGGCGACCGAGTTCTGAGGGCCGCCGCCGATGGTTGACACGTTTCAAAACGGGATCCAGGATGGGCGAGTGACCCTCTTCATACCGCCGACACCCCAGGCCCGGACATGACCGAAACCGCCGACAAGCCGACCGTCGCCCTGGTCGGCACGCTCGACACCAAGGGCGCCGAATACGAATGGGTGGCCGAGCGGCTGGCCGAACACGGCGTGGGCGTGCTCGTGCTCGACGTCGGAATCCGCCCGCCCGTCGGCCTGCCGGCGCCGCTGACGCCCGGGGCGCCGCCGGTCGTGATCGGGCAGGACGAGGTGGCGGCCGCCGCCGGCACCAGCATCGCCGCGCTGCGCGACGGCAATGACCGCGGCGTCGCGGTCACCGCGATGGGGGAGGGGGCGGCCGCCGTCCTCGGCCCGCTCGTCGCCCGGGGCGCCGTGCACGGCGTACTCGCCCTCGGCGGCAGCGGCGGCTCCTCGATCGCCGCCCGGGCCGTGCGGGACCTGCCCATCGGCCTGCCGAAGCTCATCGTGTCCACGATGGCGGCCGGCGACGTGTCGCCGTACGTTGGCGCCGCCGACGTGACCATGATGTACAGCGTCGTGGACATCTCCGGCATCAACCAGATCTCCCGCGCCATGCTCGGCAACGCCGCCGCCGGGATCGCCGGCATGGCAACGGCCTACGCGCGGCGGACGCCGGTCGCCGGCGACCGTCCGCTGATCGCCGCGTCGATGTTCGGCGTCACCACGCCCGCCGTCGAGGCCGCCCGGGCGCGGCTGGAGGAGCTCGGCTACGAGGTGCTGGTGTTCCACGCCACCGGCTCCGGCGGCCGGGCACTGGAGGGCCTCGCCCGGTCCGGCCTGCTCGCCGGGGTGCTCGACCTGACGACCACGGAGCTCGCCGACGACCTCGTCGGCGGCGTCCTCACGGCCGGGCCGGACCGGCTCACCGCCGCCGGTGCGGCCGGGATACCCCAGGTGGTCAGCCTCGGCGCGGTGGACATGGTGAACTTCGGGCCGGCGGAGACCGTACCCCCGAAATTCGCCGATCGGCAGTTCTTCGTGCACAACCCGACCGTCACCCTGATGCGCACCACCCCGGAGGAGAACGCCGAGCTCGGGCGCCGGATCGGCGGCAAGCTCGCGAACGCCGCCGGCCCGACCGTGCTCGCGGTGCCGCGCGGCGGGGTTTCCGCGCTGGACGCACCCGGCATGCCATTTCACAATCCCGAGGCATCGACGGTACTGTTCGAGGCCGCGCTCGCCGCGGTCGCGCCGAGCGGCGTCGAGGTCGTCGATTCGCCGTTGCACATCAACGATCCGCAGTTCGCCGTCGCGGCCGCCGACCGGCTGCACGCGCTCATCGCGGCCCGGCACTCGGCGGCGGTGAGTTGAGCATGGACCGAACCACCGCGCTGGCCCGGCTCCGGGCCACCATTGCGGCCGGCAAACCGGTGATCGGTGCGGGCGCCGGCACCGGCATCTCCGCCAAGGCCGCCGAGGCCGGCGGGGCCGACCTGATCATCATCTACAACTCGGGCCGCTACCGGATGGCCGGCCGCGGCTCGCTCAGCGGCCTGCTCGCCTACGGCGATGCCAACCAGATCGTCGTGGACATGAGCCGCGAGGTGCTGCCGATCGTGCGGGACACCCCGGTCCTGGCCGGCGTCAACGGCACCGACCCCTTCCGGGTGATGGGCCGCTTCCTCGACGAGCTCAAGGCCCTCGGCTTCGCCGGGGTGCAGAACTTCCCGACCGTGGGGCTGATCGACGGGGTCTTCCGGCAGAACCTGGAAGAGACCGGCATGAGCTTCCGGCTCGAGATCGACATGGTCCGGCTGGCCCGCGAGCGGGACCTGCTCACCGCGCCATACGTGTTCGACGTGGAGCAGGCCGCGGCCATGGCCGACGCCGGCGCCGACGTGCTCGTGCCGCACATGGGACTGACCACCAGCGGCTCGATCGGCGCGCAGACGGCGCTGAGCCTGGATGAGTCGGCCGAACGGGTGCAGGCCATGCGCGACGCCGCGACGGCCGTCAACCCGGACATCATCGTGCTCTGCCACGGCGGCCCCATCGCCGAGCCGGCCGACGCCCGGTACATCCTCGCCAACACCACCGGCATCGTCGGCTTCTTCGGCGCCTCCTCGGTCGAGCGCCTGCCCACCGAGCGGGCCATCGAGGCCCAGATGGTCGCCTTCAAGAACATCACCGCCACCGATCAGGAGCCCGCATGACGACCTTCCGCCGCCCCGATGAGAACCCGACCCGCGTCTTCGACTGGGGCACCATCAAGTGGCTGGTCACCCCGCACCTCGACGAGGGCGCCGGGCTGACCACCGGCGAGGTGATCGTCTACCCGGCGCAGGGCCACGCGCCGCACGTGCACCCGAACGAGGAGGAGGTCATCTACGTGATCTCCGGCGAGGGCGAGCAGACCGTCGGCGACGGCCCGGCGTTCCCGATCCGCGAGGGCGACGCCGTGTACATCCCGGCCAACACGCTCCACTCGACCTACAACACCACGTGGCGTCCGCTGCGGCTGGTGGTCGTCTACACCCCGGGCGGGGCCGAGACCGGCCTCGACGGCCTGCCCGACGCCCGCATCCTCGAGCCCGGGGTCGCCCCGGCCTGGAGCCAGGTGCGCCAGTAACCGGACCGAGGGTCCCCGCGTCCGGGGACCCTCGGCTGGCACACTGTCCTCCATGAGCGAAGTGCGGTTGCGTGACCTGGTCGAGGCCGACCTCCAGGTGCTCTACGAGCAGCAGCGGGAGGAGGAGGCGGTGCGCCGGGCGCAGTTTCCCGCCCGCGAGCGGGAGCCGTTCATGACGCACTGGCGCACCAAGGTGCTTGCCGACCCCGCCAATCACGTCCAGATCGTCGTGGCCGGCGGCGAGGTCGCCGGCAACTTCATGGCCTGGTGGCGTGAGGATCGGCGCTTCATCGGCTACTGGCTCGGCCAGCGTTTCTGGGGACGGGGCATCGGCACGGCGGCCCTGCGCCAGTTCCTGCGGCGCGAGCAGATCCGGCCGCTCTACGCCGACCCGTTCATCGGCAACACCGCCTCCGTGAAGCTCCTGGAACGGTGCGGCTTCCGCCAGGTGGGCACCGACCTCGAGGGGGATCTCGAGTTCGCGGTGCTCATGCTCGCCGACTCCGCCCTCGCGGACATGCCGGAGGCGTAGCGGTTCTCGGCGGCGTGGCAGAGTGATCCCGTGCGTGCCGTCGACGTCGCGGTGGTGAGCGCGGCGCCCGCCCTCCTGAGGCTGCTGCCCGGTGACCGCGAGACGGTCCACCATCCGGGCGGCACCGCCGTCGTCGTGCGCATCGGCTCGCTGCTCGTCGCGGTCGAGCCGCCGCCTGCGTCGTCACCGCCCAGCGGCGTCCCGCACGCGCGTCACCGGCTGTTCGCCGGCGTGGCCCGCGGCTTGCCACCGGTGCGCCCCGGCGACGTCCTGGTCCCCTCCGAGGTCGTCGGAAGGCCGGCGTACCGGCCCGACGCCGGGCTGCTCGCCCTGGCCAGAGCGATGCGGCCCGACGACTGGATTCCGGACCACTTCGCCCACAGCCCGGCCGTGCATCTCGGATCCGTGCTGGCCCGGTCCGAAGAGCGGTCCCTACCGGCCGGCGGCTTCTCGCTCATCGTGCTCGGCGCGCTCGATGCCGGAACCGACCCGGTGCTGCGGGCAGACGCGCTCGACGCGGCGGCGGCCTTCACCCTCGCCCTGCTGCGCCGCCTGGCCGGCCTCAGCTGAGCAGCGGCAACGAGTACGCCTCGCCGTCTCCGGCGCCCCGGGTAGTGCCGTGCCGCGCGCCGCGAACGATCAAAAGCTACATCCTCAAGCAGGGACTGCGGCCCGGTGACCCGCTCAAGCCGGAGTCCGAACCGGAAGGGGCTCCGGCACCTGATCGGACCGCGTATCAGGTGTCTCCTCGGAAGATCTTTTTGGCGACGGTCATCGCGGACATGGCCTTGGGCCAGCCGGCGTAGAAGGCGAGGTGGGTGATCGCCTCGATGAGTTCGGTCTCGGTCAGGCCGTTGTCGCGGGCCTTGGCGAGGTGGAAGGTGAGCTGTTCGGTGCTGCCGCTGGTGAGGAGGCTGGCCACGGTGATGAGGCTGCGGTCCCGCGGGGCGAGCTCGGGTCGTTCCCAGACCTGCCCGAACAGGACGTTGTCGGTGTAGTCGACGAGCGCCGGGGCGAAGTCGCCGAACATGCGCTGGGCGCCGGACGGCGCGGTGTTCTCTGCCATGATCGCTGGTGTCCTTTCGTGGGTCAGCGGACCTGAGCGGCCGGCTCGGGACGCATCGCTCATGCCACCCATACAAGCGGCGGCTCCGGGCAGGCGGGAGGGTTTGCCGAAGCAGGTAATGCCAGCACCCCTTTTCACCCGGTGCCGGGGTCGTACGGTGATGGCATGGACAACCGGGCCGAAGTGCACGAGTTCCTGGCCAGCCGCCGGGCCCGGCTCACGCCGGAACGGGCCGGGCTGCCGCAGTACGGCGGCGCCCGCCGGGTCCCCGGACTCCGCCGGGCCGAGGTCGCGCTGCTGGCCGGGGTCAGCCCCGACTACTACGTCCGCCTCGAGCGCGGCAACCTCAGCGGCGTCTCCGACGGCATCCTCGAAGCGATCGCCCGCGCGCTGCAGCTCGACGACGCTGAACGCGCCCACCTGCACGACCTCGCCCGCGCCGCCAACACCACCCCGCGCACCCGCCGCCGCCCGGCCCGGCAGCAGATCCGGCCCGCCGTACAGCGGCTGCTCGACGCGATGACCGACGCCCCCGCCTTCGTCCGCAACGGCCGCCTCGACATCCTCGCGATCAACCCACTCGGCCAAGCGCTGTACAGCCCGGCGTTCACCGGCCCGGACCGGCCGGTCAACCTGGCCCGGTTCTGCTTCCTCGACCCCGCCGCCGGGACCTTCTATCCCGACTGGGACGACGCCGCCAACACCACCGTCGCGCTGCTGCGCACCGAAGCCGGTCGCGACCCCTACGACAAGGCCCTTACCGACCTCGTCGGCGAGCTGGCCACCCGAAGCGACGACTTCCGAACCCTCTGGGCCGCGCACAACGTCCGGCTGCACCACACCGGCGTCAAACACTTCCACCACCCCGTCGTCGGCCCGCTCAGCCTCGGCTTCGAAGCCATGCCCATGCCCGCCGACCCCGGCCTCACCATGACTGCCTACCACGCCGAACCCGCCGCCCCCTCCCACGACGCCCTCCGCCTCCTTGCCAGCTGGGCCGCCACCAACACCCGCACCCAACCCCAGGACAAGACGCGGCGGCGCTGAACACTGCGCCGTTCAATGCGGGCTGGGCCCTCACGTGCTGTCGTCCATGTCGGAACTCCCGCGGTTGATGGCGGCGTTGACCGCGGTGCCGATGCGGCGCAGTGCTGCCAGGTCGCGGGGTTCGAGTCCGTCGATCAGGTATTCGCGGACCGCTGCGACGTGCCCTGGTGCCGCCGCCACGACCACCTGGTAGCCGGCCTCGGTCAGCTTCGCGACGGTGCGTCTGCCGGCGCCGGGAATTCGGGCCCGCTCGAGCAGTCCGCGTACCTCCAGCCGTCCGACGACATGTGAGAGCCGCGACAGCGACGCCGATGTCCGGGTGGCCAGATCGCTCATCCGCAGCGTGCGTTCCGGCTCCTCGGACAGCACCGAGAGCACCATGTACTCGAAGAACGTCAGGTGCGCCTCGCGCTGCATCCGCGCGTCCAGGGCGGCCGGCAGGCTGATCATGATCGCGGAGTTCGCGAGCCACGCCGCCAGCTCATCGCGACTCAGCCAGCGCGTTTCGGTGACCGGTGCAGCGGACCGCGACGCCGCGGACGCGTTCGCGGCGGCACTCGGGTCCTTCGCTCCTGCTGTCGTCTTCGCCATGCTCCCCACCCTATCGCACGTTGTTGACGCATCAAGTTCGAGCGTGCTTTGATGTTGACGCGTCAAGTTCGAGACCTTCCTGTACGCCGGCGCGGTGACGTGCGGCGCAGGCGGTCGATCTGAAGGAGGACCAAGCATGCGAGTCACACGCCTGGGCGGGCTCGAGGTCTCGCGCATCGGCCTCGGGGCCATGGGAATGTCGGCGTTCTACACCGGCGCGGGCCGCGACGAGGGCGAGTCGATGCGCACCATGCAGCGCGCCCTGGATCTCGGCGTCACGCATCTGGACACCGCCGAGGTGTACGGGCCCTATGCCAACGAGGAACTGGTGGGTCGCGCCGTCAGGGCAAGGCGGGACGAGGTCGTCATCGCGACCAAGTTCGGCCTCGTCTCCCACACCGGTCGGCCGGGCCCGGACAGTACACCCGCCAACATCCGCGCGTCCGTCGACGGCTCCCTGCGGCGGCTCGGAACCGACCGCATCGACCTGTACTACCAGCACCGGGTCGACCCCGGCACACCCATCGAGGAGACGGTGGGAGTGCTGAGCGAACTGGTGGCCGCCGGCAAGGTACGCCACATCGGACTGTCGGAGGCGGCTGCCGCGACGATCCGCCGGGCCCATGCGGTTCACCCGTTGGCCGCCGTCCAGAGCGAGTACTCGCTGTGGACCCGCGATCCCGAGGCCGACGTCCTGCCCACGCTGCGGGAACTGGGGATCGGCTTCGTTCCCTACTCGCCGCTCGGGCACGGCTTCCTCACGGGCCGAATCCGCTCCCTCGACGGCCTGGACGCCGGCGACTGGCGCCGTACCAACCCCCGGTTCACCGGCGACAACCTCACCCGGAACCTGCGCATCATCGACGAGGTGCACGAGATCGCCGGCGAGGCCGAGGCGACACCTGCGCAGGTCGCTCTGGCCTGGCTGCTCGCTCAGGGGGACGGCATCGCGCCCATTCCGGGGACCAGGCGCGTCGACCGGCTCGAGGAGAACAGCGCCGCCGACGACATCCGGCTCACCGCCGAACAGATCACGCGCCTGAACAACCTGACACCGGCGTCCGGCGATCGCCACGCCGAGGCCGACATGACCGCCATCGACCGCTGAGAACGGAGCAGTACAGCATGACAAGCAATCCGATTCGCGTCGGCATCATCGGTGCCGACACACAAGCGAGCTGGGCCGGGGCGTCGCACATCCCCGCGCTCGCGGCGCAACCGCAGTTCACCCTCGCGGCCGTGGCGACCCGGCACGAGGACAGCGCCCGGCGCGCTGCCGAGACCTTCGGCGCCGAGCGCTGGTTCGCCGATCCCCTCGCGCTCATCCACGATCCGTCGATCGACCTCGTCACCGTCGCGGTCAAGGTCCCGGCGCACCGCGAGCTCGTGCTCGCGGCCCTCGCGGCGAACAAAGCCGTGTACTCGGAGTCCCCGCTCGGCGCGACCCTCGCGCAGACGGAGGAGATGGCGGCCGCGGCCGGTGCACTGCACACGGCAATCGGCCTGCAGGGCCGGCTGAACCCCTCGGTACGCCGCGCGGCGGAGATCATCGCCCAGGGCCGGCTCGGTCGGCTGCTCTCGGCCCGGGTCGCCGCGACGACCTTCGGCAACGGCCCGGAGTCGACGAGCGCCTACGAGTACTTCGACAAGGCGGCGGCCGGGGCCGGCTTCCTGCCGATCGCGGCGGGGCACGTTCTGGATGTGGTCGAGGCGGTCCTCGGTGACATCACCGAGATCGACGCGCGCACCGAACTCCTCTGGCCCCGGGTGAAGCTGGTGGACACCGGTGCGACGTCCGTCCGGGAGGTCCCGGACCACCTCGACGCCATCGTCAAGACCGCATCCGGCGCCCCGGCCGGGGTACAGATCCTGGCCGGCGTGCCCGTGCCCGATGCCCACTTCTGCCTGGAGGTCCGCGGATCGGAGGGCTGGCTGAAGCTGACCGGCAACCACCCCGCGGGCGTCCAGGTCGGCGACCTCACACTCTCGTCCAATGTGGACTTCGCGGCACCCGACCGCCCCGTCGCCACCGGCACCGGCCCCACCGCCGCCGAGATCTGGACGGGCGCGTCCATCAACGTGGGCGAGGTCTACGCCAGCCTGGCCCGCGACATCACGAACGGGACCCACCACACCCCCGGATTCCAGCACGCCGCCCACAACAGCCGCCTGATCGCGCGAGTGGAACGGGCCGCCAGCACCGGCGTCCGGCACTGACGACGGCGCATCTCTCCGGGCCGTTGAGCCAACACCCGGGCCTGGTGTCCGCGGTCGAACTCGCGGACCATCCGCTATGGCAACCTCGTCGAGCTCAGCCCGGCGCGATCATCACCAGCCGCGGTGGCTGGCGTTCCTGACAAGTCGCGCCACGGATGCCGTGAACCTCCCCGCCGGGCAGGCCGTTCTACCGGCGTGTGCCGCTTGTCGGCCTGAGTGCGGAGGAGAACTTGTGAACGCTCCACGGGAGAAGGCTGCCGGCCCGCGAGGGGCGTCCCGGCGGCGCTGGCTGGCCCGAACGCTCGTCGCGATGGAGGTGCTGACCGCCGCAACGCTGGCCGCGCCGGTGGCGGCGCACGCGGGGCCGGCCAACCCCAACGTTCTGCGCAACGCTCAGACCGGGCGCTGCATACAGATGCACCGCAGAGGGGATCCGGTGTTCGTGTCGACACAACCGTGCGATGCGACCAATGATGACCAAAGGTTTCGCCTCACTGTGGTCGGGAAATCCAGCGACAGGTACCACGTGGTGAAATTCCAGAACGTCGGGACCGGGTACTGCCCTCGCCTACTATGAAGATGAGCGGAAAGGTCGCTCCTTCCTCATGCCCGACAAATGCAGCGACCCGGACCCGCTGGACGGCTACCTCCCGAAGGGCTGGTGGAGACTCAAGGGAAGCTCGTACGCTCAGTTCGAGATGACCTGGCAGTTCAAGCACAGCAAATGCGTGGACAATTATGGCGGAGAGCAATACATCATGCCGTGCAACAACGGCAAATATCAGAAGTGGAAGTTCGGCTGACCTCGGCGCCCCGGCATCGCCGGACGGGCGATGCCGGGGCAGGGAGTGCCTACAAGGCGACAGACAATGACCGACGCCCGCATCGGAGAATTTGAGGAGCCGGCATGGTCAATGAACGCAACTACGGGCGCGGAGTCGTACCGGCCCTGACCGTGCTCGCACAGGGGACGTGTTATTGGCCGACCTGCGACGAGCGAATCACCAAGTTCGTTGACGGCATCCCGGTGAACAACTTCGAGATCGTCCACATTCGCGCCGCGAATGCCGGCGGCCGCCGCTATGTGGCGAACCTGACCGACGAGAAGCGCGGCAGCTTCGACAACCTCGTCCTGCTGTGCATCGTCCACCACAAGATCGTCGACAAGATCCGCCCGGACGACTTTTCGATCGAGGAACTGCAACGGTGGAAGGACGAGCGCGAAGGTCCTGGGCTGGCGGCACTGCACGGTCTGCGAGGCCTCACGGAGGATCGGCTGCAGGAGCTCATCGGAAGGTCTTTCGCCGAGGTCACGAGCCAGATCCAGGATGCCGTCGACCGTCTCGGCGCCATCGACGCCGAGGCGGCCGACGTGTTGCGTCCCCTGGTGGAGCGGCTGGCCGAGTCGACGTTCTCGGGCCGGTATCCGAATGCGGACGTGGTCGGCCTGCTGCTGACGGCGGGGCGGAGCTTGCGTCACCTCGAGACCTCCGCGCCGCTGCTCAAGCATGCGGCGGACCAGGCCGCCGGCCTCGAGCACGTCGCTGACAACCTCGCCGCTGTCAGGCGGGGACTGCAATCGGTGCTCGACGACTTCAACGCCGCGGAGGTTCGCTTGGGCCGGTACCGCGAACTGATGTAGCGCCGACGGTGACGGCCACCGCGAGGACCCGGTGCGGCCGACCGCGAGGGTCGGCCGCACCGGGCCCGTGAGGGTTGATCAGGCGGTGCAGGTCAGCGTGGGGACGGCGTTCGTACCGCTCCACGTGCCCGTGAACCCGAACTCGGTCGAGCCGTTCGCGGGGATCGTGCCGTTGTACGCCGCGTTCGTGACCGTCACCGCGGAGCCGGACGTGCTCAGCGTGCCGTTCCAGAGCTGGCCGATGGTCTGGCCGTTGGCGAACGTCCACTTGACCGTCCACTTGGAGATGGCCGAGGTGCCGGCCTTCACCGTCACCGAGCCCTGGAAGCCGCCCGGCGAACCCGGCCACTGGCTCGTGACCGTGTACGTCGCGGTGCAGGCCCCCGTCGCGGGCGGCGGCGAGCTCGTCGGCGGCTGCGAGCTCGTCGGCGGGCGGGAGCTGGTCGGCGGGTTGGAGGTGGGGCCGCCGGTCGATCCGCCGCCCCCGGCGGGCGGGTTGAGGTACGGGCCGATGATGTTCATCTTGGCCTGGTTGACCGTGTTCCAGTCGTCGCCGACGATGCCGCCGGTGTCGCCCGAGTCCGGGTTCCAGGACCAGTACGTGAACGACATGCCGTTCGTGCCGGTGCCCATGTAGGCCATCAGCTTCGTCATCCACTGGGTGTCCAGCGGGTTGGCGAGGGTGCTGCCGAACTCGCCGACGAGGATCGGGGCGACGTTCTGCTTGTACAGGTAGCCCCAGAAGTGGTCCCACACGTCGGGCAGGTTGTTCGGGAAGTTCGAGTCCTTGAACCACGGCTGGCGGTCGTACACCGAGATGCCGTAGTCGTGGGCCGAATACACGAGCCGGTTGGCGACGTTGAGCCGGACCGGGTACGTGCCCGCCTTCGACAGGTTGCCGCCCCACCAGTCGCAGGCCATCGGGTCGTCGGGGATGTTGTCGTACGGGTTCGGCGAGCCGCCGTTGCCGTCGCAGCTGACGCCCTCGACGAAGATGAGCCAGTTGGAGTTGGTGCCGAGGATCGCGTTGCCGATGCGCTCGGCGGCCAGGCGCCAGTCCTTTGTGGTGTCGCCGCAGCCCCAGCAGGAGCCGGTGCCGTTGGGCTCGGTCCCGTCGGCGTGCGGCTCGTTGAACAGGTCCGCGCCGACGACCGTCGGGTTGTTCGCGTACCGCGTCGCCAGCATCTGCCAGTCGGCGATCTCGCTGGCCTCGGTCGCGGTCCCGCTGTACCAGAGCGCGGTCTGGCCGGAGGCGGTCGGGCGGTGGCGGTCGAGGATGATGCGCATCCCCTTGCCCCCGGCGTAATTGACGACCTTGTCCAGGATCTGCAGCGGGGACAGCCCGATGAGGTCCGGGTTGGTGTCGGTGTTGATGCTCGTGGCGGTCGCGCCCGAGCGCAGCGAGTCGCCGGTGTACGGCACCCGGATCGTGTTGAACCCGAGCTGCGCCATGTGGTCGATCTGCTGCGTCCAGCTCGCCGGCTTGCCCGCCCACAGCCCGTGGAAGGTGTGGTTGTCGGTCTCCATACCGAACCAGTTGATGCCGGTCAGCCGGACGGTCGCGCCGGTCGAGTCGACGATCTTGTTGCCGCTGGTGTGCAGGTATCCGGTGCCGGTGCCGGCGGATGCGGTGCCGGCGGTGAGCGTAACGGCGACGAGCGCGGCGGCCGCGACGGCGGCCAGGGCCACCGCGCCCCCGACGGCCCCGCGCGTCCTGATACGTCTGAGACCCACAGGGTCACACTCCGTTCCGTGACGACGTTCGTTCGCGCATCGTTTGCCGCTGGCACGATCGGCGTCAATGCGTGGGGCGCGGGGGCGGCCCAACAGGCGCGAATGGACCTGAAACTTTCCGTTCAGTCCTCGTCAGTCCTCGACCGCCAGGCTTACGGCGATCGGCTGGCGCGCGGCTCGGCGGGCCGGCAGGACCGCGGCGGCCAGCGCGGCGAGCACGGCCACGCCGAGCAGGATGCCGAGCCGGTCCCAGGGCATCACCAGGGACAGTCCCGAGCCGTGCATCTCGATGGCGCCGAGCACCGACAGGGCGATGGCGACGCTCGCGGCGACCCCGATCAGGGTGCCGGTGAGGGCGAGGACGAGCGCCTCGGCCGCGAGGGTCAGCCGCAGCTCGCGCCGGGTCAGGCCGACCGCGCGGAGCAGGGCGTTCTCCCGGGTGCGCTCGACCACGGACAGGGTGAGGGTGTTGGCCACGCCGATGAGCGCGATGACCACGGCCATGGCGAGCAGGGCGGTGACGACCTCGAGGCCCTGGTTGAGCTGGGCGTTGAGGCGTTCGACGTACTGCTCGTGGTCGTATGCGACCGCGGCCGGGAACGCGTTCAGGGTGCGGTCGATCGCGGCGCGGGCGTCGGCCTTGCTCACCCCGGCGGCCGGGTCGAGCTGCACCTCGGCCAGCCGCGGATCGTCGAACACGGCGGTGATGTCCTCGGCCGTCAGCCACACGCTGCGGGTGCCGGACACGACCGACGCCACGGTGAACGGGCGGCCGTGGATGGTGACGGTCCCGCCGGCCGCGACCCCCAGATCGGCGGTGACGTCCGCGGCGCCCGGCCGCGGCGCGCCGGTGTGCACCTCCAGGCTCGCGTCCTGGTCGTAGGTCTCGTACCGGGGCCGGAATCCGCCGAGCTGCGGCTGCCGCTGCAGCGCGTCGAGCAGCCCGGCCGGCAGGAACCCGAAGTCGGCGGAGTCGGTGACCAGGAACTGGGCGCGCAGCTTGGCATCGGCCCGGCGTTCGGCCGGGGCCTCGGCGCTCTTGGCGATGAGCGTGAAGGTGCCGACCAGGGTCACGCCGACGACGAGCGCGTTGGTGGTGGTCGCGATGCGGCGCGGGTTGCGCACGGCGTTGCGCAGCGCGAGGGCGACGGTGGCCCCGCCGAGCGCGCCGAGCGGCCGGCCGGCGAGGCGCACCACAGCCGGTACCACCACTGGGCTCAGCAGTAAAAACCCGGCGATCGTCAGCAGGGTCCCGGCGACCGTCACCTCGGTGCGCCCGGCCGCCGTCGCCGCGGCGAGGCCCGCGAGCCCGGCGGCCACGGCGAGCACCCCGAAGACCCGGCGGACCCGGCCGGTCGGGCGGGCGACCTGCACGGCGGCGTCGGACAACGCGGCGACAGGAGCCACAGTCGTACCGCGCCGAGCCGGCAACAGCGCCGCCAGCACGGTCACCCCGACGCCCACGCCGAGCGCGACGAGCACCGTCTTGACCGAGACCAGCGGGTCGACGCGGACCTCGACCAGCGCCGGAAGCCCGAACGCGACCAGCGCGCCGAGGGCGAGCCCGAGCCCGGACCCGCCGAGCCCGATGACCGCGGCCTCCAGCACCACGGACCGGAACACCTGCCGGCGGGTCGCGCCCACCAGGCGCAGCAGGGCGATCTCCCGCGTGCGCTGGGCGAGCACGATGGTGAACGTGTTCGCGATGACGAACGCGGCCATGGCCACGGCGATGACCGCGAAGCCGAGCAGCCCGGTGCGGAACGTGTTCGCATTGCCCACGGCCTCGTTCTGCGCCTGGTGTACCAGCTCATCGTGCGCCGTCGCCCGGACGCCGACGGCCGCGGAGATCCGGGCGGCGAGCTCCTCGTCCGGCACGCCGTCGGCGGCGTCGACGATCACGGTGGTCGACGGGTAGCCGGCCAGGGCCTCGACGTCGGCGCTCGTCAGGACGAGCAGGACGCCGTCGCTGTCGAACGGGCCCCTCGACGCCGTGGTCAGGCCGACGACGGTGTAGGTCGCGGCGTCCCCGCCGACGTTGCTGACCATCACCCCGTCGCCGATGCGCAGGTGCTCGCGGGCGGCGGTGTCCTTGTCGAGGGCGACCTCGCCGTGGGCGGACGGAAGCCGGCCTTCGGCGGCCGCGAGGGAGCGCAGGTGCTCGTCGGCGGCGACGTTGACGGCCCGGTGCTCGCCGCGGATCTTCCGGCCGTCGGCGGCGGCGAGGCCGAGGAAGTACAGCTGCCAGGTGGCCTCGGCGGCGCGGACGCCGGGGACCTTCCGCACGCGTTCGGCCAGGTCGGCGGACTCGTCGGCCCGGACGGTGCCGTCCGGCTCGACCTGGACGTCGACGTTGCGGTACTGCTCGGCGGCGCGGCCGGTCATCGCGGCGGCGAGCCCGTCGGTGAACATGAGGCTGCCGCAGACGAACGCGACGCCGAGGACCACGGCCAGCGACGAGAGCAGCGAGCGGGTGAGGTTGGCGCGGGCGGTGCGCAGGGTCAGCCGGAGCACGGCGGTCACCGGGCCCGGTCGAGGCGGGCCAGCGTGGCGACGATCGCCTCGGCGGTGGGGTCCTCGACGGCGGCGGCGTACCGGCCGTCCTGCAGGAACGCGACCCGGTCGCAGTGCGCGGCGGCGTGCAGGTCGTGGGTCACCATCACCACCGTCTGGCCGAGCAGGGCCACGGCGTCGCGCAGCAGGCCGAGGACCTCGGCGCCGGAGCGGGAGTCGAGGTTGCCGGTCGGCTCGTCGGCGAAGACCACCCACGGCCGGGTGATCAGCGCCCGGGCGACCGCGACCCGCTGCTGCTGGCCGCCGGACAGCTCCGACGGGCGATGACCGAGCCGGTCGGCCAGCCCGACGGCCGCCACCACCCGCTCGAACCACGCGTGGTCGGCCCGGCGCCCGGCGATCGTCAGCGGCAGCAGGATGTTCTCCCGCGCGGTCAGCACCGGCAGCAGGTTGAACCGCTGGAACACGAAGCCCACGTGGTCGCGGCGCAGCCGGGTCAGCCGCTCGTCGTTGAGCGTCGTGAGGTCGGCGTCGCCGATGCGCACGGCGCCGCTCGTGGGCCGGTCGAGGCCGGCGAGGCAGTGCAGCAGCGTCGACTTGCCGGAGCCGGAGGCGCCCATGATGGCGTGGAACCGGCCCTCCGCGAAGGTGACGTCGACGCCGTCGAGCGCGGTGACGGCGGTGTCGCCGTGGCCGTACACCTTGCTGAGTCCGGCCGCCTGCAGCGCTGGCACGATGGTGCTCCCGTTCGTCGAGGATCCGTGATCCCGACGCTAGGCAGCGCCGCGGGGCGGGGCGTCCACCGTGATGCTGGTTCGCCGCGTACGACTCAGGTCGTACGCCTGCGACTCAGGTATCGCGGCCGGGGCGCACCAGGCCCGACTCGTAGGCGAAGACCACCGCCTGCACCCGGTCCCGCAGGCCCAGCTTGGCCAGGATGCGCCCGACGTGGGTCTTGACCGTCGCCTCCGCGACGTGGAGCCGGCCGCCGACCTCGGCGTTGGACAGCCCCTGCGCGACCAGCAGCAGGACCTCCTGCTCGCGGTCGGTCAGGTCGGGCGCCGCCGCCGGGTCCGAGTTCTGCGGCCCGAGCCGCCCGGCGAAGCGGTCGAGCAGCCGCCGGGTCACCCGGGGCGCCACCACGGCCTCGCCGCCGGCCACGACGCGGATCGCGGACAGCAGCTCGTCCGGCGGCACGCTCTTGAGCAGGAAGCCGCTCGCCCCGGCCTGCAGTGCCGCGAACGCCTCCTCGTCGGTGTCGAACGTGGTCAGGACCAGCACCCGGGGTGTCGGGCCGGCCGCGCAGATCCGCCGGGTCGCGGCGACCCCGTCGAGCACCGGCATCCGCAGGTCCATCACGACCACGTCGGCGTCGGTGCCGCGCAGCAGCCGCAGCGCCTCGGCGCCGTCCCCGGCCTCGCCGACCACGGTGATGTCCGGCTGGTAGTCGAGCACCATGCGGAACCCGGCGCGCACGAGCTGCTGGTCGTCGACGAGCACCACCCGGATCACGCGGTGACCGCCTCGGCCGCGAGGGGGATGCGGGCCCGGACGCGCCAGCCACCGCTCAGCGACGGGCCCGCGTCGAAGGTGCCGCCGTAGAGCGTGGCGCGCTCGCGCATGCCGACGAGCCCGTGGCCGCCGCCCGGGGACGCGGCCGCGCCGGTGCCGGAGTCGGTGACCTCCAGCTCGACGGCGCCGGGCCGGTAGGCGATACGGACGGTCGCGGCCGGGGCCGGGCCCGCGTGCTTCAGCGTGTTCGTGAGCGACTCCTGCACGATGCGGTAGACGGCGAGCGCGACGCCGCCGGGGACCTCGGGCGGTACGCCTTCCACATGAAGCTCGACGTCGACACCGGCGGTGCGGGCCCGAGCCACGACGGAGGCGACGGCGTGGTCCCGGCTCAGCTCGTCGTCGGAGTCCCCGCGCAGGATCTGCACCAGGTGCCGGATCTCCTCGAGTGCGTCTCGGCCGGTCGCGCCGATCGTGCGCAGCGCCTCCCGGGCCCGCGCGGGATCGTGGTCGAACGCGTACTGCCCGCCGTTGGCCTGCAGCACGATCACCGACAGCGAATGGGCGACGATGTCGTGCAGCTCCCGCGCGATCCGGGCCCGCTCCTCGGCCACGGCGATCCGGGTCTGCTGCGCCCGCTCCCGCTCGGCGTGCCCGCGCCGCTCGGCCGTCGTCGCCCTCTGCTGGCGGGCGAACCGCACGCTCAGGGCGGCCGCCCAGACCACGGCCGCGTAGCCCAGCACGCCGAGCAGCGACCGCCCGAGACCCCACAGGTCGACCGGTGCCAAGCCGCCCTCGAACGGCGGCCGCGCCTCGAGCAGTACGGCCACGAAGAGCAGCACGGCGAGCGCGCACCCCACCGCCGCGCGCAGCGACCGCGCGTGCGCGAGGGCGGCGTGCGTGGCGGTGGCGAGCGCGACGAGCAGCATGCCCTCGTGCAGGTGCGTGCCGTGCACCATCACGGGGGCCACGGCGGCGGAGAGCACGACCACGACGGCGAGCACGGCGATCGGCCGGCGGCGGCGCCACAGCAGCGCGACGCCGACGAGCCCGCCGTAGAGCAGCCCGCCGATGCGGAACTGGTGCCACCACCAGGTCGACAGCGCGACGACCGAGGCGGACACCACCAGATCGGCGAGAAGCCCCGGGCCGAGGCGCCGCGAGAGGAACGACATACCGCGAGGATAGTGACGCTGCGTCAGGCCGGCCGGATCGGCGCGGGGTCAGCCCTGGCGGGTCGGGCGGATGGTCAGGTCGCCGATCTCGACGTCGTCGGGCTGGTCGATCGCGAAGGCGATCGCGCGGGCCACGGCCAGCGGGTCGATGCCGAGGTCGGCCATGTGCTGGCGGGCCTGCTCGCGTGCGGCGGGATCGTCGACGGCGTTGTCGATGAGCTCGGTGCGCACATAGCCGGGGGAGATCGACGTCGTGCGCAGGACGCCGTCGGTGCTCTCCTGCCGCAGGCCCTCCAGGAGGGTGCGGACCGCGTTCTTCGTGCCCGCGTACACGGCCTGGGTCGGCACGATCTTCAGGCCGGAGGTGGAGACGACGGTGACGAGGTGGCCGCTGCCCTGGCGCCGGAACACCGGCAGGGCCGCGGCGATGCCGTGCAGGATGCCCTTCACGTTGACGTCGACCATCGCCATCCAGTCCGCGACGTCGAACTCGGCGACGAGGCCGATCCGGG
Source organism: Dactylosporangium sp. NPDC000244 (assembly GCF_040300725.1). Classification (NCBI taxonomy): domain Bacteria; kingdom Bacillati; phylum Actinomycetota; class Actinomycetes; order Micromonosporales; family Micromonosporaceae; genus Dactylosporangium; species Dactylosporangium sp. NPDC000244. The sequence goes on from NZ_JBEPEH010000003.1 coordinate 206,647, forward strand.
TCATGCCCGCGTTGCCCACGAGGACGTCGAGGCGGCCGAACCGCTCGACGGCGGCGGCGACGAGCGCCGTCAGGTCGCCCGGGTCGGTGACGTCCACGCGAACGGCCGCCGCCCGGCCGCCCGCCGCCTCGATCTCGGCGACGAGCCGGTCGAGGCGGTCGGTGCGGCGGGCGCCGAGCACGACGGGCGCGCCGAGCGAGGCCAGGTGGCGCGCGGTCGCCTCGCCGATGCCGCTGCTGGCCCCGGTGATGGCGACGACCTTGCCGTGGATGGCCATGGGGATCCCCCTTGCCTAGAGTGGACACATGTCCGGTTACCTCGACTCTAGCGGACACGTGTCCGCTTCGGCACGTCGCGCCGACGCCCAGCGCAACCGGGAGCGGATCTTGCAGGCGGCGCGCGACCTCGTGCACGAGCCGGGGGAGCTGCGGCTCAACGCGGTCGCGAAGGCCTGCGGGATCGGGCAGGGGACGCTGTACCGGCACTTCCCGACCCGCGAGGACCTGCTCGCCGAGGTCTACCGCCGCGAGGTGGACGAGCTCGTGGCCGCGGCCCCGCGGCTGCTCGCGGCGCACGAGCCGCTCGGCGCGCTCGCGGCGTGGTTCGAGCGGGTGGCCGCCTACGCCCGGGTCAAGCGGGACGTGTTCGCCGCGGTCGAGGCGTCGGTGTGGCGCGACCTCGCGACCCACAGCCTCGGCCCGATCGGCGAGGCGGTCGAGCTGCTGCTGGCCGCGGGGCGCTCGGCCGGCACCGTGCGCGGCGACGCCGAGGCCCGCGACGTGATCGTGCTCATCAGCTGGCTGTCGCGGCTGGACGACGCCGAGCTCGACGCGCGCGCCCCGCGCCTGCTGTCGATCCTGATCGACGGGCTCCGCGCCCGGTAGCGCGCCGGGGCCGTCAGCCGTCGGTCACGGGCAGCGCGTCGGGGAAGACGCAGCGGGTGAGCCGCTCCGAGGCCTGCCAGACGCGGACGGCCTCGGCCTCGCCGCGCAGGCGCGAGTACAGCTCCTGCTCGGCCGGCGGGCCCGCGAGGTGCTGGAAGCCGCTCGGGCCGTACATCCGGGCGCCCCGCGCGTCCGGGGACGTCGCGGCGTACAGGGCCGGGAGCGCGGCGGACTCGGGCGTGCCGACGAGGATGCCGAGGTTGCCGAGGGTGCGGACGACGCGGCCGCCCAGGGTGGGAGTGGGCCGGCCCGCGTCGGGCTGGGCCTGCAGGAGGTTGGTCGCGGCGACGCCGGGGTGGGCGAGGTTGCTCGTGATGCCCCAGCCGGCCACCCGGCTGCGGCGGTCCAGCTCGAGGCCGAAGAGGCCGAGGGCGATCTTCGACTGGCTGTAGGCGCGCATGCCGTCGTACGAGCGCTCCCAGTTGAGGTCGTCCCAGTTGATGGCGTTCTGGTTCGCCGCGACGCTGATCTGGGACGTGACGGTCGCGTGGCCGGCGCGCAGCAGGGGGAGCAGGTGGCCCACGAGGGCGAAGTGGCCGAGGTGGTTCGTGCCGAACTGCAGCTCGAACCCGTCGGCGGTCTCGCGGCGGGCCGGGGGCGTCATCACGCCGGCGTTGTTGACGAGGATGTGGATGGGGCGGTTGTCGTCGCGCAGCCGCGTGGACAGGGCGGCCACCGAGTCCAGCGAGGACAGGTCGAGGTCGCGCAGGGTGAGGGCGGCGTGCGGGTACGACTGCCGGATCCTGGCGATCGCCGCCTCGCCCTTGTGCCGGTTGCGCACGGGCATGATGACCTCGGCTCCGGCGGCCGCCAGGCGGGTCGCGAGGCCGAGGCCGACGCCGTCGCTGGCGCCGGTGACGACGGCGAGCCTGCCGGTGAGGTCGGGGACGGTGATGTCGGGCTGTCTGCGTGCCATGTGCCCAGGCTGCACGGGTTCCGCGGGCGCATCCACGGCCTGACGATCCCAGGCTGCGGTGCGGCGGCGGTGGTACAACGAACTGGTGATCGATCGAGCCGGGCTCGCCGAGTTCCTGCGGCGTCGGCGGGCGGCGCTGCAGCCCGAGGACGTCGGCCTGCCGCGCGGGCAGCGGCGCCGCACCAGCGGGCTGCGCCGCGAGGAGGTGGCCACGCTGTGCCACATCTCCGCCGACTACTACAGCCGGCTCGAGCGCGAGCGCGGCCCGCACCCGTCCGAGCAGATGATCGCCTCCATCGCGCAAGGGCTGCACCTGTCCCGCGACGAGCGCGACCACCTGTTCCGCCTCGCCGGGCACCATCCGCCGGCCCGGGGCACGACGAGCGAGCACATCGGCCCGGGCCTGCTGCGCATCTTCGACCGGCTCGCCGACACGCCCGCCGAGATCGTCACCGAGCTCGGCGAGACGCTGCGGCAGACGGCGCTCGGGGTCGCGCTGACCGGCGACCAGACCCGGTACACGGGGCCGGCCCGCAGCATCGGCTACCGGTGGTTCACCGACCCGGCGTGCCGGGCTCGGTACCACCCCGACGACCACGCGACGCACGCCCGCGTCTTCGCCTCCGGGCTGCGCCGGACGGTCACGCTGCGCGGGCCGGGCTCGCACGCCGCGCACCTGCTGCAGCTGCTGCTCGCCGGCAGTGAGGAGTTCCGCCGCGTCTGGGACCAGCACGAGATCGGCGTGGGGTACAGCCACGAGAAGCGGTTCCTGCACCCGGAGGTCGGCGTCGTCGAGGTCGCCTGCCAGGCGCTGCTCGACCCGGACCAGGGGCACTCCCTGCTGGTCTACACCGCCGTGCCCGGCAGCGAGAGCTACGAGAAGCTGCGACTGCTGTCCGTCATCGGCGCCGGCTTGTAGGGTGACCGGATGACGCGAGCGAGGTCGTCCGTCCTGCTGTCGGCCGCTGCTGCCGGGTGGTGGCTGGCGTCGCAGCTGCTGTTCCCGCCCGTGGCGGCCGGCGTCGGCGGCGCGGTGGTCGTGACCGGGTTCGCGATCGGGGCCGTGCTGCTGCTCGGCGCCCGCCGCGGTGGCCATGTCCGGGACTCGGTGCCGGCCGCGCTCGGCGTCGCCGTCCTCACGCCGCTGCTGATCTTCTCGCTCGTCACGGTGCTGTCCGCCTACGGCCCGGCGTGGGCCATCCCGGACCTCGTGCCGATGGCGCTGTCCCCGGCCGACGATCTGGCCAACAGTCGTATCGAGCTGCAGGATCCGTACGTCGCCCTGCTCCCTCTCGCCGCGTTCGCGGCCCTGGCGCTGGGCGGATCGGGCCTGCTGCGCCGGCGGTCGTCCCGGTAGCTCGGGCAGCCGTCTCCCTACGGCGGGACGCGGTCGCGCCTACACCTCCGCGGGGGAGAAGGCGGTGGACCAGTTGCCCAGTGCGCGTTCGGCCTCGTTCTGGGCCTCGACGATCAGCTGGCGGGCGGTCTGTTCGATGGCGGGGTCGGAGGTCATGATGGCCTGGACGAGTTGGCGGTGGAGCAGCAGCCCGCGGCGCATCGCCTCGACGACGGGGAACACCAGCGTCTCGCGGGTGCGGACGGCGCTGGCGATGACGCTGCTGAGGCACGCGAACATGCCGTTGCCGGAGAACTCCAGCAAGGCCAGGTGGAAGTCGATGTCGGCGGCGGTGAACGTGTGGGTGTCGCGCTCGTCGAGCGCCACGTACATCGCGTCGATCGCCTTGGTCAGCCGGGCGAGGTCGTGTGGCGTGGCCCGGTCGGCGGTCATCCGGGCCGCGAGCGGCTCGACCGCAAGGCGCATCGCGTACAGCTCGGCGACCTGTTCGTCGCGCTTGTTGCTGGCCAGGCGCCAGGCGATCACCTTGGAATCGAGGTAGTTCCAGGCGGAAGGGTCCGCGACCCGTGTGCCGATCTTGGGCCGGGCGACGAGCAGACCCTGAGACTGCAGGGTTCGGAACGCCTCACGCAGCACCGGCCGGGAGACCTGCAGTTCCTCGGCCAAGCGCTCGGGGGAGACCGGCGAGCCGGGTGCGATGCGGCCGGTGACGATCTCCTTGCCGAGGTGCTCGACCACCCGGTCGTACAGGCGATCGCCAGAGGGTGCGTCGATGTCGCGCACGCTTCGCCTTCCTACGCGCCAATAATCTGATCAAACAGTACACCACTGGTCTTTGTGACGCCGACAGCCTATCCGGTCGAAGGTGATGTGCCCATTCGCCATGTGGCTCGGGAGTCTGCTGCCTGGATGGAGCCGGTCGAGCTCGGGCCGGACGTCGGGCGGTGAATCTTGACACCTCCAGAGCTGGGCAGTTTAATCTGACTTTAACGCGATCGTTCGGCGTCGCTTACAGACAGGAGACGCAAGGTGCACGTGGTCGTAGCCGATCCCATGCAGATACGGCTGTCACAGCAGCTGACGGCGGCGGTGGGGGAGGGCGTGTCCTGGGACTTCGGCGGGTCGTACCGCCCCGGCGCACTGCAGGGACTGCTGACTGCGGCCGATGTCTACGTCGGGTCGCAGCTGCCGGCCGCCGCGGCCGCGGACGCGGCGGCGCTCCGGCTGGTACAGGTGGCCGGGGCCGGCTTCGAGGGCATCGACGTGACCGGCCTCCGGCCCGGCGCGATCGTCGCGAACACGCTGCACCACGGCCGGGCCATCGCCGAGTACTGCGTCATGGCGCTGCTGGCCCTCAGCCGCCAGCTGTTCGTGGAGGACCGGGCGCTGCGGGCGGGCCGCTGGCGGTCGGTGTTCCAGGACCCCGATGCGCCGGTGCACGAGACGGTGCTGGGCAAGACCGTCGGCATCGTGGGCTTCGGCGAGATCGGCCGGCACGTGGCGACGCTGTGCGACGCGCTGGGCATGCGGGTGATCGCGACCCGCCGGCGGCCCGGATCCACCCCGAGTGCCCCGGCGGCCTGGATCGGCGGACCGGACGAGTTGCCCCGGTTGCTGCGCGACAGCGACGTCGTGGTCGTCACCGTCCCGCTCAGCGCCGAGACCGCCGGCCTGCTCGACGCCGGCATGCTCGCCCATCTTCGCCCGACCGCGTTCCTGGTCAACGTCTCCAGGGGGCCGGTCGTCGACGAGGCCGCGCTCTACAACGCACTCGTCGACGGCCGGCTCGCCGGTGCCGCGATCGACGTCTGGTGGCGCTACCCGCGCTCCGGCGTACACGGCGTGCCCGCCGGCCTGCCGTTCCACGATCTCACCAATGTGATCATGACGCCGCACACGTCCGGAGTCACCAACGACGTCTTCACCAGCCGGATGCAGGACGTCGCCGCGAACATCCGCGCCCTGCGTGACGGGACGCAGCTGCGCAACGTCGTGTACCGGAGCCCGCTGGACCCTGCCGGGGCTCCTGCTGAAACACCCCACCTGCCTGCTGGAGGAATCTGATGACGAGAGTGCCGACCCGCGCCTTCGCGGGCGTCTTAGCGCTGAGCCTTGCCGCCACCGGCGCGGCTTGCTCGTCGGCCAAGCCGCAGAGCGGCGGCATCACCACCATCACCGTGATGGGCATCCCGCCCACCACCAAAGCCGCCGCGCGACAGACCTACCTCGACCAGGTGGCCGCGTTCGAGAAGGCGAACCCGGCCATCCACATCCAGACCACCGACGCCGCCTTCGACGCAACCGCCTACATCACCCAGCTGGCCGGCGGCACGGCACCGACGATGCTGCTGGTACCGCTGACCGAGCCCGCCGGCCTGATCGCCCGGCACCAGGTCGCGGACCTCTCCACGGCGGCGAAGGACCTGCCCGTGTACGGGCAGTTCGACCCGCGCGTCCTGGAGAACCTCAAGGACGCCTCCGGCAAGCTGTACGGCATCCCCACCAGTGAATACGCGCTCGGTCTCGTCTACAACCGGTCCCTGTTCAGCAAGGCCGGCCTGGACCCCGACCGGCCGCCCGCGACCTGGGACGACGTCCAGGCGTACGCCAAGCAGATCACCGAGCGCACCGGAGTGCCCGGCTTCGCCGAGATGACCGTCAAGAACAACGGGGGGTGGCGCCTGACCGCGGCGACGTACTCCCGCGGCGGCGCCATGGAGGCACAGCAGGACGGCAGGTTCACGGCTACCGTCAACAACCCGCAGGCGGTGGCGCACCTGACCCAGCTCAAGAAGATGCGCTGGCAGGACCAGTCGATGGGAACCAACCAGCTTCTCAACTACAACGACGTGAACAGCGGGTTCGCCGCCGGGAACTTCGCGATGATCATCTCCGATCCCGGCTACTACACCAGCTACATCAACCAGTTCAAGGGCGATCCGGCGAGCTTCGGTGCCGGCGCCTACCCGCAGGCCGGCGGCAACGCCACCCTGGTCGGCGGCCAGGCGGTGATGGTCAATCCGAAGGCCACCGCGGCTCAGCAGGCCGCCATCCTCAAGTGGACCGACTTCTACTACCTGCGACCCCAGTACGATCCGGCGGCGGGCGCCGAACGGGCGAAGTCCAACAAGGAGTCCGCGATTCCGGTCGGCGTGCCGACCGTCGCCCTGTTCACCGCCGACGTCCAGCAGAAGATCGCCGACGCGATCAAGCCCTACGTCACGGTCGACCCGAAGAACTTCGCGCCGTTCGTCTCCGGGACGGCCACGCTGCAGTACAAACCGGAACCCCCGGTCGCCGCGCAGTCGCTGTACGCGAGTCTGGACACCGCCGTGCAGGCGGTGCTGACCCGCCAGGACGCCGATCCGGCGACCGAACTGGCCACCGCGCAGAAGTCGGCGACCACGATCGTCCAGCAAGCCCAGCAATGATGACCGCCACCTCTGGCCCCGGCCTCCGGGATGGTGCCTGGTCCCGGAGCCGGGACCAGGCCGCCACCCCCGCCTCGCCGGGCGGCGCCGCCGGGCCGCCGCCGAACACCCGCCCGCGGCGGCGCCGCGACGGCCGGGTGCGCTGGCACTCCCCGCTGGCCGCCTGGCTGTTCCTGACGCCGGCGCTGCTGGCCTTCGGCTACTTCTCCTGGTGGCCGATCGTCAAGAGCGTGCTGCTGAGCCTGCAGCAGACGAACTTCGTCGACCCGCCCCGATGGGTGGGACTGGACAACTTCCGGCACGTGCTGGCCGACCCGCTGCTGCTCACCGCGATCGTCAACACCGTCAAGTTCGGCGCGCTGACCATCCTGATCGGCTTCCCGCTGCCGCTGCTGCTCGCGATCGTCATGTCGGAGCTGCGCCGGCTCGGCGGCCTGTTCCGGGTCCTGGTCTACCTTCCGGTGATCATGCCGCCGGTCGTCTCGATCCTGCTGTGGAAGTTCTTCTACGACCCCGACCACGGCCTGTTCAACTCGGTCCTCGGACACCTCGGACTCGGACCGGCCCCGTGGCTGCAGACCAAGGCATCGGCACTGCCCAGCCTGGTGCTGCTGATCGTGTGGGAGAGCACGGGCAGCACCGTCCTGCTGTACCTCGCGTCGCTGTCCGGGATCCCCGGTGAGCTGTACGAGGCGGCCGAGGTCGACGGTGCCTCGATCCGGCGTCGGGTCTGGCACATCACGCTGCCGCAGCTGCGGGGCATGATGCTCATCCTGTTGCTGCTGCAGATCATCGGCACGCTGCAGATCTTCAGCGAGCCCTTCGTGATGACCGACGGCGGCCCGGAGAACTCCACCGTCACCGTCATCTATCTCATCTACCGCGATGCGTTCGTCAACGGCGACTTCGGCTCGGCCACGGCGTTGAGCGTCCTGCTGGCCGCGGCCCTCGCGGCGCTGTCCGCGGTGTACCTGCGGCTGACCCGACGGTGGAGTGCGACATGACCGGACAGCTCAGCGAGACGTCACGCCCACGCCGGCCCCGGCGCGTCACGAGCCGCCCCGCCCGCGGCATCGTGTCATCGGCGGATCGCAACAGTACGGGCACCCGATGGGGCCTGCTGGTGACCCAGGCGCTACTGCTGACCGGGGTCGCGGCCGCCGCGCTCGTGCCCTTCTGGTGGCTGGTCAAGGGGTCGGTCTCCGGGACCCAGGAGCTGATCGGGGACCCGACCCGGCCGTGGCCGGGCGCACTGCACTGGGGCAACCTGAGTAGCGCCTGGAACGACCTCGAGGTCGGCCACTACCTGGTCAACACGGTGATCTACGCGACCGGCTCCTGCGCCGCCCAGGTGCTGGTCGCCACCACGGCCGGCTACGCCCTGTCGATCCTGCGGCCCCGGTTCGGGTCGCTCGTCTACGGGGCGATCCTCGCGACATTGTTCCTGCCGGGGACGGTGACGCTCGTGGCCCTGTACCTCACCGTCACCGACCTGCCCGGGCTGCACGTGTCGATCGCCAACGGCCCACTGGCGATCTGGCTGCCGGCCGGCGCGCACGCGTTCAACGTGCTGATCGCGAAACAGTTCTTCGACGCGCTACCCCGCGAACTGTTCGACGCCGCGGCCACCGACGGCGCGGGAGCCGTACGTACCTTCTGGTCCATCGTGCTGCCGATGTCGCGCCCGGTGGTCGCCGCGATCGCCATCCTATCGCTGATGGCGGCCTGGAAGGACTTCCTCTGGCCCCTGGTCGCCATGACCGATCCGGCCAAGCAGCCGCTCTCGGTGGCCCTGCCCCGCCTTGCCACGTACTCCGACCAAGCCATGCTGATCGCCGGTCTGCTGATCTCCACGCTCCCGCCACTGGTCGTGTTCGCCATCTTCCAGCGACACATCGTGCGCGGCATCGGATTCAACGGATTGAAGGGATGATGACGATGCCCACCGCCCAGCCGCCCGCCCTCCAACCGCGCCTCACGGTCGCGTGCGAGATCGAGTCCGGCCTGCAGATCCGGTCCGGCCGGCAGGTCACCCTCATCCAGCCCTGGGGGCCTGACGCTCTGCGCGTGCGCAGCGCGCTCGGGGCGGTCCAGGCCGGGGCCAAGCCCGGGGCGCTGCACGACCAACCTCCGGGAAGCACCGCCGACATCGTGATCGGCGCCGATGGGTCGGCGACGGTCACCAACGGTGCCATCCGGGCCGTGGTCGACCGCCGAGGCACCATCACCTTCACCGACGCGGACTCCGGCGCCGAACTCCTCGGCGAGCAGGAGCAGTGGCTGCAGAGCGCGCCGCCGCGGCACCTGCGGCCGTCGGGCGGCGAGCTCTGCCGGATCACCGCAACGTTCCGGGCGTACGCGGGGGAGAAGCTCTACGGACTCGGGCAGCACCAGCACGGCCGGTTGGACCAGAAAGGCTGCGTCATCGACCTGGTCCAGCAGAACACCCAGATCGCCATCCCGTTCGTGGTCTCCAGCCGCGGATACGGGCTGCTGTGGAACAACCCCGGAGCCGGCCGGGTCGAGCTCGGCCACACCAACACCCGGTGGATCGCCGAGGGCGCCCGGGAGCTGGACTACTGGATCGTGGCCGGCCCGACCGTGGCCGGCACGCTGAGCCGCTACGCCGACCTCACCGGCCACGCACCCGCCTACCCCGACTGGGCCACCGGGTTCTTCCAGTCGCGGCTGCGCTACGACAACCAGCAAGAGCTGCTCGACGTGGTGCACGAACACCTGGGCCGGGGGCTGCCGCTGTCCGTGATCGTGATCGACTTCCTGCACTGGAGCTTCCACGGCGACTGGCGGTTCGACCCACAGCGCTGGCCGGATCCCGCCGGGATGGTCGCCCACCTGCGCGAGCTCGGTGTCGAGGTGGTCGTCTCGATCTGGCCCACGGTCAGCGAACGCAGCTCCAACTACGCCGAGATGCAGCGGCAGGGGATGCTCCTGCACAGCGACGAGCTCTCGATCGCGTCCCGGTTCGTGGACGTCGGGCACACCGGCCCGGCGTTCCTGCACTACTACGACCCGAGCAACCCGCAGGCCCGCGCATACGTCTGGGACCAGATCCGCGCCGGGTACTACGACCTGGGCATCCGCGGCTTCTGGCTGGACGCCTGCGAGCCCGAGCTGGTGGCACCCGACCCTGCGCAGTGGCGCTACCACGCGGGCCCCGGTGTGGCGGTCGCCGGCCTCTACCCGCACTGGAACGCCCAGACGCTGCACGACGGCCTGGCCGGGGCCGGCGAGCCGGCCGCGCTCCTGCTCAGCCGCTCGGCATGGGCCGGCTCCGCCCGCTACGGCGTGGCGATCTGGTCGGGGGACATCTCCGCGTCGTTCGAGGCGCTGCGGGCGCAGGTGCCGGCCGGGCTCAACGCCGGACTCAGCGGCATGCCGTGGTGGAGCTCGGACATCGGCGGCTTCGTCACCTGGGTCCCCAACACCGACCCGCAACTGCGTGAGCTGATCATCCGGTGGTTCCAGTTCCAGGTCTTCACGCCGCTGTTCCGGCTGCACGGGCACCGCCGGCCGGACCTCGAGGGCGAGGTGCTGCGCGGCGCCCCCAACGAACTGTGGTCCTTCGGCGACGAGGTCCTCGAGGCCGCCGCCGCGATGCTGCGGTTGCGCGAGGCGCTGCGCCCGTACATCGGGCAGCACATGGCCGAGGCCACCGCCCGGGGCATCCCGCTGATGCGTCCGCTGTTCCTGGACTTCCCCGACGATCCGGTGTCGTGGGAGGTCGACGACGAGTTCATGTTCGGCCCGGACATCCTCGCCGCGCCGGTCCTCGATTACCGTGCGCGTGCGCGGTCCGTGTGGCTGCCCGGCGGCGTGGCGTGGATCGATCCGTGGACCGGGCGCGAATACCAGGGCGGCCAGCAGGTCACGATCGACGTCCCGCTGGATCGGGCGGGGTTCTTCCTGCGCGGCGGATCGCCCGTCGCAACGGCCGTGGCCGAGGTGCTGCCGTGACCGGTCCGCGTGGGGGCGATCGCGGGGCCGGTCGTGTCCTGGTCACCGGCGGGAGCGGCGCGATCGGCGCGGCGACCGCGACGGCGCTGCACCGAGCCGGAGTCGAGGTGTCCACACTGGACGTCAGCGCCGCCGGCCCGGCGCCGCACATCCGGCACGTCCGTTGCGACGTACGAGACCTGGACGGGATGATCGAGGCACTGGCCGGAGCCGACGCGGTGGTGCACTGCGGCGGCCTGGCCAGCGACCGGCCCGGGCGCGAACACGACACGTTCTCGGTCAACGTCGCCGGCACCTGCACGCTGCTGCAGGCGGCGGTGCGCGCCGGAGTGCACCGGGTGGTGTACATGTCGAGCATCAACGCCCTCGGCTGCGTCGGCGGCGGCCGCCCGGAGTACCTGCCCGTGGACGACGACCATCCGCACCGCCCCGCCTCGGCGTACCAGATCTCCAAGCACCTGGCGGAGGAGGCCTGCCGCCAGTTCGCCGGCCAGCACGGCCTCACCACCATCTGCCTGCGGCCCTGCTACGTCACCCACCCCGACGCCGGTCCCGTCTCGGCGAGACCGGCCGGACCCGGCCCCGCGGACCTGTTCGCCTACCTCGACATCCGGGACCTGACCGCCGCGGTGCAGGCCGCGCTGACGGCCCCGCTCACCGGATTCCACGCCTTTCTGCTGGCCGCACCCGAACCGTGGAACGGCGCCGACCCGGCTCGCGTCGCGGCCGACTATTACCCGGACACCCCCTGGCGCCACCCGGCCTCGTCCCTTGTGGACTGCCGGCGCGCCGGAAACGAGCTCGGCTGGACGGCCCGCCACCAGCGTGTTGCCGCCCCGTGACCTGATCCAAGATCACGCACCTCTCGATCGGCTGACCGCACAGCAACGGAGGTACTCACCACCATGCCCCGCGACATCTCCCGACGTACCCTGCTCGGTGCCGCCGCCGCGGCCGCCGGCCTGACCGCCCTCGGCCGCCCGGCCTTCGCCGGTCTCCCGCCGGGCCGCCCCATGCCGGCGGCGGGCAACCTCACCCCTTCCGGCGCGGTGAGCAACCTGCCGGACTCCTTCTACGACCGGCCGGGGCTGGAGGGGATGCCCCGCATCGACTACCAGAGCCTCCCGGTCGTCGACATCAGCGACCACGGCGCGGTCGGCGACGGCGTCACCTCGGCCGTTCCCGCCTTCAACGCGGCCCTCGCGGCGCTGCGGGCCCAGGGCGGCGGGGTCATGTACATCCCGCCCGGTCGCTACCTGTTCCCGGCTCCGGCTCTTCCCGGCAACAACTGGTGGTTCCAGAACGACATCCGCAACGTCCACTTCGTCGGTGAGGGCGAATCCAGCGTCCTGCTCTTCCATCGCCCGGTGATGACCCGCAACGGTCAGGAGGCGCCGCCGTACCCCAGCGGCCAGGCCTGGCAGTTCCAGACGGCCGTCGACGTCTCGCTGCGGGACCTCGCCTTCCAATGGGCGCCGCTGAACCTGTTGCGGCACAACGCGACCGCCACCGCGCTGATCATCCGGGCACCGCAGGCGGTGCAGATCCTGCGGGTCACCGTCGACCACTGCCAGCCCGGCATCATCCTGCCCAACGCCCGGGACTGCTGGATGGTCGGCAACGTGATCCGCAACAGCGGCTCCGACGCGTTCAACTACGGCGGCGCGAACAACTGCGTCGCCGCGTACAACTGGGCCGAGTCCATCGGCGACGACGGCATCGCCAACTGGCACGACAGCACCCGCTACCCGGACAGCACGGCGATCGCCGACGTGCGCTACGTCCACAACACGATCATCAATGCCTGCTACGGCCGGGGGATGACCCTCGGCGGCGCCCGCCAGACCATCGCGTACAACTGGATCGAAACGACCATGGGGTGCGCGGTCTTCAGCGACATCACCACCACCAATCCGGCGACGCTGATGGACGCCGTCGTCCACGGCAACGACCTGATCCGCAGCGCCTTGGAGATGCGGCCGGACAACCGCATCCTGCGCCCGGGCGGCGGGTTCCACGGGGCCGTGGCGTTCATCGACAAGGTCGCCACCCTGGGCATCACCGGCAACCGGATCCGGGGATCGCAGAGCAACGACATCGCCATCGGCATCGACAACTGGCTGCCGGTGAGCGCTTCGCGGGTCACCGTCACCGGCAACGAACTGCTCGGCGCCGGTGGGGCCGGCGTCAGGCTCTCCCCGGCGACGGTCGTCGACGGCCTGGCCATCGAGCACAACACGGTGCTGGAGAACGACGGGCCGAGCGTCTCGGTGGCCGGTTCGGCCGGCGGCGTGGTGAGCAGCGGGAACGTGGTCACCCGGCTGCCCGAGCTCGACGGCGGGACGGTCGACGGCGACCTGACCGGCTTCCAGGTCACGCAGCAGACCCCGTACCGGGATCCGTACGGGGAGCGGCGCAGCGAACCGAGCGAGACCGCGTGGCGGGAGCCCGCCGAGCGGTCCACCCATGGGTTGCCGGTGGCGAACGTCCGCCGGTTCGGTGCCCGCGGCGACGGGAGCCACGATGACACACCCGCCTTCCGGGCCGCCCTGGCCGCTCTTCCCCCGGGCGGCGGCGTCATCCACGTGCCGGCGGGCCGGTACCTGCTGTGCCCCGATCCGCGGCACTCCACCTTCCGCGACACCCGCATCGAGCACCACTTCGCCGTCGCCGAGCGTGACAACGTCCACATCGCCGGCACCGGCGACGACACCGAGATCGTGCTGTCGAGCGCCGACCACCAGGGCATCCGGTTCATCGGCGGGCACGGGTGCTCGGTGTCGCGGTTGCGCGTCACCCTGCCGCAGCGCCCGCAGCTGCGACACAACCGGGCGCTGATCGAGCTCAGCGGTGTCAAGGACTGTTCGGTGACCGACGTCGGGCTCAACGGTGCCAGCGGCGCGAACCTGCTCGTCGACACCGCCACGGGCGTGCTGGTGCGCGGCGTACGCACCGAGAACGCCAACATGTACGGCATCGACGTCGAGGCGAGCCGGCAGGTCCGGATCACCGGCTGCACGGCCGTGGCCAACCGGGACGGCGGCATCCAGATCGGCTACGCCGGCACGGTCTTCCGCGACGCCCAGTACGTCCGGGTCGACGCCAACACCGTCGACGGCGTCATCGAGGGCGGCGGCATCCAGCTCAGCAGCGGCACCGGCATCGTCGTCAGCGGCAACACGGTCCGCAACACCTGTCAGGCCGGCGTCTACCTGTGGGGCCGGTCGCCGCTCTTCCCGATGCACAGCGCCGACATCGTCCAGAACCACATCTCCGCCGCGTGCACCGGCGCCCTGTGCGTGACCCCCGGCGCGATCTCCATCCACAGCATCCGGGAGTCCGCCGGCACCGGCGAAGGGTTCTTCACCATCGCCGACAACACGATCAGCGACTCGCCGTTTTCGGGCGTCTGGGTCGGCGGCCAGTCACCCATCGGCAAGATGCTCTCGCAGATCAACACCCTCACCATCGCCCGCAACGTCCTGACCGGCGTCGGTGGCAGCCCAGTGCTGATCTACCCCGACCAGCAGGCCAAGATCGCCAACCTGATCATCGGCTGAGCCGAACGCACGAGGAGAAACGCGCGCCAATGAAGATCGTCAAGGTAGCGACATACCGGGTACCGCCTCGATGGCTGTTTCTCGCGGTGTCGACCGATGAGGGCATCACCGGCTGGGGCGAACCCGTCGTCGAGGGCCGCGCCGAGACCGTGCAGACGGCGGTCGCGGAGCTGTCCGACTACCTGATCGGCAGCGACCCGCTGCGGATCGAGGACACCTGGCAGGTCTTGACCAAGGGTGGCTTCTACCGCGGCGGGCCGGTGCTCTCCAGCGCCGTCGCCGGCATCGACCAAGCGCTGTGGGACATCGCCGGGAAGGTCCACAACGTACCCGTCTACGACCTGCTCGGCGGGCCGGTCCGCGACCGCGTACGCATCTACGGATGGATCGGCGGTGACCGGCCCACGGCGCTCGCCGAGGACGCCGAGCGGCAGGTCGCCGCCGGTCTGACCGCGGTGAAAATGAACGGCTCCGAGGAGCTGACCGCGATCGACACGCCCCGCCAGCTGGACCGGCTGGTCGAGCGGGTCACCGCGGTACGCGACGTGCTCGGGCCCGACCGGGACCTCGCGGTCGACTTCCACGGCCGGTACTCGCCCGCGATGGCCCGCCGTGCCCTGCCGTTGCTCGAGCCGCTGCGCCCGATGTTCGTGGAGGAGCCGGTGGTGCCTGAGCTCTCCGCCGACATCGGGCGCATCGCGGCAGGCACCAGCATCCCGATCGCCACCGGGGAGCGGCTGTACTCCCGCTGGGACTTCCGTGACATCCTGGGCGCCGGCGTGGCCGTCGTCCAGCCGGACCTCTCCCACGCGGGCGGCATCTCCGAGGTGCGCCGGATCGCGGCCATGGCCGAGGCGTACGGGGTGAGCCTCGCGCCGCACTGCCCGCTCGGCCCGATCGCCCTGGCGGCCTGTATCCAGGTCGACGTGGCCACGCCCAACTTCCTGATCCAGGAACAGAGCCTGGGAATCCACTACAACGTCGGCTCGGACCTGCTGGACTACCTCGCGGACCGCTCGGTGTTCAGCGCCCGGGACGGTCACCTCGACCGGCCCACCGGTCCCGGCCTGGGCATCGAGATCGACGAGGCCGAGGTACGCAGGGCCGCCGAACATCCGCACCGATGGCGCAGCGCCATCTGGCGGCACACAGACGGGAGCCTCGCGGAATGGTGAGCATCGTTTCTCCACAGTTGCCGGACGACCCGCAGCAGGCACGCGCGGACGACCGGCTGTTGACCGCGGGATCGGTCATCCAGGCGGATGGGTACTGCGACCAGCCATACGTGGTCGTCGCGGCGGACGGTGCCTGGGTATGCGTCGTCACCAGCTCCGCCACCCACGAAGGGGACCCGAGCCAGCGCGTCGTGTCGCGCCGGTCCACCGACCAGGGGCGCACGTGGAGCGATCCGGTCGACGTCGAGCCACCTACCGGCCCCGAAGCGTCGTGGGCGGTGCCGCTGGTCCTGCCCACCGGCCGGATCTACGTCTTCTACACGTACAACTCGGCAAACCTGCGCGAGGTCATCACCAACACCGGAACCAGTCCCCGCGTCGACACACTCGGCGACATGGTCTTCCGCTATTCCGACGACAACGGCCGGACCTGGTCCACGGACCGCTACACCGTGCCGATGCGGACCTTCGACATCGACCGGACCAACCCGTACCAGGGCCAGGTCCTGTTCTGGTGGTCGGTGGGCAAGCCCGAGATCGTCGGGGACGCCGTCTACATCGGCGCGTCGAAGGTCGGCGGGTTCCGTGAGGAGCGCCTGGGCTTCCAGCGCACCAGCGAGGGCTTCGTCATGTGCAGCACCAACATCCTCACCGAGCCCGATCCGGCCCGGATCACCTGGACCACGCTGCCCGACGGCGCGGTGGGCCTGCGGGCGCCACAGGGCGATGTCGCCGAGGAACACAAGGTGATCGGGCTGAGCGACGGCAGCCTCTACTGCACCTACCGGACCGAGGTGGGCGTGATCGCGGAGGCGTACAGCCGCGATGGCGGCCACAACTGGACCACGCCCCGGCCGGCCACCTTCGCGACCGGCCGGCCGATCAGGAACCCGCGGGCCGCCACCTTCGCCTGGGCCTGCGGCGACGGCCGGTACCTGCTGTGGTTCCACAACAACGGCAACACCTGGTTCGGCACCTACCGCAACCCCGCGTGGCTGTCCGGGGGCGTCGAGGTCGACGGCGTGATCCGCTGGTCCGAGCCGGAGATCGCCGTCTACGCCGACGACCCGCAGACCAGCATGAGCTACCCCGACCTGGTGCACGACGGCGACCGGTTCTGGGTCACCGAGACCCAGAAGTCTGTCGCCCGGGTCCATGCCCTGGACCCGGGCCTGCTGGACGGCCTGTGGTCACAGCACCACCGCTCCGGGGTCCCGGACGACTGCCTGCTGCTGGACCACCGGGCCGGCGGGCCGGTGCCGGGGCCCGTGACGCTGCCACGGTTCCAGCTGCGCCGCGGGAACTGGCGCATCGAGGACGGCCGCGCCGGATTCACCCTCGACGCCTGGCTCACCGTCAACGACCTGTCCCCGGGCCGGATGCTGATCGAGCAGCGTGATCCGGCCGGGGTCGGCTTCGCGCTCAGCCTCGCCGAACGGGGCCGGCTCCGGCTGACCCTCAACGACGGCCGCCGGGAGTGCGGCTGGGTGTCGGAACAGGACACGCTCACCGCCGGGCGTCGCGCCCACGTCGCGGTCATCGTGGACGGCGGCCCGAAACTGATCCTGTTCGTGGCCGACGGCCGGTTGCAGGACGGCGGCGACGAACGGCCCTACGGCTGGGGCCGGTTCTCCGCCGACCTGCGTGACGTCACCACCGGCGCCGACGTCGTACTGCACGGCCGCGACCGCGACGAGGTCGAAACCCTGCGCATCCACGGGCGGGCGCTGCGGGTCTCCGAGGCCGTCGCCGCCTATCGCGCCGGACCGGCCGGCACGGCGCCGCACCTGACCGGGAGGGCCTGAATGGCCTCTCTTTCTTCACTCGTGGTCTGCGTGGGCGAGACGATGGCGCAACTGAGCGCGACTCCGCCCGAGAGCCTCGCCGACGCGCGGCATCTCGCCCTGGATGTCGCAGGCGCGGAGTCCACCGTCGCGCTCTACCTGGCCCACCTCGGACACCCGGTCGCGTGGGTCTCCCGCGTCGGGCTCGACCCGTTCGGCACGCGCATCGAAGCGCTGCTCCGCGCCGCCGGCGTCGACACCAGCTGGGTCACCGCCGACCCGGGACGACCGACCGGCGTGTACTTCAAGGACCCGGCGCCCGGCGGGACGGCCGTCCACTACTACCGGGCCGGATCGGCCGCCTCGGCGATGACGCCCGCCACGGTGCCGGACGACCTGCGTGCCGCCGTCCACACGTTGCACATCACCGGGATCACTCCGGCGCTGTCGGACACGTGCGCGGCGATGACGCTGTCGTTGATGGACCCCGGCCCGGGGCGCGGCTACACCGTCTCCTTCGACGTGAACTACCGCGCCGCGCTGTGGCGGCATCGCGACGCGAGCGGCGAGTTGCTTCGACTGGCCAACCTGGCGGACGTCGTCTTCGTCGGCCTGGACGAGGCACGCCTGCTGTGGGGGAGTCCCACGGCCCGCGAGGTTCGCACCCTCATCGACGCGCCCGCCGAGCTGATCGTCAAGGACGGCGGCGTCGGTGCCACGGCATTCGTCGGCGCCGACGAAGTGTTCGAGCCCGCCGTCCCCGTGGAGGTGACCGAGCCCGTCGGCGCCGGCGACTCCTTCGCCGCCGGGTACCTCCACGAGCGACTGCGGGGCACCGCGCCCCGCGGGCGAATCCAGACCGCGCACCGCCTCGCGGCGGCCGTTCTGCGGACCACCGCCGACTTCGTGCCGCCGGCCACCACGCTCGGACCGGCGTGACATGGGCATCGACAACTCGTGGTTCGCGCGCGGCTTCCGCGCCACGCCGTTCATGGCGATCCTGCGCGGCCTCGGCCCGCAACGCACCCTCGACCTGGCCCGTCAGGCATGGGCGGGCGGCATCGACCTTGTGGAGGTGCCCGTCCAGCGCCCGGGCGATCTGGAGGTCCTGAGCGCCCTGGCCCGCGAGGCGGACCGCCTCGGCCGGCACGTCGGCGCCGGCACCGTGCTGACCGTCGACCAGCTCGACGCCGTCCGGCGCGCCGGTGCCCGATTCATCGTCAGCCCCGGGCTGGACCGGACGCTCGTCGCCCACGCGGCCGAGTCGGGAATCCCCGCACTGCCCGGCGTTGGCACCGCCACCGAGGTCAACGAGGCGATGAAGCTCGGCCTGACCTGGCTGAAGGCATTCCCCGCCGCCAGCCTCGGCAGCTCCTGGATCTCCCAGCTGCGCGGTCCCTTCCCGGACGCGCACTTCGTCGCCACGGGCGGGATGAACCTCGACAACGCCCAGGCATTCCTCGATGCCGGTGCGAAGGGCGTCGCCATCGGATCGGCCGTCGAGCGGTTCGTCCGGAGTAGACCGCAATGATGCCCGAGCCTCAGGAGAGCAAACCCGTGCCGACTGACCATCACGGACACGTCCACCTGTGCAACGGGGGCGTCAGCGTCGTCTTCGCTCTCGAGTCCAACCGCCTCCCCGCCGTCGTGTACTGGGGAGGAGAGCTTCCTGCCGCGACAGCCGGGGAAGTGGTCGCGACCGCCGCGCCCGCGGTACTCAACAGTTCCTTCGATCAGCCTCGATCGGTGTCGATCGCGCCGACGACGTTCCAGGGCTGGTCGGGCACGCCAGCGCTCGTCTGCCACCGCGGCGGGGTGCCGGCATCGCGGGTCGTGCTGGTGGCGGTGGAATCCGACCGGACATCCGCCGTCTTCACGCTGCGTGATCATGCCCTCGGCCTGGGTATCCGCCTCGAGTACAGGATCGACCCGGCGGGCGTGCTGACCGCGCTCGCCCGCATCACGAACCTCGCCCCGGCGGGCGAGCCCGTCGACGTCGGCGCCGTCCGGATCTTGCTGCCGGTCCCGGCCCGGGCGGCCGAGCTGCTGGACTTCACCGGGCGGTGGAGCGGGGAACGACGCCCACAGCGCTCGCCGCTGACCGACGGGACCCGGCTGCGGGCATCACGCCGCGGCCGGCCGGGGCACGACGCGGCGTTCGTGACGGTGATCGGCACGCGCCATTTCGGGTTCAGAGACGGGGAGATCTGGGCGGTCCACGTCGCCTGGAGCGGCAACTCCGAGCAGCTCGTCGAGCGTCTGCCGGAGGGAGCCGGCAGCCTTACAGCGCTGATCGGCGGGGCCGAATTGCTGGAACCCGGCGAACTGCGACTGGCACCCGGCGAGGAATACACCGGGCCGCCTGTCCTGTTCGCGTGGTCGGACGGCGGGCTCGACGGCATCTCGCGGCGGTTCCACCAGCATGCCCGGGCCCGGCCGAACCACCCGTCGAGTCCTCGCCCGCTCGTGCTCAACACCTGGGAGGCGGTGTACTTCGACCACGACTTTGGCCGGCTCACCGACCTGGCCAAGCGCGCCGCCGCCATCGGCGTCGAGCGCTTCGTGCTCGACGACGGCTGGTTTCGGGGGCGCCGCAGCGACGCGGCCGGGCTGGGTGACTGGACCGTCGACACTGAGGTGTGGCCGCGCGGCCTGGCCGAACTGGCCGACCTCGTGCACGGACTCGGCATGCAGTTCGGTCTGTGGGTCGAGCCCGAGATGGTCAACCTCGACTCCGACCTGGCCCGCGACCATCCTGAATGGATTCTTGGCCTCGACGATGCCATGCCGCTGTCCTGGCGCCACCAGTTCGTCCTCGACATCGCCCAGCCCGACGCATGGTCGTACCTCTATCGGTCGATCGATGAGATCGTGTCCCGCTACCAGGTCGACTTCCTCAAGTGGGACCACAACCGCGACGTGCACGGCGCGGTGGACCGTGCGAGCGGCGCTCTGCGCGGACGCGCGCAAACCCTGGCCGCCTCCGAACTCATGGACGCTCTCACCCGCACCCACCCAGGCCTGGAGATCGAGGCGTGCGCCAGCGGTGGCGGCCGGGCCGACCTCGGAATCCTCGCCCACGCGCACCGGGTCTGGACCTCGGACACGAACGATCCGATCGAGCGGCAGTGGATTCAACGCTGGACCGGACTGCTGCTTCCGCCGGAAGTCGTCGGCGCACACGTGGGGCCGGCGCAGGCGCACACGACCCACCGGGAGTCGAGCCTGTCGCTACGGCTCGCGACCGCTCTGTTCGCCCACGCGGGCATCGAGTGGGACCTCACCGCCTGCTCCGACGGCGAGCGTGCGACGCTCACGGCGTGGGCTGCGCTCTACCGGCAGCTGCGGCCGTTGCTGCACGGAGGCGTCACGGTCCATGCCGACGACCTCGACGACGGGGCCGTACTGGAGGGGGTGGTGAGCGAGGACGGCCGCCACGCGCTGTTCGCGTGGATGCGGATCGGGACAAGCGCGACCGCGCACACACCGCGCGTACGCTTCCCCGGCCTGCGCTGCGATGTGGACTATGCGCTGCGCACCCGTACCGAGATCGGCCCAGCCAGCCGCCACCAGGTGGCCGACCCGGCCTGGTTCCCGGCACCCGGCATGAGCGCGGCGGTCTCTGGCGGATTGCTCACTGGGGCCGGTGTGCCGCTGCCCCAGCTGAACCCTGGCCAGGTGCTGCTCCTGGAGCTCCTGGCGGGCGCCGAGCCACCAGCTTGAAGAGTGCGGGGTCCGCGACGACCGCTCGCTATTCGGCGTTGCCGTACGGGCGGCTCAGGGTGAAGAACACGCGGTCGAGCCGGCCGGCGGCGAGGTCGTCGGCGCGGATGAGCCAGTGCAGCAGTACCGCGTCGTCACCGTGCCAGGCGATGTCCGGGTCACTGCGGTCGAACTGGGCCAGCAGGCGCCACCGCAGCGCCTCCTCCCGCACCGCCGGGTCGCGCCGGTTCGTGGCACCGCCGAGCGCGGCGGCCGCGGCGTCGAACTCCACGGAGTGGCGCAGCGACCGCGGGTGGCCGCCGAGGCGATGGTCGGGCTCCTGGCCGGCGAGCGCTGCGGCGAGGCGCAGGGCTCGTAGCGGATGCCCGGGGTCGGTCACCGCGTTGCCGAGCGCCTGCGACACGGCCGGATCGTCGCCGGCCGGGACCGTGACGCACGGACGCGCGCCCAGGCGGGTCCGGTCGTAGGCGTTGCCGCGCGCCGGGGTGGCGCGGCGCCGCACCGCCTGCCCGGCCGGCACGTGCGCGAGGCGAGCCGCGCCGGGCGGGGGCGGCTCGTCCGGGTCGACGTCGTCCTCGAACAGCGCCTCGTCGACGAAGAACACCAAGCGCCCACCGTCGGGCAGCCCGGCGCCCACCGCGGGCAGCGCACCGCAGTCGACGGTCGCGACGTGGTAGAGCGGCCGGCCGTCGCCGGCGACCGGCCACGGCACGTCGTCCGGCAGATCCGGCTCCCCGCCGAGCTGCCCGACGACCGGTGTGAGCACGTCACCGGCCGGTACCGGCACGAGCTGCACGGCGGGGAGCCGCAGGGCCAGCCACCCCTCGGCGACGCCGGCGGGCAGGTGCTCGCGGGCGATGGTCATCAGCTCGTCTTCGGTTCGCACCCGGGCCATGCTGGCACGGCTCGTCAACCCCCGGGCCCGCGGGTCGACGCGACGGTCCCGTTCCAGCTCCTGCAGCAGCGTGCGCAGGTCGTCGAGGCGGCGGCCGACGGCGAGCCGGTCGATCTCGTCGGGCACGCCGTGCACCTGGCGCAGCACGGCACCCCGGGTCGCGTGGCTCACCCTCGACGTGTGCCGATGGGGCGTAGCGCGGTGGCGCGGTCACCGGCCATTCGACGGCCCAGCCGCCGCCCGGCGGCGCCGGGATCAACGTTCATGCCCACCGTTCTTCAGTGTGGTAGCGCATAGTAATCAGATAAGAGTATTTACAAAAGGCTAAGTCTTGTTTACTAATGGGGTATGGACACCCGTCCATGCATCTATCGCCCGCGCCCTACGGGAAGGTAGCTCCCCCATGCCCAGAAAACGTCTCCTCGCGCTCGTCGCCACGGCGGGCCTGGCGATCGCCGGCGCCGCGGCGGCGATCCTGCCGACGGTCTCCGCCGACGCGGCCGTCGCCTGCGTGCCCGCCTACGTCTCCAGCCAGGTGTACACCGGCGGCCAGCAGGCCTCGTACAACGGCCACAACTGGACCGCCAAGTGGTGGACGCAGTACGAGACCCCGAGCACCGGCGGGTCCGGCGTCTGGGCCGACAACGGCAGCTGCGGCGGCAGCACCGGCGGCGGTGGCGGCGGCACGACCACGTGCAACTACCCGAACTGGGTCGCCGGGCAGTACTACGCGGTCGGCGCGATCGTGCGGTACACCAACGGCCTGTACTACCAGGCGACGCACGAGAACCCCGGCTACGACCCGACGATCAGCACCTGGTTCTGGTCGCCCTACGGCTGCGACGGCGGTGGCGGCGGAGGCGGCGGCGGCACCACGACCGGCTTCGTGGTGAGCGAGGCCCAGTTCAACCAGATGTTCCCGAGCCGCAACGGGTTCTACACGTACGCGGGGCTGGTCGACGCCATGAAGAAGTACCCGGCGTTCGCCACGACCGGCAGCGACACCGTCAAGCGCCAGGAGGCCGCCGCGTTCCTGGCCAACGTCAGCCACGAGACCGGTGGGCTGGTCTACATCGACGAGATCAACACCGCCAACTGGCCGCACTACTGCGACACCAGCCAGCCCTACGGCTGCCCGGCCGGCCAGTCCGCCTACCACGGCCGCGGCCCGATCCAGCTGAGCTGGAACTTCAACTACAAGGCGGCCGGCGACGCGCTCGGCGTCGACCTGCTCAACAACCCCAACCTGGTCGCCACGAACTCGTCGATCTCGTGGCAGACCGGCCTGTGGTACTGGATGACCGGCACCGGCAACGCGGGCACCACGTCGCACAACGCGATGGTGAACGGCCAGGGCTTCGGCACCACGATCCGGGCCATCAACAGCATCGAGTGCAACGGCGGGAACCCCGCGCAGGTGCAGAGCCGCGTGAACCTCTACAACCAGTTCGTCGGCATCCTCGGTGTCCCCGCGGGCGGCAACCTCAGCTGCTGACCCGCACCTCGGTCACACGACGCCGCCGGCCGCGCATCCAGCGCGGCCGGCGGTTGTACGTACCGGCGCGGTTCGAACTGAGCCGGGTGCGGCGGAGCCTGCCGGTCACCGGGCCGCGGATCGCAGGCGCCCGGCGCGGGTCTTCGCCAGGTTGCGGACCCGCTTCGTGCGGCCGGCTTCGCCCAGCACCGCCAGAACCGTGGCTGAGTCGGCCTCCTCGACCAGTTTGCGCTGGAGCCAGTTGGACGCGGCCGTCAACGCCTCGCGATCCACCGGCTCGCCGGACTGCAGCGCCTTGAACAGGGCCCATTCCTGCACGCGCCGCGCGACGAACCCATCGGCGCCCACCGCGTCCACCACCGGCTCCGCCCACGCGGCGAACGCCGCCGCCGAGCTCAGCCCCTCGGCCCGAGTATCCACAAGAGACATCAACACCGACTCCGCCATGAGCCGGTCCGGCTCGGTGAGCAGAGCTGCGAGCAGCGCCGAGTCGTCACCGGGCCCGCTCTCCCGCACGGCGGCGCTGAGCTGGCGGAATCGGGCATGCCCGTCGGCGGGATCGTCGTTGGAGGTCACCCCGCGAGGGTACCGGCGCGAAACGCTGCGACCCAGCCTCCACTTCCCGGGCTGCGCGCAACGCGGTGGCCGCGCCGCGGCGGCGCAGTCCTGCCGTTAGCGGGCTCAGCCCCGCTGGACCCACAACTTCGAGACCGTGGTCAGCGCGGCGGGTTCACGAGGGCGGCCGGAGCGTCGCGATGCCGGCCAGGATGAGGTCGACGCCGGCGAGGAACTGGGCACGGTCGTCGTGCGCGCGCAGCTGCTCGGCGACGGCGCGGGCGAACGGGTACTCGGCCGGATCCAGGTCTGCCCAGCGCGCCGCCACGGTGCCGATCACCTCGGCCCGGCTGGTGCCCGGGGGCTGCGAGCGGGCGTTGGCCGCGTTCTGCCCCGCGACCCCGAGGATGTAGTTCAGCAGCGCCGACGCCGCGTCGAACTGCGCCGCGTCCGGTACCCCGAGCGCCCGCACCTGCTGCCCGATGCGCTCGAACACCCGCAGGGTCGTCGCCTGGGACGCGAGCCGGGCCAGCTGGGTGCCGATCCACGGGTGCGCGTCGACCGCGTCGAACACGCCCAGCGCGAGCGTGCGGATCGCCTCCCGCGGCGGGTGGCCGGTGGTGTCGGCCGCGAGGGCGTCGGCGAGCACGGCGTCGGTGGCGGCGACGAGCAGGTCGCTCTTGTTCGCCACGTGCCAGTAGATCGCGCCGGGCCCGGTCCGCAGCCGCGCGCCCAGGGCCCGGAAGTTCAGGCCGGCCTCGCCGTCGGCGTCGAGCAGCGCGACGGCGGTGGCGACGATGCGCTCCCGTGACAGGGCCCCCATGCGCCCATCTTGACATGGCTGGAACGCCGTTCCAAGCGCCACGATGAGCAAGATCACGTCATGGGGTACGCGCTGGTGGGGCACCATGATCGAAAAACGGCGCTCCAGGAAGTACACGATGAAATTCCGGCAGATCGTCGACGGCATCGCGACCACGCTCACCGCCGCCGGCTTCGAGGAGGTCCGGCCGCATCCCTCGTATGCGGCGGCGACCCACGTGGTGTTCGTGCGCGCGGAGGCGGTCGAGCTTCTGTCGGTCGCGTTCGAGCCGATGCGCAACCCGCCCGGCCGCTACGACTTCACGGTCCGGCTGCGCGCCGCCACCGCGAACTGGATCCGCTTCGCGGCCCTCGAGCGCCCCGACGCCCCGGCCGAGGCGCACGC
This sequence comes from Dactylosporangium sp. NPDC000244, assembly GCF_040300725.1. Lineage (NCBI taxonomy): Bacteria > Bacillati > Actinomycetota > Actinomycetes > Micromonosporales > Micromonosporaceae > Dactylosporangium > Dactylosporangium sp. NPDC000244. The sequence continues at coordinate 231,664 of NZ_JBEPEH010000003.1, forward strand.
GAACCTGTGGGAGCACGCGCTCGGCGTCCTGCCCGGCTTCGAGGGCATCGGCCACGAGATCTGGGCCGTGGTGGAGGGCGACGATGTGGTACCGCTGCAGGCGGCGCTGTCCCGTGAGCTCGCCACGCGGGCGCTGCCCGGCATGCGGGCCGAACTGCGCCACCTGCACGCCATCGAGGACGCCGTCCGCCGCGGCGACGACGCGACCGCCCAGCGGCTCGTGAACGCCCCGCGCAGCCGCAACCTCTGGCACGGCGCCGGGCCGGAGGTCCGCGCCTTCATCGCCTGGCTCCGGCAGGGCCGGTAAACGCTCGCTCAGGCATTCTCGTCGATCTGCGACCTGGCGATCTGCTTTATTCATTTCGCAATCCGGCCAACAGCGTTCGTGCATTAGGTGACCAGGCCGCAGATGGCCCTGGGTGCTTTGGCGCGACCTGATGAAACGGACAATACGCAGGCCCGGGGCCGCTGGCCTAGGCTTTCACCTGGGAACATGAAAACTTTTGACATTCTTAACAGAAGTTCGCGTCCGCGATGCGAAACTTTTGTCGGCAGTCCTCTATCTTTCGATAATCGCTGCGGATAGGGTCGCGGCTATGCGTTGATCGAGTCAGCGGCCGCCGGTCCCACAGCATCCCGGCGGGCGCTGGGCGCAGCTCGGTACGACGCCGTCCGCATTTGTCACGCCAGGACTCTGGCGTACGCCTTCCCTCCAGGCGTACTGCACCCACACCCGAGCCGACCCCCTGGTCGGACGTGCTCGCCTAGCCGCCACCCCCGGCTCGGCGTGACCCGGCACGTCCGGCAACACGCACGGAGGAGGTTTCATGTTCAACCCACCAGGCCGGCGTCGCGCCGCGTTCGGCGGCGTGCTCGCCCTCAGCGCTGCACTGCTGACGTCCACGGCGTCCGCACCGGCGCTCGCCGCGCCCAACCCGGACAGCAACGGCAGCCAATTCAAGGTGCTCGCCTTCACCAAGGCCGCCGGTGCGCCCAGCCCGGCGACCGCGGCCGGTGTCGACGCGCTCAAGCAGCTGGGCAACCAGCTGCGGTTCACGGTCGTGAGCACCAACGATGCCGGCAAGTTCGACCGCGCGCACCTGCAGCAGTACCGCGTCGTGGTCTTCCTCAACACCGAGGGCGACGTGCTCAACGCGGACCAGCGGAGCGCGTTCGAGGAGTACTACCGCGCCGGCGGCGGCTTCGTCGGCGTGCACTCGGCGATCGAGACCCAGAAGGACTGGTCGTTCCTCACCGACGTCCTCGGCACCCGCGCGTCCGGCTCGTCCGCCGTCACGCAGGCCAGGATCAAGGTCGCCGACCGGGTCCACCCGGCCTCGAAGGACCTGCCGCTGTCGTGGAACCGCACCGACCAGTGGTACAACTTCACCTCCAACGTGCGCGGCTTCTCGCACGTGCTCGCGACCGTCGACGAGACCACCTACGCCGGCGGCTCGATGGGCAACGACCACCCGATCACCTGGTGCAAGGACTACCAGGGCGGGCGCTCCTTCTACACCGGCCTGGGCGCCACTGCCGCCAGCTTCGGCACGGCGGACCTGCGGGCGCACCTCGGCGGCGCGATCCAGTGGGCCGCCGGCCGGACCGACGGTGACTGCGGCGCGACCGTGCTGGCCAACTACCAGATGGACACCATCGCGGCCCCGCCGAACCTCGGCGAGCCGATCGGCTTCGACGTGATGCCCGACGGCCGGGTCCTGCAGACCGACCGCAGCGGCATCCTGCGGATGCACGACCCCGCGGCCAACACCAGCCACGTGCTGGCCCAGATCCCGGTCTACACGGCGAGCGAGGACGGGCTCTACGGCCCGGCCATCGACAACGACTTCGCCACCAACCACTGGGTGTACCTGTACTACTCGCCGCGGACCCAGGACGCGCCGTTCCCGGCGACGACCCCCACGGCGAACTCCCCGACGACCGGCGCCGACCCGAGCGTGTGGGATCCGTGGAAGGGCTACTTCCAGCTGTCGCGGTTCAAGTTCGTCGACGGGCCCAGCCCGAAGATCGACCTCGGCACCGAGCAGAAGATCCTGAAGGTGCCGGTCGACCGGGGCGCCTGCTGCCACGTCGCGGGCGACATCACCTTCGACTCGAACAACAACCTGTGGATGGTGACCGGCGACGACACCCCGGCGGGTGGCGGCAACTCCGGCGGCTTCGCCCCGTTCAACGACCAGATGACGACGACCGGGCAGTACAACGCGCCCTACGTCGACGCCCGGCGCTCGGCGCTGAACACCAACGACCTGCGCGGCAAGATCCTGCGCATCAAGGTCCAGGACGACGGCTCGTACACCATCCCGTCGGGCAACCTGTTCACCGGCAATGAAGAGGGCGGCGGCAAGACCCGGCCCGAGATCTACGCCATGGGCTTCCGCAACCCGTTCCGCATCACCGTCGACAACGCCGGCGTCGCCTACGTCACCGACTACTCGCCGGACTCCTCGACGCCGCAGGTGTACCGCGGGCCGGCCGGCACCGGCCGGATGGAGATCGTGCGCAAGCCGTCCAACTACGGCTGGCCGCTGTGCTACTCGCCGAACCTGCCGTACTACCGGTGGAACTTCAACACCTCGACGCCGCTGGACGAACCCGCGCAGGCGTTCGAGTGCAACAACCCGGACCACGGGCCGGCCAACACCTCCCGCTGGAACACGGGTCTGACCTACGCGCCGCCGGTCGCGCAGCCTGACATGTGGTACTCCTTCCAGGACAACAACGCGGCCAACCCGCTCGGCACGCCCTGCGCGGCCTACTACATGCAGAACCCGCCCGGCAAGTGCCCGCAGCTCTTCCCCGAGCTCGGCACCGGTGGCGTCGGGCCGCACGGCGCGGCCAAGTACGACTACGACGCGAACAACCCCAACCCGACGAAGTTCCCGGCGTACTACGACCAGTCCATCTTCTTCGGCGAGTTCACCCGCGACTACCTGCGGGAGATCCGGCTGGACGGGTCGGGCCAGGTCTTCAAGATCAACGACCTGCTCAGCTGTGGCCAGGGACCCCAGACGCCGGCCCGTCCGTTCCTGTGCGACAACCCCATGGACATGAAGTGGGGCAAGGACGGCAGCTTCTACCTGCTGACCTACGGCGACGGCTTCTTCACGGCCAACCCCGACGCGCTGCTGGTGAAGTTCAGCTACGTGAAGGGCACCCGGCCACCGGTCGCGAAGCTCGCCGCGACCCCGACCGACGGCGTCGCCCCGCTGACCGTCGCATTCTCCAGCGCCGGCTCGAACGACCCGGACCCGGGTGACTCCATCAAGTTCGCCTGGGACTTCGACGGCAACGGCACGGTCGACTCGATCGATCCGAACCCGACGTTCACGTACACCACGAACGGCGTCTACACCGCACGGCTCACGGTCACCGACTCCAGCGGCAAGACGGCGTCGGCGAACACGACCATCACCGTCGGCAACACCTCACCGACGGTGCGGGTCAACGTGCCGGTCGAGGGCGGGATGTTCGCCTTCGGCGACACGATCCCGTTCAACGTGACGGTCACCGACCCGCAGGACGGGGCGATCGACTGCTCCCGCGTCCAGGTGACGTTCGTGCTCGGCCACGACAGCCACGGCCACGCCGAATCCACCGCGACCGGCTGCTCCGGAACGCTGCCCACGCTCGAGGAGGACAACTCCCACGGCGGCAACGTCTTCGGCGTCATCAGCGCCTCCTACACCGACAAGGGCGGACCCGGCGGCGTGCCGGCGCTGACGACGGTCGCGCAGACGACCATCCGGCAGAAGAAGCAGGAGGTCGAGTGGGCCATCGACCAGTCCGGCACGGCCACCGCGGCGACCACGGATGTCGGCGGCGGGCTGCAGCGCAACGGCATCGGCAGTGGTGACTGGATCGCGCTCAACGGCACGATCAACCTGCAGAACATCAACTCGATGACGCTGCGCACGTCAGGTGGCAGCGGCGCGGCGGGCACAGGGTCCGTCGAGGTCCGCATGGACGCGGTCGACGGGCCGGTGCTGACCACGGTCACGGTCGCGCCCACCGCGAACGCGACCACCTACGCCAGCCAGACCTTCCCGATCACCGATCCGGGCGGCGCACACCGGCTCTACCTGGTGTTCCGGCCGGTCGCGGGTGGGCCGACGAACAACTACTTCAACCTCAACTGGGTCGAGTTCGGCGGCCAGGGCGTGAGCACGCCCTAGCACCACACCGGGGCGGGGTCCGTCACCCCGCCGGGCCCCGCCCCGGTCTGAACCACACGCACATCAACAGAGGAGCAACCGTGTCCAAACACCTCAGCCGCCGCCGGTTCATCGCCGGCGCGGGTCTCACGGCGGCCGCCGCGTTCACCCCGCTCGGTCCGGCCTCCGTCTTCTCCCCGACGTCGGCGAGCGCGGCCAACGGCCGGCTCATCCCCGACGGCAAGGTCGGTACGATCACCTACACCCAGCGCGACGTGCCGACCCGCATCGGCATCGCCGCGAGCCGCGCGCTCGGCGTGTCCCCGACGATGGGCTACCTGGGCGGCCCGAACTTCCCGAACGACCTGAGCGACCTCGGCCCGCTGGTGCCGCTGCCGGGCGGCTGGCTGGAGCTGTTCGAGTTCCTGGCCAAGTGCGGCTTCAAGCAGATCGAGTTCGCCGGCTACGGCCAGCACGCCTCCAACCCGGGCGGGGCCGCGCCCAACCCGGCGCCGAGCAACGTGACCACCGCGGAGTCGCGCGCGGCCTACCTGGCCTACGCCCGCACCCTGCGCGGCTTCCTCGACGCGTTCGGCCTGCAGGCCATCGGCAACCACGGGTACGTTCCGAACACGTGGAACGGCCCGGGCAGCGCCGGCGGCAAGATGACCACCGAGGACTACAACCGGCTGCAGACCGAGCTGGAGTTCGCCTCGATCCTCGGCATGCCGTTCATGGGCACGGGCAGCGACCCGACGAGCGCGAACAACCGCAACATCGAGCCGTGGACCCTCGCGGGCGAGAAGTGGCAGGCGCTGAACGAGATCGCCGTCGGGCAGTGGGGCATTCACATGTATACCCACAACCACTCGCCGGCGTACAACTTCCTGCAGGACGGCCCGATGGTCACCGTCACGCAGGACCGCATCACCGGTGCGCCGATCGCGCCGACCCAGGTCCGCGGCGAGTCCGGCAAGCGGCTCATGCAGCACTACCTCGACGTCACCAGCCCCGAGCTCGTCGTCATCGAGATGGACGTCTACTGGGCGCACGTGGCGCAGCACCAGCACCGCTGGCGGTACGACTGGAACGGCAACCGCGTCGAGGACATCTTCGACCCGACCGCTCAGGTCGCCAAGCAGACCCAGCGGTACGCGCTGTTCCACGCCAAGGACGGCGACGCCACCGGCCAGCCCGACGGCGTGGGCGACGGCTACAGCTGGATCCCGTTCGGTGACGCCCGCAGCGACATCAACTACAAGGGCTTCTACCGCGGCATCGGCGCCAAGGGCTACCACAACTCCAACTACGAGCAGGACAACGCCCCCGGCGGCAACGCCGACCCGGGCCAGTCCCTGCGCTTCTCCAAGATCAGCGCCGCGGGCATGAAGGGCCTGCGCGGCTGATCCCAGCCGCGAGAACAGGACCACTGACGCGACGGTCCGGGGGCGGCGCCCCGGACCGTCGCCGGCCTGTGCGCGGACCCGTTCGTTCAGGCGGTGCGCAGGGCGTCGGTCGGCGGCAGGCGCGCGGCTCGCAGCGCCGGATACAGGCCCGCCACGGCGCCGGTGGCGACGGACACCAGCAGGGCGCCGCCGAGCGACTCGGGCGGGAGCAGGGTCGTCCAGCCGCGCGCCGTCGCCAGGCCCGCGGTGACCGCCGCGCCGAGCGCGATGCCCGCCAGCCCGCCCAGCGTCGACAGGATCAGCGACTCGGTCAGGAACTGGGCCGCGACGTGGGCCCGGGTGGCGCCCAGGGCCCGCCGCAGACCGATCTCGGTGCGGCGTTCGAGGACGGCGATCACCATGACGTTCGCGATGCCGATCGCCCCGACGAGCAGGGCGACGGCCCCGAGTCCCAGGATCAGGCCCGCACCCGCCCGCTGGACCTGCAGCTGGGCGGTCAGGGCATCCGACGGGCGGCTCACCGACACGTCCGACGGGTGCTCGGGGTCGGCCGTGGGCGCGAGCAGCCGGGCCACGGCGGCGGTGTGCTCGGTCTCGGCGCGCACGTAGATCCGGCTCGGGTGGCCGTCGTAGCCCAGCAGGCGCCCGGCCGAGGCGAAGGACACGAGCGCGGCCTGGTCGATCTCCGGCGCCAGGACGAACGGCCGCAGGATGCCCACCACCGTGTACCAGTGCCCGCTCAGCCACACGCGGTCGTTGCCGGTGACGTCGGTGACGCCCAGCGTCGTCGCCGCGTTGAAGCCGAGGACCGTCACCGGGGACTCGTCGTCGGCCAGGAACCGGCCGGCCAGCAGGGCACCGTCCAGCGTGGCGAGCAGGGTCGCGTCGGCGGCCCGCACCGAGCGGCTGCCGGCGCGGCCGAACGGGGTGTGGTCGTTGCGGTACACGTTCGCGTCGGCGATCCGGGCCGTCGGGGCCACCGCCTCCACGTGCGGCAGCCGGCCGATCATCGCGGTCGCGGTCGCCGGCAGCACCTGCTCCGCGCCGGAGCCGTTCATGCCGTTGGCGACCGTGAGCAGGTTGGTGCCGAGCCGGTCGATCTGGGCCAGCAGGGCCGACTGGCTCGAGCGGGTGACGCCGAGGACCGCGACGATCGACGCGATGCCGATGGCGATGCCGAGGCCGGACAGCACCGCCCGCAACCCCAGCGGGCCCGCGGGCGGCAGGTCGCGGACGCGCAGCCGGCTGCGCAGGGGCCGCTCACGCGTCGTCACGGGGCACCCGCACCTTCTGCCCCTCGGCCAGGCCGTCGCCGCTGACCTCGACCGTCGCGGTCAGATCGTCGAAGAGGCCGGTGCGGACCGGGACGCGCCGGGTGCTGGCGCCGTCGACGACGATGACCTCGTACCGCCCGTCCGCGACGGCGTTCAGCGCGGCGATCGGCACCGTCAGCACGTTGTCGTGCCGCGCGCGGATGACCCATGCCGGCACCGTGGCCCGGTCGGCGAGGCCGGTGAGGTCGCCGTCGACGCGCACGGTCACCGTGACGGTGGGCGGGTTCTGGTCGCTCGCGGCGGCGACGGTGCGCACCGTGCCGTTGCGCGTCTTCGAGCCGGGCAGCGTGACCAGGACGGCGTCCCCGGTCTTGACCCAGCCCAGCTGCGAGGCCGCGGCGGTGAGGAGGACGACGGGCTCGTTCCTGGTGGCGTACTCGACCGGCGCCCCGGCCGCGACCGGCGCGCCGAGCCGTAGCTCGTGGCCGCTCACCCGGATCGGGCCGGGCAGGAACGCGACCGAGCCGAGCGGCAGCTCGCCGGTCACCGCCCCGTGCCCGGCCCGTTGCCACCGCCGGATCGCGTTGGAGGTGGCGCTCGTGAACCGCCGGTCGACGGTCAGCCCGTCGCCGAAGCCGAGGCCGCGCAGATTCGTCTCCAGCTGCTCGACGTCGGCGCCGTCGGTCATGCCGCCGGAGAAGCCGCGCCAGGCCGGACGATCCCCGTAGAGCAGCGCCACGGGGCGGCCGTCGACCTCGTACACGGCGTCGCCGGCGTTGACGACGGTGCCGGTCGGCGGCAGCCAGGTGAGCGTGCCCTCGCCCGACCCGGGCACGACGAAGGCGTCGGCGTACCCGAGCGTGCCGTTGACGAACTGCCGCTCGGCGACGCTCGCGCGGGTCACCCCGGCGGTCGAGGTGCTCACCGCGGCCGGCTCCGGCGGCCCGCCGGGCGGCGCGAGCTGGCGGGTCGTCACCAGGGCGGCGGCGCCCGCGACGCCGGCCAGCGCCACGCCGGTCACGACCTTCGTCGTTCGGCTCACGGTCATCGCCCGGTCGCTCGCGCTGGGGGAGCAGACGGTGAAGTCGCACGTGTCGAGCATCCTGACCAAGCTCGACCTGCAGGACCGCACCCAGGCCGCCAGCTTCGGCCTGCAGCACGGCCTGGTCGCGCTAGGCGAGGCCCTGCGCGGCGATCGCTGAGACCCGCGGCGCGGCGGCGCGGTGCACGAACGCGGGCGGCAGGTTGCGCCACACCACCCGGCTCGTTCCCGTGCGGCCGAACCGCTGCCGCAGATCGTTCGCGAACTTGCGGCCGGGCGGCGTCCAGGCCGCGTGGGCGTACGCGAACGTGGTGAACGCGCCGGCGGGCGTGAGCACCGCGGTGACCGCGTCCAGGATCCGCCGCCGGACCGGCTCGGCCATGACCGTCCACGGCAGCCCGGAGACGACCACGTCCACCGGCCCCGGCACCAGGCGCGCCACGTCGGCGGCGGAGCCGTGCACGACCTCGACCGGCCCGCCGCGGTAGCGGTCGGCGAGGCGCCCGGCGAGATGGCCGTTGAGCTCGATGGCGACGATGCGGGTGCCCGGCGCCACCCGGCCGAGGATCGCGTCGGTGAACACGCCGGTCCCGGGCCCCAGCTCGACGACGGTCCGGGCCCGCTCCAGGCCGATGCCCTCGGTCATCTGGCGGGCGAGCGCGGGCGAGCTGGCGGCGACCGCCCCGGTCAGCAGCGGGTGCCGGAGGAACTCGGTGAGGATGGACATGTCCGGGACGCTAGGGACCATGATCGTCGCCGGTCGTCCGGCCGGCGGGCGGTCGTCGTCCTGCCGTGGGAGGACCCGCGTCGCCGCGCGGGAGGACGCCCGGCCAGGCCCCGGTCGGTACGGTGGGGCGGTGTTCGCAGTGAGGTGGCGCCCGCGCGCGTGGGCCGGGATCGCCACCGCGGCGCCGGCCGTGCTCCTCGCGGTGCCCGTGATCGTGGACCCGCCGACCGACCGGCCGTTCTGGGCGGCCGTCGTCCTGGCCGGGCTGCTCCTGCCGCTGCTGTGGCGCCGCCGCCGGCCCGGGGCGATGACCGCGATCGCGCTCGCCGCCGCCTGGCTCGGGCTGCTCACCCACGCCTGGGCGGAGCATCTCCCGGCCGCGCACCTGTCGCTGCACATCATGCTCTACACGCTGGTCGTGCGCGGCCGTCGCCGGGCGGCCCTGCTCGCCGGGCCCGCCGTCGCCGCCTTCTTCGCCGCCTGGTCCCTCACCCGCGGGGCCGGCCCGGACGCCGCCTGGGGCGTGCTCACCTACGGCCTGTCGATCGCCACGGTCTGGCTGCTCGCCGAGTGGGTGCACGCCCGGCGCGCCTACATCGAGTCGATCGAGCGGCGGGCGCAGCTGGCCGACTCCGAGCGCCGGGCGCTGGCGCGGGCCGCGGCCGCCGAGGAGCGGACCCGGATCGCGCGGGAGCTGCACGACGTGCTCGCGCACAGCGTGAGCGTCATGGTCGTCAACGCCGAGGGCGCGCAGCTGATGCGGCACACCGACCCGGCCGTGGTGGACCGGACGCTGCAGTTCGTGAGCAGCACCGGGCGGGAGGCGCTGGCCGAGCTGCGGCGTCTGCTGGCGGTGCTGGAGGCCGGCGGGGCGGTGGTCGCGCCGCAGCCGGCCCTGACCGACCTGCACCGGCTGACCGAGGGGCTGCCCGGAGCCACCCTGCGCGTCACCGGCAGCGGTGCCGGCGTGCCGGCCGGGGCCGCGGTGCAGACGTACCGGATCGTCCAGGAGGCGCTGACCAACGTGGTCAAGCACGCCGGCGCCGGGGCCGCCACCGAGGTCGCCGTCGACCTGGGCGCGCCCGGGCCGCAGCGGGCGATCCGCATCGAGGTGTGCGATGACGGGGTCGCGGCGCCCGGAACCGCGCCCGGGCTGCCGTCGTCGGGGCGCGGTATCGCGGGGATGCGCGAGCGCGTGGCGATGTTCGGCGGCACGCTGGACGCGGCCCCGCGAGCGGAGGGCGGCTTCCGGGTCGTCGCCGTGCTGCCCCTCGGGCCGGCCGTCACAGCGATTCCACAGGCGCCCGGCGACATTATTGGCTGATGGGGGACCGGTCGCCGTCGCGGGTGCTGATCTGCGACGACCAGGAGATGATGCGGGTGGGGCTCCGCATGGTGGTGGAGAGCCAGCCGGACCTGACCGTCGTCGGCGAGGCCGGCGACGGGGTCGAGGCGGTCGCCGCCGCCGTCGAGCACCGGCCGGATGTGGTGCTGCTGGACGTACGGATGCCGGGTCTGGACGGTGTGGCGGCGGCCGGCCGGATCCGCGCCGCGCTGCCCGCCACCCGCATCCTGATCGTCACGACCTTCGACCTCGACGAGTACGCCTTCGCGGCGCTGCGGGCGGGCGCCGACGGCTTCCTCGTGAAGGACGCGCCCGCCGCGGAGATGCTCGTGGCGATCCGGGGCGTGCTGCGCGGCGACCCGATGGTCTCGCCGTCGGTCACCCGGCGGCTGCTGGAGCGCTACGTGACCGCGGGCGCCGGCCCGCTGCCCGATCCGCGCCTGGAGCGCTTGACCGACCGGGAACGGGAGGTGCTGGGCCTGGTCGCCCAGGGGCTGAGCAACGCCGAGATCGCCGAGCGGCTCCACCTCGGGGAGACCACGGTGAAGACCCACGTGAGCCGGATCCTCGGCAAGCTCGAGGTGCGCGACCGCATCGGCGCGGTCGTCCTCGCGTACGAGAGCGGAGTGAGCCGGCCCGGCTCCTGTCGTCCTTGACAGCCTCAATATAGTAGTTGCGGATTGCAATCACTATGGGAAGATGGGCTGATGGGCCGCTTCGTGTACTGGATGAACGTGTCCCTCGACCTGCGGATCGAGCAGGTGCCGGGGGACAACGGCGCGGGCGAGTGGCTTCGCATCACCGAGGCGCTGCACCGCGACTTCAACGCGCGGGCGCGGGGGCTTGCGGCGATGGTCCAGGGCCGGGTCATCTACGAGACGATGGAGGAGTACTGGCCGCGGGCGCGCGAGGACGCGTCGCTGCCGGACTTCATGCGCGAGTACGGCGAGATCTGGACCGACGCGCCCAAGGTGCTCGTCTCCCGCACCCGCCACAGCGCCGAGCACAACACCCGGATCATCGGCGACGACGCGATCGACCAGCTCGCCGCCCTGCGCGCCGAGACCGACGGCGACATCGGCGTGGGCGGCGCGACGCTCGCCACGCAGCTGCTGCGCGCCGGGCTGCTCGACGAGCTGGTGCTCTACACCCATCCCGCGATCCTCGGCTTCGGCCGCCCGCTCTTCGACGACTACGACATGCCGATCGACCTCGACCTGCTCGAGCAGCGCTCGTTCGAGCAGGGCGTGACGATGCACCGCTACGCGATCCGCAACGAGCCCTAGCCCTTGCCGCTGTTTCATACAGTCGGCTCATGAGCGAAGGGCTCCGGTGACCACGACCATGGTGCTGAACCTCGCGACGCTGGCGATCTCCCTCACGGCGCTCGTCATTTCCATGCTCCTGACCCTCCGGCAGCTGCGCGTGGCCAGCGGCGGCAACCATCTGCCGGTGGTCCTCAACGCCTTCCGGGAGACGCGAGGCGCGGCCTGGTTCGAGGCGCAGGAATACGTGCTGACCGAACTGGCCGAGGACCACGAGCGCCACCGCGGTTTCCGGGGACTGCCGGAACCGGCCCGCACCCACGCCAACACCATCGGCCTGTTCTACGACGACCTGGGCAAGCTCGTCGCCCACGGCATGATCGACCAGAACCTGGTCATCGGCGCCTACGGGACGAACATCGTGCGCCTGTGGGACGCCCTCGCCCCGTACGTCTACGCCGAGCGCCGCGATCACGGACTGCACTTCTGGATCTACTTCGAGGACCTCGCGGCCCGCACGGCCGCCCGGCATCCCGAGACCGTCTACGCCGCCCTCGGGCTGCGTTCGCGCCCGCCGCGCCCGGAGCCGGACGCGCTCGAGCCGGTCGGCTGACGCCGGGGGTGGGTGGTCGTCAGTGGCACGCACGCACGTTGAGTACCGGGCGCAGCAGGGGCTCGACCTGGCCCTGCGCATGTCCGCCGCGGGCGAGCACGCCTGGGCGATCGACGCCGCCAAGGACGCCGTCGAACTGCTCACCCCGGACGCCGACCGGCATCCCGCCGCGCTGGCCCGGCCGCTCGCCGTCCGTGCCGCCTGCCTGCATGTCCGCGGCCGCACCGAGGACGCGGCCCGCGACGCCGACGCCTGCGACCGCCGCTTCGCAGAAGCCCTTTCTCGCGGCAGCGCCGACCAGCCGGCGCAAGGCGATCACCCGGATGACGGCCCATCGGCGCGACGCACCGCGCGGCGTCGCGCGCGCGGCGGGCGAGCTTCGGCATCGCGGGGGTGCTGGTCCGGCCGCTCGTCCTGACGTTTTGTCGCCGCGTCAGACGCCGTCGCCGTCGAGGACGTAGTGGCGCAGCTTGACCGGCCTGCCTTCGGGGGTGGTCCAGTCGGCGTCGGCGGTGCGGGAATGTCGCCAGCCGGTGGCTTCGTAGAAGGCGACGGCGGCCGAGCGGTGCTCGTCCGCGACGTTCAGCGTCAGCTCGTAGCCGTGCTCGGCGGCCCACGACCGGGCGTGGTCGACCAGTGCGCGGGCGAGCGAGCGGCGGCGGGCCGCGGGGGTGACGAAGAGCCGCGACAGTTCGGCTTGGCCGGTCGGGTCGCCGGGCGGGCGCTGGACCGCGACGTGGCCGGCGACGGCGCCGCCCGGCTCCTCGATGATCCATGCCTGCAGGAGCCGTGGCGGGTCGAGCCACGCGCGTGGATCTGCCGGCCAGTTCAGCGGATAGGAGTCGGCCTCGTGTACCGCGCGTAGAGCGACGACGCACCGGTCGAGGTCGGTCGGGCGTCGAGTCAGGATCCTCGGGTGGGGCATCAGATCATGTTCGGCCACGCCGTGACGCGCGGCGTGGGCGCGCTTGTGGCCGCTTCATATGCTGCGCTCCAGAAGGTGCGCATGACGGATGCCGAACTGATCGGCCGGCTGATCGAGGAGGCGGCACAATCGCCTGACTGGCTTCCAGGGCACCTCCCGGTGTTCAACCTCTGGGGACCCGTCACGTACCTGACTCCGGCCGGCGATGTCGTCATCAACGACGAAGAGGGCGGCCCGTTGCGGCCGGCCGATCGGGCCGAGCGGGACTTCGCGCTGGCCCGAGCCGCCGAGCGGTATCCGGAACTTGCTCACCTGATGCCTACGAGGCCGCGTACCGCGACCACCTGCGACCAATGCGACGGGCGGGGCCGGGTGACGCTCACCCAGGGGAAGTTCTTGCCGTGGCAGGCCGGGCCGTTCATGTACTGCCAGGAGTGCAACAGCCTCGGATGGACTGGAAGCACGCCTTAGTCCCGCGCCACGGACGGTGTGAGCGCAAGGTTGTGCCGTGGACGCGAAGGTGCCTTTTGGGCTCGCGCCGGCGAGGTCTGGTGCGTCAGCGCCACGCCGCCGGGGAGGCCGTGCGCTCACTTCTCTACCGGCGGGGACTCGGCCCTCATCGCGGACGGGCATGGGCAGTTCGATGGGGCACCGTCGCGGTGAGGTTAGCGGATCAGATGGCGGTTCGGTCGTCGCTGCGCGGGTCGTCGACGCGGCGGGTCCGGTAGATGTCGCCCTGGTTCGCTTCGGCGCGCCAGGGGCAGCGCGACGTGGAACTGCGGATCGGTCAAGCGGGTTCGCGGATTTCCATCTCTGCCACCAGTCCGTCGTGGAGGCGGTAGACGTGCGTGACGGTGTGATCGGAGAGCAGCGCTCCGGTCTTGTCGCGGACGACCTGATGGACCGTGACGGCGATGCGTCCGTCGGCCTCGGCGGTGAACGCGGTGGGCACGACCGTCGGATCCAGTTGCTCCCATTGCCGGCGCCAGTAGCGGGCCACCTCGTCGCGGCCGTGTACGACGCCTCCCTCCCAGCCGTTGGGCCATGACACGTCCGGCGTCATGGCGGCCAGCAAGGCCGGGATCTCCCGTGCGTTGAACGCCGAGTAGAGCCCGGCGAGCAACGCCTGCGAGGGCGACGTCATACCGCAAGTGTGGTGAGTAGCCGGACGCCCGGGAACCCGGTTCGCGGTCGGCGGAAAAGGACACCATCCGCTTGACAAAAAAATTTGTCGGTGACAGATTGGGGGCATGCAGGACGTTGCCGTGATCGAGGACGCCGCCGCCGCGGAGGTTTCGCTCGATCCGATCCGGGCTCGGATGCTCGCGGAGCTCGCCGAGCCGCACACCGCGACCACGCTCGCGGCCCGGCTGGGCCTCGCGCGGCAGAAGGTCAACTACCACGTGCGGACGCTGGAGCAGCACGGCCTCGTGGAGTTGGTCGAGGAGCGGCGCAAGGGCAACATGACCGAGCGGGTCGTGCGGGCGTCGGCCGCGGCCTACGTGATCTCGCCGGCCGCGCTCGCGGCGGTGGCGCCCGATCCGGCGCGCTCGCCCGATCGGCTGTCGGCCCGGTGGCTGCTCGCGCTCTCGGCCCGGCTGGTCCGGGAGGTCGGCGCGCTCATCACCGGCGCGGGGCGGGCCGGCAAGCCGCTGGCCACGTTCGGGCTCGACGCCGAGGTGCGCTTCGCCAAGCCGGCCGATCGGGCCGCGTTCATCAACGAGCTCACCGACGCCCTCATCAAGCTCACCAGCAAGTACCACACCGAATCCGGCCGGCCGCATCGCGTCGTTGTCGCGGTGCACCCGAGCATCACCGAAGACGCCGACCCACCAGTAGAGGAGCAGCAGCGATGACCCATCCGTTCGAGGTCCGCGAGGAGTTCACCGTCGACGCCACACCCGAGCAGGTGTGGGCGGCGATCACGTCGGGGCCCGGGGTGGACTCCTGGTTCATGGGCCGCTCCGAGATCGACGGCGACGCGCGTACCGCCACGTTCGAGATGTTCGGGAACACCGCGAAGTCGGTGATCACCGAGTGGGAGCCGGGCAAGCGGTACGCCACGCGCGAGGAGCCCGCGCCGGACGGCACGTTCATGGCCTTCGAGTGGCTCATCGAGGCGCGCGACGGGGGCGGCTCGGTGATCCGGGCCGTGCACAGCGGGCTGCTCGGCGAGGACTGGGAGGCGGAGTACAACGGGCTGTCGATCGGCGACCACGCGTACATGACGAAGCTCGCCGTCTACCTCGAGCACTTCGCGCCGCGCACGGCGACCAGCTCGATGTTCCTGCCGGGGCCGGTGCGCGAGGACGTCTGGGCGCAGTTGACGGCCGCGGTCGGAGCCGGCCCCGACGCGGCCGACGGCCAGCCGGCCCGGCTGTCCGTGCCCGGGATCGAGCCGGTCGACGGCACCGTCGAGAATGTCGTCGCGCAGAAGTTCGTGGGCATGCGCACCGCCGACGCGACCTACGTGCTGATCCACGGGTACAACGACACGGTCGTCGCGACCGCGCACTTCTACGACGAGCGGGACCGCTCGGCGGAGATCGAGGCCTGGCAGGCCTGGCTGGAGACGGTCGGGTAACCGATACCCGACGCTTCAATCGACCGCTTCACTCGACCAGGCGGCCGTCGCGCATGACCACGCGGCGTTTGCAGGCCTCCGCGACGGCCGCCTCGTGGGTGATGATCACCATCGTGGTGCCCGCGGCGTTGAGCTCGGCCAGCAGGGCCATGATCTCGCCGCTGGTGCGCGAGTCCAGGTTGCCCGTCGGCTCGTCGGCGAAGACGATCGCCGGGCGGCCGACCACGGCCCGGGCGATCGCCACCCGCTGACGCTCGCCACCGGACAGCTTCGTGACCCGGTGGCGGGCGCGCCCGGCGAGCCCGACCCGCCGCAGCGCCGCCTCGGCCCGCCGACGCCTACCCGCCGGGCGCCGAGCTCCCGTCCGCCGCCCGCACCGCGGCCCGAGCACGCGGTGCTGCGGGTCGTGCAGGAGGCGGTCGGCAACGCGGTGCGCCACGGCGAGCCGGCGTCGATCGAGGTGCGGCTGCGCGACGCCGGCGAGCGGGTCGAGGTGACGGTCCGCGACGACGGCCGCGGCTTCGACCCGGGCGACGCGGGCGGGCGGCGCGGGATGGGCCTGGACCTCATGCGCGAGCGGCTCCGCGAGGTGGACGGCTCGGTGGAGGTCGACAGCGCGCCCGGGCGCGGCACGACGGTCCGGGCGACGCTTCCCGCTCAGTCGTCGAAGTTCGCGCCCGGCCACTCGTAGGCCCGGCAGGCCTCGCGCGCGGCGGCCCAGCCGGGCTGGGCGCTGATCGGCTGCAGGGCCGGCGGGATACCCCCGAAGGTTGGCGTCCGTCACCCCGAGTTCGAGGGAACGCCGAGCCAGGCGGAGCGCACGGCGTCGTCGAGGGTGTGCCTGGCCCGCCAGCCGAGCTCGGCCTCGATGCGGCGCACGTCGGCGACGACCGCGGCCGGGTCGCCGGGGCGGGGCGGGCCGGCGAGCCTCGGTACCGATGCGGCGGTCATGCGTTCGGCCGCGTGGATCACGTCGAGGACCGAGTGCCCCGTGCCGGTGCCGGCGTTGTAGACGCGGGCGCGGCGGCCCGTCGTGACCGCGGCCCCGGCGGCCAGGTGCGCGGCGGCGATGTCGGCGACGTGCACGTAGTCGCGGATCGCGGTGCCGTCCGGTGTCGGCAGGTCAGTGCCGGTCACGGTGAGCGGTTCGCCGGTGCGGGCGGCGTGCAGGACGCGGGGGAGCAGGTTCGTGGTGCCGTGGTCGGCGAGGTGCGGGGCGCCCGCGCCGACGGCGTTGAAGTAGCGCAGGGCGATCCAGGAGACGCCGGGGGAGTTGGCGACGGCGCGTTCGGCGTCGAGCTTGCTGTGGCCGTACGGGTTGAGGGGCCGGGCCGGGGCGTCCTCGGCGACGCTGTCCGAGCCGGGCAGTCCGTAGACGGCGGCCGAGGACGAGAAGACCAGCCGGGTCACGCCCGCTTCGGCCATGGCGCCGAGGACCGTCTCGACGACCGTGACGTTCTGCCGGTGGTACCACTGCGGCTTTTCCCACGAGTCCGGGACCGACTTGCTGCCGGCCAGGTGCATGACGCCGGTGATGCAGTGCCGGTGCAGCACGTCGCGGACCGTGGCCGGGTCGCCGGCGTCGCCGAGCAGGAACGGCACGCCGGCGGGGACGCGGCGGGCGTCTCCGGTGGACAGGTCGTCGAGGATCACGACCGGCTCGCCGGCCGTCAGCAGCGCGGCGGTGACGTGCGCGCCGATGTATCCGGCCCCGCCGGTCACGAGCCAGGTCATCGCGTCGCCGCCGTGTGCTCGGCGAGCGGGCCGACGCTCAGGCCGCGCTCGCGGGCCCAGTCGAGCAGTTCGGGGAGGGCGGCGGCGGTGCGCTGCCAGGAGCCGGGGGCGGAGGTGACGTCGGTGTCATGCAGCAGTACCGTGCCGCCGCCGGACAGCCGCCGGGTGACCGTGCGCACGATCGAGTCAGGGGTGGCGCCGGCCTCCCAGTCGCGGCCCCACGCGGTCCACAGCACAGGGGTGAGCCCGAGGCGGCGGCAGGCGCGCAGGGCGGCGAGGGTGAACACGCCGTACGGCGGGCGGTACCAGCGCGGCGACCGGCCGGTGACGTTCGCGATGAGCATCCGGGCGCGGGCGATGTCGAGGTCGGTCGCGGCGGGGCCGCGGCGCAGCAGCAGCCGGTGGTGCCAGCCGTGGACGGCGACCTCGTGGCCGGCGTCGACGAGCTCGCGGCCCAGTTGCGGGTCCTCGGCGAGCATCGAGCCGAGCAGGAAGAACGTCGCCCGCACGTCGTGCTCGCGCAGGATGCGCAGGATGTGCGGGGTGGAGCGGCGGTCGGGGCCGTCGTCGAAGGTGAGCGCGACGTGGCCGGGCCGGCCGATGCCCGCGAGGTGCGGCATGTAGGCGCGCCGCAGCGGCATGATCGCGGTCAGCGGCGGGGCGAGCGTCGCCGCGAACTCCACTGTGGACGGTCTCATGCGGCCAGCTCCGCGATGACGTCCTCGGCCTGGGCCGGGGCCGGGGAGAAGCGCTCCGGGCCGTGCAGGGCGCGGCGCAGCCCGGCGGCGAGCCCGGCGCGGTCGCGGATCCACGGCACCCAGCCGATGCGGTCGAGGACCTCGGCGTTGGTGCGGCCGTGGCCGGGGATGCAGCGGTAGGTGAGCACCGGCAGTCCGGCGGTGAGCGCCTCGAGGGAGGAGAGGCCGCCCGCGTTCTGGACCACGACGTGGCAGGTGCGCATGAGCGCGGGCATGTCGTCGACCCAGCCGAGCGCGATCGCGTCGCCGCGGCGCTGGATGCGCCCGCGGAGCCGCTCGTTGCGGCCACACACGACGACCGGGGTCGCCACGCCGGTGGCCGCGATGTCGGTGGCCGCGCGTTCGATCGCGCCGACGCCCCAGGCTCCGGCGACGATGAGGGCGCGCGGCCGGCCGCCGGCCCGGGGCGCTGGGGCGAAGCCGGGGGCGACGGCCGGGGCGGTGACGCGGACGTCCGCGGCGCCGAGCTCCTTCGCGTGGCGCGCCACGTCGTCGTGGAGTCCGATGTGGACATCGACGCCGGGGTGGATCCACAGTGGATGGACCGAGAGGTCGGTGAGGTACGTGCAGACGGGCGCGGCGATGCGGTGCTGCGCGCGCAGGCGGCCGAGGGCCTGGCTCGCGAGCGGATAGGTGGACACGACGGCGGAGGCGTCGCCGATCGCCTCCAGCAGTGCCCGGTCGGCCAGGGCCGTCATGCGGGCCGCGGTCGCCGAGCCCGCGCCGGCCGCGGCGAGCAGCCAGCCCCAGGTGCGCGGGGCGGTGGTGAGCTGCCGGTGGTACCCCTCGCGCAGCAGCCGGCCGAGGTGCCCCGGCACCAGGTCGACGAAGTCGTGGCGCCGGACGTCGAAGCCGCGTGAAGTCAGGCGCCGGGTCAGCTCCGCGGCCACGCCGTCGTGGCCGGACCCGAAGCTTGCGGACACCACCGCAATGGGCTGATTCATGCGGCGAATGGTGGGAAGGCGCTGCTGAAAGCAGCCTGAATACGCTTTCGGCGTGTCCGGTTCATCCCTTTTGCAGGGAGTCCGACAAGATGTAGGTATGCGAATGACCACATTGCTGATCGCTGCCGCGCTGCCCCTGCTCGCCGCTCCGGTTGCCCTGGCGTCCCCCGCGCCGCGGCCGGACCACGTCGTGGTGGTGGTGATGGAGAACAAGCGGTACGACTCCGTCATCGGCCACCCGCGGACGCCCTACATCTCCTCGCTGGCCCGGCGGGGCGCCAACTTCACCGACGCCTACGGCGAGACGCACCCGAGCCAGCCGAACTACCTCGCGCTGTTCTCCGGCTCCACCCAGGGCGTGACCGACAACACGTGCATCCGGCGCACCTTCGACGCCCCGAACCTCGGCCGCCAGCTGCTCGACGCCGGCCTGACCTTCACCGGCTACGCCGAGGCGCTGCCGTTCGCCGGGTACGCGGGCTGCTCCAGCGGCACCTACGTGCGCAGGCACAACCCCTGGGTCGACTTCGCCAACGTGCCGCCCGGGCTGAACCGGCCGCTGACCGACCTGCCCCGCAACTGGGACCGGCTGCCGACGGTCGCCTTCGTCGTGCCGGACCTGTGTCACGACATGCACGACTGCCCGAAGGGCGACGCCGATGCCTGGCTGCGGCGTACGCTCGGCTCGTACGCGGACTGGGCCGAGACGCACAACAGCCTGCTGATCCTCACGTTCGATGAGGACAACGGCACGGACGGCAACCACATCCCGACCGTGGTGCTCGGCGCCGGCGTGCGGCCCGGCGACCGGGTCGGGCGCGTCGACCACTACGCCATCCTGCGGACCATCGAGGACGCCTACGGCCTCCCGCCGCTCGGTGCGGCCGCGCAGGCGACGCCACTCAAGGTTCTTTCAGGAATGGATGGGTAATGTTCCATCGAACATGACCTACAACGTGTCGGAGGATGGTTTCCGCCGTGTATTTCGCCGGACCGATCGTCGTCGCGACCCTGATGACGTTCCTGAGTAGGACCGGGCGCCGTGACCGGCTGCCGGCCGTCGGATTCGGTCTCCTCAGTGCCATCCCGGCGTCGGCGGCGGCCTGGGTAGCGGCCCGCGGACGGCCGGAGCTGTTCGAGGCGATCGCGTCGCTCGCGGCCGTCGCGGCTATCGCCGTGCTGATCCTGTGGATGCGCCGGACCGTGCGGACGTTGCGAGGCGAGCCCACCGGCCGGCTCGAGGACGCGCTGGGCGTCAGCGGCTGGGCGGTGGCCGCGATCGCATTCCTCGCCGCGCTGAGCACGGGGGCGAGCGTCACGTCGGTCATCGGTGCGGCCGCTGCGGTCGGACTCGGCTGGGTCGCATCGACCGCCACCGCCGGGACCGATCCCCGTCGCCTCCTGACCTACACCGGAACGATGCTCATCCCGATGGCGGCGGGCCTGCTGACACACGGCGTGCACGGGCTGCAGCACGCGGGCGCCCTGCCCGGCGCCGGCCGTGTCGCGTTCGACCTCGGCGCCGACCCGGGCTCCTGGTACGCGACCCTGCTGACCGGCACCGTCGGCCTGACCACGCGTTCGACCGTGCTCGAGGCCGGCGCGTGGCTCGCGTTCGCGATGGTCATGACGGCGGTGTTCTGCCGGCCCGCGCACGCCGCACCGCGGCCGCGCGCGCACGGTGTCGTCGTGCTCGCCGCGTTCGCGGTGCTCGTCTCTGCCTGCGGCGCGGCGGCCCCGGCGGCCGACGCCGGGACTGTCGCCGTCACGGCCACCGACACGGAATGCCGGCTCAGCACCGACCACGCCACCGCCGGGCCGCGGGTCTTCGACGTGCGCAACCAGGGCGCCAAGGTCACCGAGTTCTACGTGTACGCGGCCGGCGACCGCGTCGTCGGCGAGGTCGAGAACATCGCGCCGGGCGTCAGCCGCAGCCTGCACGTCGACCTGCCCGTCGGCACATACACCACCTCGTGCCGGCCCGGCATGACGGGCACCGGCATTCGCGGCGCGTTCACCGTCACAGGATCCGGCGGTGGTACCTCCAGTGCCCCCTCGGCCGACCCGGCGCTCGCGGCGGCCGCGGCAACCTATCAGGACTACGTGCGGCAGCAGGCGGCCGCATTCGTGGACCAGACCACCGCGTTCGTGGCCGCCGTGAAGTCCGGCGATAGGGCGAAGGCCCAGGCACTCTACGCGCCCGCCCGCGCACCCTACGAGCGGATCGAGACCGTCGCGGAGAGCTTCGGCGACCTCGACCCGAAGATCGACGCCCGCGACGGCGACCTCGACCCCGGCGTCGCCTGGACTGGGTACCACCGCATCGAGCAGCAACTGTGGAGCGGCGCGGACCTGGCCGCCGTCGCCGGCGTCGCGGACCAGTTGCTCGCCGACGTCACCGAGCTGCGCACGCGCCTCAACGGCGTCACGCTCACCGCCCTGGAGATCGCCAACGGGGCCAAGAGCCTCCTCGACGAGGTGGCCACGAAGAAGGTCACCGGCGAGGAGGACCGCTACTCGCACACCGACCTGTGGGACTTCGCCGCCAACGTCGAGGGCTGCCGGGCCGTGATCGCCGCGCTCAAGCCCGCCTACGACGCCCACCTGGACGACAAGTTCGCCGCGGTGGACACCGAGCTCGCGCAGTATCGGCAGGGCGGGGGCTTCGTGCGGTACGACACCCTGCAACCGGCTCAGGTCCAGCGCCTCGCGGCCGTCGTCAACGCACTCGCCGAACCCGTCAGTGCCGTTCCTGCTGCCGTCGCCCACCGATAACAGATTGGTCCCCTCGTGCATTTTCTGGATCCGCAGTACCTCATCTCGACGTTCGGCCTGATCGGCATCCTCGCGATCGTCTTCGCCGAGTCGGGCCTGCTGATCGGGTTCTTCCTGCCCGGCGACTCCCTGCTGTTCACCACCGGCCTGCTGGTCGCCTCCGGCACCTACCTGCACCAGCCCCTGTGGCTCGTGTGCCTGCTCGTGTCGATCGCGGCGATCGCCGGCGACCAGGTCGGCTACATCTTCGGCCGCCGCGTCGGCCCGGCCCTGTTCCGCCGCCCCGACGCGCGGCTGTTCAAGCAGTCGAACCTGACCAGGGCGCAGGAGTTCTTCGACAAGTACGGTGCGCGCTCGATCGTGCTCGCGCGCTTCGTGCCGATCGTGCGCACGTTCACCCCGATCGTCGCGGGCGCGAGCCACATGCACTACCGCACGTTCGTGCTGTACAACGTGATCGGCGGCGTCCTGTGGTCCTGCGGCGTGACGATCCTCGGCTACTTCCTCGGCCAGATCGCCTTCGTGCGCGACAACATCGAGCTCATCCTCATCGGCATCGTGGTGCTGTCGGTGGTGCCGATCGCGATCGAGCTCCTCCGCGCTCGCGCTCGCTCACGAGCCCAGTAGCCGCGGACAGGAATCCGTCTCGGCCCGCTGCCGGCCGCGGCAACGCCGTCTCGTAACGGGAGCCGCGGCCGCGGACCGCCGTGATCCGGGCCGAGTCCTCGCCGGGCTCGGCCAGTTTGCGCGAGCGTCGCCGCCAGCACGACCGTGGCGAGCGGTGCGCCGGTGCGCATGCTCTGGCCGCCGCGAGCGCGGTGCCCGCGCCGACGAGCAGCGGGCCGGCGGCGGGACGGCCCTCGGGCTGCCGATCGCTCGCGACATCGTGACCGCGCACGGCGGCACTCTGGCGGTCGAGGAGGGCTGGGCCAGCGCTCGGCGCGGTCGTGACGGTCGCCGCCGCGAGCCGTCGCGACCGTGCCGTCAAAACTGCCACACGCCACACCTGAATGTGCGCTGAATGTTTTCCTACATGCTGTAGGTGGTGCAGTTGTGCGGAATCGTCTAAGGTAACGCTGACCTAAGTAAGGCCCGGCTGACCTGCGGAGCACGGCATGACCGCCATCTACCTGATCGGCCTGCGTGAGGGCCTCGAGATCACCCTTGTGGTCTCGATCCTGGTCGCATTCCTGGTGAAGAGCGGCCGGCAGCACCTGCTGCGCTGGGCGTGGGCCGGCGTGTCCACCGCGGCGCTGCTCGCGATCCTGGTGGCCGCGCTCCTGCAGGCCGGGACGGCGTACCTGTCCGGCCCGAACCGGGAACTGGTGGACGGGATCGCCTCGCTGATCGCCGTCGTCTTCGTGACCTTCATGATCTTCTGGATGCGGCGGATGGCCCGGCAGCTGGCGAAGGAGCTGCGCGGCAAGCTCGAGGACGCGATCGAGGTCGGGCCGTTCGCGGTGGCCGCGATGGCCTTCCTGGCCGTGGCCCGCGAGGGCCTGGAGACGTCGATCCTGTTCTTCGCCGCGGCCCAGGGCGCCGACACCTGGCAGCCGATCGTCGGCATCTCGCTCGGCGTGGCCACCTCGGTCGTGCTGGGCTGGCTGCTGTACGCCAGCGCGCTGCGGATCAATCTGACGAAGTTCTTCACCTGGACGGGTGCGCTGCTGGTGCTGGTGGCCGCCGGGATCTTCAAGTACGGGGTGCACGATCTGCAGGAGGCCAACGTCCTGCCGGGCCGGACCGACTACGCGTTCGATCTGACCGGCGTGCTGCCGCCGACCTCGTGGTACGCGGAGCTGCTGCGCGGCCTGTTCAACTTCACACCCCAGCCCTCGGTGCTGGAGACCGTCGTCTGGATCGCTTATGGAGTGCCGGTCCTGGTCCTCTTCCTGCTGCCGCTGGTGCGCAGACCGGCGCCGGTGAACGCCTGACGGACCGGCGGCGACCCGGAGCGGTCCACAATGGACCGCACCCGGCCGCCGTCGTACACGATCAGCCCGGTAGCGGCAGGAGTCGCCGTGACGGACGGTCCCGGCGCCAGGCGATGACCAGGAACGCGATCAGTGCCGCGAGCGGTATCGCGCACACCGCCCAGCTCAGTGCGGACGGCGGGCCAGGCTGGTCGAGGACCGCGAGGCCGCGCAGCGCGCCGGTGCCGTGGCCCTGCGGCCCGTCGACGTCGAACGTGAACGTGTAGGCGCCGGGACTGTCGAGGGACTTGACGTCCAGGCCCCACACGTCGAGCCGTCGCGGGTGGCGGACCAGCGGTTGATGCGCCTCGTCCGCCGGCACGTCCGGGCCGGCCAGCGACAGCGTCCCGGACTTGCCGGCGATCCCGCCGTCGGGGATGAAGACCCAGTCGAGGGAGCGCTGCGCGCGCAGCGGCCACACCGAGAAGCCGATGGTCAGCGCGTAGGGGCCGGCCTCGACGTGTTCGGTGTGCACGATGTTGACGGGCTGATAGGCCAGGGCCGGGGTGGCCGGGCCGAGCACGAGCGCGGCGACGACCGCCACGGCGGCGAGCAGGCGAGCGGTCATGGGTGCAGTCCTTCGACGGTCACAGCGGGTACCAATGGGGCAACAGGCTCGGTGTCACCGCGCAACATGCCGGCGAAGCGCCAGCCGAGGAATGCGCCGAGCGCGGGTCGCGGCCCGCGGCGACGCGCTCATCGATCCGTCCGTGACCCGGCGGCACATCAGCCGCTTCGCGACCAGTCTGGCCCCGCCGCCGGAGCCGCCGGAGCTGGCCCGGCTGACCGGCCGTGAACGGGAGGTGTTGCTGCTGCTGGCCGAGGCGCACAGCAACGCCGAGATCGCCCGGCGCCTGCACGTCGGCGACGAGACCGTGAAGACCCACGTGTCCCGGATCCTGGCCAAGCTCGGGCTGCGGGACCGGATCCATGCCGTGGTGTACGCCCACCTCAACGGGCTGGTCACAGATCGCGGAGCACCGTCGTGAGGGTGCCGGCGTGGCCGGCCCATTGCCTCAGCCGGGCGCGGTGGCGACCTGTCGGCGCCGTTCGTGCGCCGCGGACCAGACCATCAGCGCGCCGAGGACGGCCAGCAGTACCGCAGAAGCACCGTATGTGCCCAGGCCGAGCCCGCCCTTGGCGACGGGCTTGGTGAAGAAGTCGCCGACCGTGGCGCCCAGCGGGCGGGTGAGCACGAACGCCAGCCAGAAGATGAGCACGTTCGGTACCCAGCGGATGCGGGTCGCGGCGGCCAGGACGGCCAGGACGCCGGTGATCAGGATTGCGCCGCCGAGGTAGCCGAGGCCGGAGCTGTCCGACAGGAAGTCGCCCATCGAGGTGCCCAGGGTGTTGGAGACGAGGATGGCGGTCCAGAACAGCGCCTCGCCGCGGAAGGTGCCGATCCTGTTGATGTCGAACGGCAGCCGCGTCGCTCGCCACACCAGGAATACCGCCACCAGCAGTGACGTGAGGATGGCCGCGCCGGCGGGGTAGCCGATCCCGAGGCCCTGCGGTCCCCAGCCGAGGGTGCTGTCCCCGTTGCTCAGATACTTGGCGCTGGCGTCGCGGTTCATGAAGTCCGACATGGTGGTGCCGGCCATGCTGGTGCTGAGGATGACCAACCAATAAAACATGGGGTTGTACCGCCTGGAGCGCAGCTGCACCACCAGCGTCACGACGAAGATGGCGAACAGCGACACCGTGCTCAGAAAATAGCCGAGCTTCAGCGTCTGCGAGAACAGATCCCCGGCGGTCTCCCCGAGCGTGGTCGCCGCGACCTTCATGACCCAGAACGCCAGTGTGATCTCGGGGAGCTTCTTCATCACGGTCCGCACACGACCCCCGTGGTCGACTCGCGCGTTCACCTACAACTTGTAGGAGTTACGCTATGCGGAGCCGAGCGGCCGGACGCCGCGTACTGCGGAATCCGGCCGGGTATCACCCTTCAGGAGATGTCGCGGGTCCGGAGCAGCCGCGTGCCGGCCAGTGCGGTCACGACGCCGTATCCGAGCAGGACCGCGGCGCCGACCCACTGGGCCGGGCTCTGGTCGAAGGTCTTCGTCGGCGAGATCATGACCGTGGATGCCACGGAGGGGACGATCACCTGGGCGGTGAGAATCCAGTCCTGCTTGATGACGTAGGTGTAGAGCAGGTCGAACACGCCGCTCGCGGCGGCGGCGCCGACGAGGTACAGCACGGTCGCGGCGACGGTCGCGGCGAGCTGGCTGCGGATGAGCGCACCGAAGCCGACGCCGAACACGGCCCAGATGGCGTAGGCGGCGAGGTTGAGCAGGATCGCGCGGACGACGCCCCACTGGCCCAGCTGGGTGCCGTAGCCCTCGCTGCCGAGGAAGATCGCGCCGACGACGAGCGCGAGCACGGTGGAGGCGAGCCAGGACGCGGCCGCGACGATGACGGCGGTGACGAGCTTGGCCGCGATGACCGCGCCGCGGTGCGGGGTGAACAGGAACGTGGTGGTCGCGGTCTGCTGGTGGAACTCGCTGGTGATGAGCACGATGCCGAGCAGGC
This sequence comes from Dactylosporangium sp. NPDC000244, assembly GCF_040300725.1. Classification (NCBI taxonomy): domain Bacteria; kingdom Bacillati; phylum Actinomycetota; class Actinomycetes; order Micromonosporales; family Micromonosporaceae; genus Dactylosporangium; species Dactylosporangium sp. NPDC000244. Next base: position 257,733 of record NZ_JBEPEH010000003.1, read on the forward strand.
AGGCCAGCAGCACCCCGATGAGCTGCCCCGCGGTGAAGATCGTGGCGGCCTGGGTGACCGCGCTGTGGCCCAGCTCCCACTCGCCGCGCAGCCGGTTGAGGAACTCCGGCGGCATCTGCGCCACGTTGCGGCCGTGCGCGTGCAGCGCCACGAACTTGTCGAACGGCTGGAGCAGCTCGTGGGCCTGCACGAGGTTCACGGCGAGCATGACGGCGGTGCTGATCAGCGTGGCGCCGGCGAAGAGCCACCACAGGCTGGTCGTGCGCAGCTTGAACAGCTCCGCGCGGACGAGTCGCGTCATCGGATGGCCGCCTTCGCCTGGGTCAGGTCGAGAAACACGTCCTCGAGGTCGGGTTGCTCGGTGGTGAGCTGATGCAGCGCGATCCCGGCCGCGAGCGCGGCGTCGCCGACGGCCTCGGCGGCCATCCCGGTGACGCACAGCCGGTTCGGTCCCTCCGGGGTGACCGTGCCGCCGAACTGCCGCAGCGCGATGCTGAGCTTGTCCGGCTCGGGGGTGCGCGCATGCACGCGGGCGTCGCCGCCGACCGAGCTGAGCACCTCGGCGACCGGCCCCTGCCGCATCAGCTTCCCGGCCGCGACGATCACGACGTCGTCGGCCAGGGCCTGCATCTCCGACAGCAGATGGCTGGAGACCAGCACCGTGCGGCCTTCGGCGGCCAGTCCCTGCAGCAGTTCCCGCATCCAGCGGATGCCTTCGGGGTCCAGGCCGTTGGCGGGCTCGTCGAGGATCAGCACCCGCGGGTCGCCGAGCATGGCGGTGGCGATCCCGAGCCGCTGGCGCATGCCGAGCGAGTAGCCCTTGAAGCTGCGATCGGCGGCGGGTAGCAGCCCGACCAGGTCGAGCACCGCATCGGCCCGGGCACGGGGCAGACCGGCGGTGATGCAGCACGCCCGGAGGTGGTTGCGGCCGGTGCGGCCCTTGTGCGCCGAGGACGCCTCCAGGACCGCGCCCACGATCCGCGTCGGCTCGGCGAGGTCGGTGTAGCGAAGGCCGCCGATGGTGGCCGAGCCGGCGGTCGGCGTGACGAGGCCGAGCAGCATGCGCAGTGTGGTCGTCTTGCCGGCCCCGTTCGGGCCGAGGAACCCGGTCACCCGGCCGGGCTCGACGGTGAACGACAGGCCGTCCACCGCAACGACGTCGCCGTACTGCTTGCGCAGCCCGGACACGTCAATACGAACGTCGTCCATGATTCCTCTCCAGTACCCAGCGACGGTTACGGGCAGGGATGCCACGCGCAACCGCGGACGAGCCGCCGACGTCAACAGCGGACGGGGCCTCGGTCATTCTCGGCGGCGATGCGGAGAGCGTCACCCCGAACCGCTTAAGAATTGCGTGAGAACCTCACCGGCCCTGGCGTCATCCACGGGCGACGTTCAGGCATTGCCGCGCGGTACGCATCGTTCAGGCCGGACCTGACCGGCGGCGCCCGGTCCGCCGTCAGACTCCGTCGAACTTGTTCAGCGTGTTCATCAGCGTGCCGACGGCAGAGGCGCAGTCGGCCTGCGCGGGGCTCGCCGCGCGCAGCGCCGTGAGCACGGCGTCGATCTGGCCGTCGAGCTGGTGCCACTTGGCGGCGTCGCGCGGCTTGAGTCCGGCCTCGGCGTCGTCCCAGGCGACCTCGAGGTCCTTGACGCGGGTCTTGGCCCCGGCGAGGTCGTGCTGCGTGACCTTGGTCTGCACGTCGGAGACGATCACCGCGAACTTGCCGAGGTTGCCCAGCTTGGTCGTCGGGTGTACCGGCTGCGCCACGGCCGAGCCGCCCGACGCGCTTGCCGTGACCGTGTCCTGGGCCACGTCGGCCTGAGTGTCCGTGGTCTGCGGCGATCCCTGCGCCAGGCTGAGCCCGAAGCCGGCGATGACGACGGCCAGGGCCGCGGCACCGGCCCACGCGTAGTCCCGGCCGCGTCCGCCGTTCGGGCCGGCGCCCTTCTCGGCGACGCCGTGCCGGCTCACCAGCACCTGCTCGCGCACGACGAGCACGACGATCGCGACCAGGAACAGCACGCTGGTGGCGCTCGCGCCCAGGGCCAGCCCGCCGAGGTCCTTGTCCTGGGTGAGCAGGTCGCCGAGCGAGGCGCCGAGCGGGCGGGTGAGCACGTAGGCGATCCAGAACGTGAGCACCTGGCCGGCGCCGAGGCGCAACGCGATCCAGGTGGCCAGAATCAGACCGCCGAAGACGAGTGCGCCGTTGCGGAAGCCGAGGTTGAGGGCCTCGGTGGCGAAGTCGCCGGCGGCGGTGCCGAGCGCGAACGTGGTCAGGATCGCGGCCCAGTAGAAGGCCTCGCGGCGGGGCGTGTTGATGGAGGCGATCGCGAGGGTGCGCTCCTGGCGGTACCAAATTGTGAAGACCGCGGCGAGAATGACCGCGAAGACCGCGGTGCTGACGGCGAGCGGCACGCCCAGAGTGTCGGTGAAGAAGTCGGTGATCTGGGTGCCGACGATGCTCACCAGCACCACGCACAGCCAGTAGATCCATGGGGTGTAGGCGCGGGTCCGGAACTGCATGATCAGCGCGCCCACGAGGAAGGCGAGCATGATCCCGTCGGTCACGGCGGGGCCGAGGCCGACGTTGACGTTCAGGTAGTCCGCGAGCGTCTCGCCGATCGTCGTGGACAGCACCTTGATGACCCAGAACGTGGCGGTGATCGCGGGCACCTTGGTCAGCCACCCGCGTGAACGCACCGGCCTGCTGGCGGTAATGGACACAGCTCTCCCTCACGACTGCACTACGGATGTCGTTTCCTCAGAAATCGGTGCAAACGTAGAACTATCGTCCTGAACGCCCGCTGAAAGCGGTGGGTTCGGTGTCGGCGCGTGTCACGGCCAGGTATCCGACCAGGACGACGATGAGCACCGCCCAGGCCGCGGTCACCGGCCCGGTGCCCAGACCGAGGCCGCCGCGCTCGTGCGAGACCCCCATCCAGTCCGCGAACGAGGCGCCGAGCGGGCGGGTGATCACATACGCGGCCCAGAACGCGGCCACCGCATTGAGCCTGCCGATGCGGAAGGCGAGCGCCGGCACCGCGATCGCGACGGCGAAGATGACGCCGGACAGCAGGTAGCCCCAGCCGAACGTCATGGCGGTGAGGTCGCCGGCCGCGGTGCCCAGCGCGAACGTGGCCAGCACGGTGGCCCAGTAGAAGCACTCCCGGCGCGGTGTGGTGATGCTGTGGATGGACAGCGTGCGTTCGCTGGCGTACCAGACGACCAGGATCGCGGCGAGCGCGATCGCGAAGCCGACGGTGGAGACCAGGTACGGCACGCCCAGGCCGACGTGGAGCACGTCGGCGGCCATCGTGCCGAAGACGCTCACCATGATCACGGCGAGCCAGTAGACACCGGCCAGGTAGCGGCGCACCCGGAACTGCAGGACCAGCGCGGCGGCGAAGCCGAGACCACCGAGCCCGACCGCCACCGGCGGCGCGATGGTGTGCGCGAGGAAGTCCGAGGCCGTCTCACCCATGCCGGTGGTCAGGACCTTGATGACCCAGAACAGGGCCGTCACCTGCGGCACCTTGGCGAGCCGGTTCCGGACGGCGGGGTGTGCGGGTTCGCCGGCAACGACGGCACCCGGCGACGAAGTCGAACGCATGCGCGCCAGACTGTCGGTTCGAAACTGAAAGCGCGCTGAGGCGCTGGGGGACGGGCCGGCTACGCCGGGGCCGAGAAGTCCTCGGTGGTGATCTGGTCGCGGCGGGAGAAGCTCAGATACCCCACCAGGACGACCACGGCGAGCAGGCATGCGACGCTCGGGCCGACGGTGCCGAGGTTCAGCCCGCCGGAGTCGGCGGGCTGGGCGACCCAGTCGCCGAGGGACGCGCCGAGCGGGCGGGTGAGCACGTACGCCGCCCAGAACGCGAACACCCCGCCGAGCACGCGCAGGCCGTAGAAGAGGCCGATGAACGCGATGACGGTCGCGAACAGCGCGGCAGACAGCAGATAACCCAGGCTCAGGCGCTCGGCCAGCAGGTCCCCGGCGGCGGTGCCGAGGGCGAAGGTGACCAGGATCGCGGCCCAGTAGAAGGTCTCCCGGCGCCGGGTCGTGATCGAGTGGATCGACAGGGTCCTTTCGCTGCGGTACCACCAGAAGAACACGACGGCGAGCGCCACCGCGAACACGGTCGTCGTCGCCTCGAGCGGCACGCCGAGGGCGTCAGTGAGGTTGTCGGTGATCAGGGTGCCGGCGATGCTGACGAGGATGACGACGAGCCAGTAGCGCCACGGGATGTACTTCGGCGCGCGGTACTGCAGCACCATCGCCACGGCGAGGACGACGAACATCGCGATCGTCGTGCCGGCGAGGCCCAGGCCCAGGTTGAAGTTCAGCAGATCGGCGGCGGTCTCGCCGACGGTGGTGGCGAGCACCTTGATGATCCAGAAGAAGACGGTGACTTCCGGGACCTTGCTCGCCATACGGACAAAATCGGATCTTCTCGGCTCCATGCTGGGATCGTCACAGCCCCGGGCTGAAGACCCGCTGAATGCCGGGCGGGCGCGACTCAGCGCGGGTTCAGTTTCGCGCGCCTAACGTGCGGCGATGCTCGGACGCCTGCTTTCCACGCGCACGATCGGCTATCTGGTGCTGGGCTGGGCCGCGGCCTGGTTCGGCATCATGGCCATCGGCGGCGGCTCGTCGTGGCACTTCTTCCTGCAGGGGGCGACCGCGCTCGCCGATGCCGACGATCCCGTCAACGGAGGGCTGCACCTGTACGCGGCCGCGCCGATCCTGCAGATCGGGCCGCTGAGCTTCCTGGCGGTGCTGGTGCTGCTCCCGGCCGGACACGTGCTGGCGCTGCTGGGCGGGCAGATCCTCGGCGCCGCCGCCGGGCTGCTGCTGCTGTGGCTGGTGCGCGGGCTGGTGCCGCAAGGGCAGCGCGACGACGCCCGGCTCGCCATGGCCGCGGCGTACTTCCTGCCGGTGTGGATGTTCCTGGCGGTCGGCGTGACCCACCTCGACGACGTCCTCGCGCTGCTGCTGTCGGTCGCCGCGCTGCGCACCGCCCGGGCCGGGCGCGCGTGGCCCACCGGTCTGCTGCTGGGCCTGGCCACCGACGCCAAGCCGTGGGCGCTCGGCTTCGCCGCGCTGCTGCTTCTGCTGCCCGGCCGGCGCCCCCGGTTCGCGGCCGCGGCGGCGCTGGCCGGTGCGGTGGCCGTCGCGTGGGTGCCGTTCTTCCTCGGGGACTCGGGGACGAGCAATGCGTTGCGGTACACCATCCAGAACGCTCCCGTCTCGGCGCTGCACGCGCTCGGCATCCACGACGCCCGCACGCCGGTGTGGGACCGCCCGGCCCAGCTCGCGCTCGCCCTGACCCTGGGCGCGCTCGCCGCGTGGCGGGGCCGGTGGGCGGCGATTCCGCTGCTGACCGTCGCCTCCCGGCTGGTGCTGGAGCCCGGCGGCAACAAGTACTACATCGCCGGCGTCGTCGTGGGCACGATCATCTGGGACTTCGCCGGCGCCCGGCACACCCTGCCGTGGTGGACGATGTCGGCGTCCTTCGGCCTGTTCGTGGCCCGCTGGATTCCCATGCCCGCGGTACTGCACGGGTGGCTCCTGGTGGCGCTGTTCGTCGCCGCCTGCGCCCTGCTGCTCGGCCGTTCCCCCGTCGGCGGGCGGGCCGGGTCCACAGTGGACCCTGCCGCCCGCCTCGACGGGATGGTCAAAGGTCGCGCAGGACCGTGAGGGCCGGGGGCCGGGCGGCGAGCACCGTCGCCGCGCCCGCCGCGGCGAAGCAGGCGACGCTCAGCGCCAGCCCGGCGCCCAGATACGGCCACGGGATCGTCAGCCGGTCGGGCGGCGGGTCGAACACGCCGGTCAGCAGGGCGGCGAGCATCCGCGACAGCACCGCGGCCAGGAGCGCGCCGAAGGCGAGCCCGCACACCCCGACGACCGCGATCTCGGCCCAGACGAGGTTCGCGAGCTGCCGGGGCCGCGCGCCGATCGCGGTGGCCAGGGCGAACGTCCGGCGGCGCTCGGCGAATCCGAGGACGAGCAGGAGCCCGGCGGTCGCCGCGATGAGGGCGAGCGCGAACCCGAGCTCGACGTTCGCCAGCGCGGACAGGTCCACGGCCGACAGGCTCGACCCGACGACACGGCGGGCGGAGTCGATGTCGGTGATCTGCGCGCCGGGGCCGAGCCTGGCCCGCAGCCGGGTGGCGACGTCGGCCGGGCGGGCGCCGCGGGCCGCCGTGACCAGCAGCGTGTTCGGCGCGTCGCCCGTCTGCCGGGCGAGGTAGCCGGCGTTGGCGACCAGGAAGCTGTCCGTCGGGGCGGTCGGGAACTCCTTGACCACGCCGGCGTAGCGGAACGGGACGGTGACCGGCCCTCCGCCGTGCGCGCCGGGCAGCCGGAGCCTCAGCGTGTCGCCGGGGTTGAGCTGGAAGTCCTTGACCGTCTCGGCGCTGACGAGCACCGCGTCCGGGCTCTGGGCGAGACGGTCGAGCATCTGCCGGGCGGTGCCGCCGGTGAAGTACGAGTCCTGGAGCGTCACGTGGCCGCCGATGGTCGTGGCGTCGATCCCGTACATGTCCTGCAGATCCGAGCCGACGTAGGCGAAGCGGTGCACCATCGGCTCGGCCGCGGCGACGCCGGGCACGCCCGCCGCGGCGGACGCGTCGACGCCGTCGGGCCGGTTGACGGTGACGTCCGCGCCGTTGGTCAGCTGCGCGTCGACGCCCGCCTGATGACGGTAGGTCTCGGCGAACACGGCGGTGGACGCGGCGAACGCGCCGGCCAGCGCGACGAACACCACGGTGCGGGCCGCCTGCCGGTGGCCCCGGGCGAGGGTCGCGGCCGCGGTCGCGGCGAGTGCACCGGCCAGCGGCCGCAGGAGCCGGGCGGTGAGCCGGCGGCCGGGCACCAGCAGCAGGTAGGCCAGGCGCCAGGCGAGCAGCGCCCCGCCCGCCCACAGCAGCGCCGGGCCGGCGAGCGCCCAGTAGTCGACGGAGACCTGCGGGACGCCTTCGGGGGCCAGTACCAGTTGATAGCCGTTGCGACCGGCGGCGAGGACGATCGCGGCGCTGGCGGCCAGCAGGACGAGGTCGAGGCCGTAGCGCATCCAGGCCGGAGCCCGGCGGTCGCGGCCGGTGGGCCGGCGGGCGCCGGCGACCGTCGTGCGGGAAAGGTCGCGCCAGGCGGGCACCACGACCGTCAGTACGGCGATGAGCAGGCCGGCCGCCGCGGCACCCGCCGACCAGGCGGTGACGGCCAGCCCGGCGGCCGCCCCGGCGATGCCCACGACGGCGGCCTCGGCGGCCGCCAGCCGCAGCAGTTGGCTCGCGGTGGCGCCGCGGGCGCGCAGGAGCGCCTGCTCGCGGCGGCGGCGGGCGGCGCCGGACGCGGTCACCGCCGCGGTGAGCAGCGCGGCGACGACCGCGCCGGGCAGCCCCAGGAACAGGAACAGCAGGTCGGCGTAGCGGGCGTCGGAGCGCGCGGCGGCGAGGGTCGTGCCGAGGTTGTCGCCGACCAGGCCGCCGCCGGAGAGGTCGGCCTCGAGGTGGTGGGCGGCGGCGGTGACCGCGGTGTACGCGGCGGCCGGGTCGGGCGGGAGGTCGTGCCGGATCCGGGCGTGCAGCTGCACGCGGACCAGGTCGGGCCGGGACGCGGCGAGCGGGTCGAACATGGCGTGCCAGCGCTCGGCCGGCAGGAGCAGGACGTTGTCCGGCGGGGCCTGCGGCTGGGCGCCGGATGGGGCGCCGACGTTCTGGAACAGCGAGTCGAGCGCCGGCAGGTCGACGACGCCGTCGACGGTGAGCGTGACGTCGGGCAGGCCGGGCCGCTGGACGGTGACCTGGCCGCCCGGGACGGCGTGCAGGTTGGCGGCGGTCTGCTGGGCGAGCAGGACGCCGGTGGTCGCGCCGGCGAGGCCGCGAAGCTCGCCGGGGAAGGTGGCGGCGTAGCCGTCGGGCAGGCCGAGGACCCGGGCGGCGCCGGTCGCCTGGGTCGTGCCGCCGGCGGCCGAGGTCAGGGCGGGGCTGGTGGCGTACCCGACCGGGAGCGCCGTGTCCACGCCCGGCTCGGCGCGAACCGCGGTGCCGACGGCGGCCGGGTCCGCGCCCGGCTGCACCTCGACCTGCCAGTCGACCGCCACCCGCTCGATGGCGCGCTGGGTCATCGTGGCCCGGGCGTCGCGCAGGAACACCCCGAGCGAGGCGATGAGGGCCACCGCGACGGCGATGCCGCCCGCGACGGCGGCCAGCCGCGCTGCCCGGTGCCGCAGCTGCCCGCCGATCCAGATCGTCGTCATCATGCCTGCCCCACCTCCCGGAGGCGTCCGTCGTCCATGACCCAGCGCTGGGGCAGCCGGTCGGCGACCCGGGCGTCGTGGGTCGCGATGAGCAGCCCGGCGCGCAGCTCGGCGGCCGCCTCGAGCAGCAGGGTGACCACCGCGTCGCGGTGCTCGGCGTCGAGCTGGCCGGTGGGCTCGTCGGCCAGGATGAGCCGCGGCGTGCCGGCCAGGACCCGGGCCACCGCGACCCGCTGGGCCTGCCCGCCGGAGAGCTCCTCGGGCAGCTTCCCCGCCAGGTCGGCGACGCCGGCCCGGCTCAGCGCCCCGGCCGCCCGCTCGGCCGCGTCCGCCGGGCGGCCCCCGGCCAGCAGCAGCGGCAGCGCGACGTTCTCGGCGACGTCGAGCGGGGCCAGCAGGCTCGGCCCCTGGAAGACGACCCCGATCTCGCCGCGGCCGGGCCGCCGCACGACGCCGGTGGTGGGCTCGTCGAGCCCGGCGAGCAGGTGCAGGAGCGTCGACTTGCCCGAGCCGGAGCGGCCCATCAGCGCGACGCGGCTGGCCGGGTGCAGGACACAGTCGACCGTGTGCAGGGCGACGACGGCGGTGGGGCCGCTGCCGTAGGTGCGGCTGACGCCGACGCAGCGGGCGAGTTCCTCAGTCACCCGTGACCCGCCCGTCGACCAGCTCGATGCGCCGCTCGGCGATGCCGGCGACCGAGGGGCTGTGGGAGACCACGACGACGGCGAGGCCGCCGCGGGCGCGTTCCCGCAGCAGGTCGAGGACCCGCAGCTCGGTCGCGTCGTCCAGCTCCCCGGTCGGCTCGTCGGCCAGGAGCACGACGGGTTCGGCGGCGAGCGCGACGGCCAGGCCGGCCCGGGCCGCCTCGCCGCCGGACAGCCGGGTCGCGGGGGTGCCGGCCCGGGCGGCGAGGCCGAGCTCGTCGAGCAGCCGGTCGCGGTAGGACCGGTCGACGCGGCCGGTGAGGTGCTGGACGAGGTCGACGTTGCCGGCGACCGTCAGGTGCGGCAGCAGGTTGTCGGACTGCAAGAGCATGCCGATGCCGCGGGCCCGGATCGCCGCGCGTTCCCGTTCGGGGCGGTGGCTGAGCCGGACGCCGCCGACGCGCACCTGGCCGCCGTCGGGCTCGTCGAGCCCGGCCAGGCAGGCCAGCAGCGTCGACTTGCCGGATCCGGACGGGCCGACGACCGCGACCAGCTCGCCCGCATGCACGCGCACGCTCACGCCGCGCAGCGCGCGGGTCTCCTCCTCGCCGGCCCGGTAGAAGCGGTACAGCTCGGTGGCCTCGATCGCGACGGTCACGACAGCCACGCGAAGGAGTCGGTCACCGTGCGCCAGGGGTCGACGTTGTCCGCGCCGACCGGGCCGCTCAGCGTCACGAGCGCCTCGGTGCCGTTGTGCCAGAAGGCGTACCGCTCCACGGTGTCGGGCACCACCTTGCCGGTGACGGGATCGGCGGCGCTGTCGGCCCGGTAGACGACGAGGATCGCGTCGCCGCCCTTGCGCTGGACGGTCTCGGCCCGCTCCACCGCGGCGCTGGGGACGTCGGCCTTCGCGGAGGCGACCGTCGGCGCGGCCGCCGCCGGCCGGGTCTCCACCCGGATGGCGTTGAGCTTGTCGGTGAAGGTGACCACGGCACCCGACTCGGTGCGCTGCCAGCCCTCGGGAACCTTGATCTCGTAGCGCTGGCCGGCCGGGCGGAACGCGACGAACGCCGTGTTGTCGGGGATGTCGCCGGCGGGACTGTTGTCCGGGGCGGACCCGGACGAGCCGCAGCCGGCCGCCGCCAGGGCCAGCGCGACGGACGTGACGAGCAGGGAAACGCGCATGATCCGGACGGTACGGACGGCCGGGTTAGCGGCGCCTCCGGTGCACGTTAAGGCTGCGCTTACCTTTCGCCGTCCAGGATGGTGCGGTGACATCGCTGCGGGCCCGGATCCGGGCGTCGATCACCGGTGTGGCGGCCGGCGCGGTCGCGCTGTTCGCGCTGCCCCTCGCCTACGCGCTCGCCGCCGGATACGACAACGAGGCGGTGATCGGGCTGCAGCGGGACGCGGCGCGGGTGGCGGCGACCGTGCCGGACTCCTACGGCACCGACGCCAGCACGGTCGAGCTGCCGCCGGACCTGTCCGCGTCGGTGACGGTCGGGGTGTACCGCGTCGACGGGGTGCGGCTCGCCCACGGCGGACCCGAGCGCTCCGCGGTCGCCGCGGCCGCGGCCGATGCCCACCTGCACCACGCGATCGAGGACGGGCAGCTGGCGGTCGTGGCGCCGGTGCCGTCGGACGGGGGCGTCACGCTCGCGGTGCGCGCGTCGGAGCCGTACCGCATCGTCCAATGGCGAACCGCGCGCGCCTGGGGCCTGATGGCGGTCTCGGGCCTGCTCGTCGTCGGGCTCGCCGCACTGCTGGGCCGGCGGCAGGCCACCCGGATCGCCCGGCCGCTGCAGGAGCTCACCGCGACCGCCCGCGCCCTGGGCGAGGGCGACTTCACCGTCCGCGCGGCGCGCAGCGACCTCGAGGAGGCCGACGCGGCCGGCCGGGCGCTCGAGGCGACCGCGCGGCGGCTCGGCACCGTGCTGGAGCGGGAGCGGGCCTTCAGCGCCGACGTGTCGCACCAGCTCCGCACGCCGCTGACCGCACTGCTGCTCGCCCTCGAGTCGGCGCTGCGGGACCCACAACCCGACCCGCGGCGGTTGCGGGCCGCGGCCGCGAACGCCCTGCGCCGGGCGGAGCGGCTGCGCGACACCGTCGAGGAGCTGCTCGACCTGGCCCGCGACACCCACGTGAGCGCCGAGCCGCTGGACGTCGCCGGGCTGCTGGCGGGGGCGCGCGAGCGGTGGCACGGCGAGTTCGCCGCGCGGGGCCGGCGGCTGGTGCTGCCGTCGCCGCCGTGGCTGCCGGTGGTGCCCGCGAGCAACGCCGCCGCCCGGCAGATCCTCGATGTGCTGCTCGCCAACGCGCTCGCGCACGGGGCCGGCACCGCGACGGTGACCGTGACCGAGCTCGGCCCCGGGGTGTCGATCGAGGTCGGCGACGAGGGTCCGGGCATCACCGGCGACCCGGAGCGGGTCTTCGCCCGGCGGGCGCGCGGCATCGGGCTGTCGCTGGCCCGCAGCCTGGCCGAGGCGGAGGGCGGGCGGCTGCTCGTGCGGCGCGCGGCCCCGAACCCCGTCTTCAGCCTGCTGCTGGCGCCGGCGCCGTCTCAAAGCGATAGCCCCGGCCCCGCACCGTCGTGATCCGGGTGAGCGGCTCACCGGCCTCGGCGAGCTTGCGCCGCAGCACGCTGACGTGCACGTCGAGGGTCTTCGTGGGCCCGAACCAGTGCTCGTCCCAGACCTGCGCCATGAGATCCTCGCGGGTGACCACCTCGCCGGCCCGGGCCGCGAGCGCGACGAGCAGGTCGTACTCCTTCGGGCGCAGCACCAGTTCCCGCCCGCCGACGCTGGCCCGGTGCGCGGCCACGTCGAGCGACAGGCGGCCGACGGCGATCGGGGCGTCGCCCGGGGCCGCGGACCGCCGGCGCAGATGGGCGCGCAGCCGGGCGAGCAGCTCGGTGAGCCGGAACGGCTTGGTCAGGTAGTCGTCGGCGCCCGCGTCGAGCGCGACGACGACGTCGAGCTCGGCGGTGCGGGCGGTCAGCACCACGATGACGGTGTCGAGCGCCGCCGCGCGCAACCGCCGGCACACCGCGACCCCGTCGAGGTCGGGCAGCCCGAGGTCGAGCAGGATCAGATCGAAGCGCTGCGACTCTGCTGCCAGCAGCGCCCCGGCCCCGTCGGGCGCCGCGCTCGCCCGGTAACCGCCGGCCCGCAGCGCCTGCACCAGCTCGTCGGCGATGTCCGGGTCGTCCTCGACCACCAGGATCGCCGCGCCGTTCACGCCCCGATCGTAGCCGCGCCCGAACCGGCCCGCGCCTCCGTCTGCGCGTGCACGCGGCCGTCCGACATGGCGACGCGCCGGTCGGCGTATCCGGCCGCCCGGCCGTCGTCGGTGACCAGCAGCATGGCGACGCCCTCCGCGCGGGCGATGCCGACGAGCAGGTCCAGCGATCCGGCCGGCTCGTCGGCGAACAGCACCCGCGGTCGCACGGCCAGCGCCCGGGCGATGGCGGTCCGCTGCGCCGGTTCGCCGCACAGCTCGCCGGCCCGCCGCCCGCCGAGCCCGTTGAGGCCGAGCCGCCGCAGCCACGTCGCCGCGGCAGCGTACGCCTGGGCCCGCCGGACCCGGTTCAGCAGCAGCGGCAGCGCGACGTTGTCGGCGACGGTCAGCTCCGGCACCAGGTGAGCGGATCGGTACACGAACCCGAACGCGGTGCGCCGCAGCAGCGTGCGGGCCGGCTCGGGCAGCGTGTCGAGCCGGCGGCCGTCGAAGTACACCTCGCCGTGGTCGGGCGCGCAGATGCCCGCGAGGCAGCGCAGCAGCGTCGACTTGCCGGCGCCGGCCGGCCCCGTCACGGCCAGGATCTCGCCCGGCGCCACCGAGAGGCTGGCGCCCCGCAGCGCCGGGGCCGGGCCGAATGACCGGGCGACGTCGCGGGCCTCGATCATGCTCATGCCTGGACGCTATGCGCCGCCGGTGTCGTGCCGCGTCGACCTGGGCTACGACATCGAGCGCGCCGTGCGTCCGGAGATGTAATGGGGTCCTTCCCTGGAGGTACCCTGTCGCAATGCGTTCTCACCAGCCCCGGGCGCGGCGATGAGCCCGGAACGGCGCGCGTGGGGCTCGCTGGAGTCGGACGTCATGACGGTCCTCTGGGCCGCGGCCGGCCCGCTGAGCCCCGCGCAGGTCCAGCAGGCGCTCGGCCGCGACCTGGCCTACAACACCGTGCAGACGATCCTCACCCGGCTGCAGGAGAAGGGCCTGGTGCGCCGCCGGGTCAGCCTGGCCGGCGGCCGGGGCTACGAGTACTTCCCGGCCGAGGACCAGGCCAGCGCGGCGGCCCGGCGGATGCGGGCCGTCCTCGACGGGCCCGGCGACCGGCACGCGGTGCTGCGCCAGTTCACCGCCGGTCTCGAGCCCGCCGACGCCGAGCTGCTGCGGGCCCTGCTCCGCGACGCGGACCCGGCGTGAGCTGGCTCGTCTACGTCCCGGTGCTGCTGCCGGCGCTGCTGTGGCCGCTGGCCCGCGTCGCCACCCGCGCCGGGCGGCCCGAGCGCGCCGCGCGGGCCCTCGCGGCCGGGGCGCTGGTGACCGCCGTCTCCGGCGCGGTGTGCCTCGTGCTCGTGGCCGCGACGCTGGCCGACGATCTGCCGGCGGTCGAGCGGTACGCGCGGCTGTCGGTGACGCAGGGCCAGCCGCTGCCGGAGCCCGTGCCCGACCCGATCGCGTTCGTCGCGGCCGCGGTGCTCGTGTGGATCGCCGCGCGGATCGCCGTGCGGGTGCGCCGGCGCCGGGCCGTCGCCGGGGAGCTGCACGCCGCCGGGCGCCCCGAGGGCGGGCTGGTCGTGGCCGACTGGGACAGCCCGCGGGCGGTCGCCGTGCCGCCCGGCCGCGGTCGCCGGGGACACGTCCTGGTGACCAGCGGCCTGCTGCGCCTGCTCGACTCCGATGAGCGCGCCGCGGTGCTCGCGCACGAGCGGGCGCACCTGGAGCGCCGGCACCACCGCACGGACGCCCTCGCCGCGCTGGCCACGGCCGTGAACCCGCTGCTGCGCCCGGTCGAGTCCGCGGTCGGCCTGCTCGTGGAGCGCAGCGCGGACGAGGACGCGGCCCGCAGCGTCGCCGACCGCCGGCTCGTCGCGCAGACCATCGCCAAGGTGGCGCTGGCCGCGCACGGCCCGGCGACGTCGCTCGGCTTCGACGGGTCCAGCACCGTGCGCCGGGTCGAGGCCCTGGTGCGGCCGGCCCGGCTGCGGCGCGGCGGGCCCACGGTCTCCGGCTCGGCGGCGGTGTCGATGCTGTCGCTGCTGGTCGCGGCCGCGGCGGTGGTCGAGTTCGTCGAGCTGTTGCGGGCGTGGCTACCGGCCGTGTAGGTCCTGGCCCGCGTGCAGGGCCGCCACGGCGGACAGGAGCAGCGCGGCCGCGATGAGCAGCGCGCCGCCGAGCAGGCTCTGGCCGGCCGCGAGGGCGGTGCCGGCGCCGACCAGCAGGAGGGCGGCGCGCAGCCGGCGGCGGCTCGGTGCGGTGCCCATGCGCACGATCCGGGCGGTCAACGCCCACACCCGCAGGGTGATGAAGGTGAGCGCGGCCCAGTAGGCGGCGACGAGCAGCACCCGGGCGGGTCCGGCCGGATGGTCGACGAGGCCGCTGTTGGCCAGCAGGAGCAGGGCCAGACCGGCGGTCGCGGGGGCGGCCAGGGTGCGGATCGCCGCGGCGGCGACGGCCCGCAGCGCGCGCGACGGCGGCCGGGGCGCGGCGAGCAGGGCGCCGGCGAGAATCAGCCCGAGCCATCGGCCGGTCGCCGGTTCGGCCGCCCGAAGGAGCAGCGCGTCCGTGCCGGTGACGGCGAACAGGGCCACCGCGAGCACCCGGCGGGTCTGCCCGGCGGCGGTCTCGGGCCAGTCGCTCGGGTGCAGCCAGAGCCGGGCGGCGCCGCCGATCGCGTCGGGCCAGGAGCGCGCGCCGCGCTCGGCGATCTCGCGGCCGATCTCGTCGCCCCAGCGCTCGCGCACCGCGGGCGGGTAGAGGGCGACGATGAGCGCCGGTGCGCTCATGCCGGATCGGCCCCGAGGGCGCGCAGGCCGGCCCGGGCGACGCGGGCGAGCTGCTCGAGCTCGGCGCGCAGGCTGGTGCGGCCGGCGTCGGTGATGCGCATGGTGCGCTGCCGGTCCTGGCCGTCGGCATCCCCGGTGACCGGCTCGATGAGCCCGCGGGCCTCCAACCGGCTCAGGGCGCCGTAGAGGCTGCCGGGGCCGAGCCGGCGGCCGGTGAGCTCCTCGATCGCGGTGTTGATGGCGTAGCCGTGGCGAGGGCCGTCCGCGAGCACGGTGAGCACGACCATCTGGGCGTCGGTGCTGTGCACCCGTCCACCGTACTACACGTCGAGTACTACTTGCTGTGTAGTACTTGTTGTGTACTACGAGACGCGTACTATGGCCGCCATGAGGTCCTTGAAGCTGATCCTGGCGGCGCTCGCGACCGGCGCCGCGTTCGAGGCGATGACGCTCCTCGCCACGCGGGACAAGGCCGTCCGGGCGGTCAGCCCGTGGCAGGACGACCCCTACGACGTGCTCGTCTCGTTCGCGCTCTTCGCTGTGCCCATGCTCGGCCTGGCGATCGCCGTCGGGCTGCCGGCCTGGCGCCCGCCCGGCGGACCCGAGCGCGAGCAGCGGGTCCTGCGCGCGGCCGCCGCGCTCATCGCCGTCGTCGGGCTCACGCTCGCCTTCGAGTGGGCCGCCGTCGCCGCCCGCGCGCACGCCCGCGTCTGGAACGGGTGGACGACCGCGCTCATCGCCGGGCTCGCGGCCCTCACCCTGGCGGCCGCCGGCGTGGGGGTCGCGCTGTGGCGGCGGTGGTCGCCGCTTGCCACCGGGGACTGGCTGGACGACCTGCCCCTGCTCGGCCGCCGGCCGGCCCTGATCGAGCGCATCCGGGCCCGGGCCACGGCCCTGTTCGCGGCGCTGAGCCTGTTCGCCGCGGCCGGCATCGTCGGCGCGCAGGCCGTCGGCGAGCGCTGGAGCGACCCGCTGCTCATCGCCTGGGCGCTGCTCGTCGAGACGGCCACCCTCTTCGCGTTCTGCGTCGCCGCCAACGCCACCGCCGGCTTCATCCGCCGGACCCGCCCCCGGGCCGAGACCCCGATCCTCGCCGGGACCGCCGGGCTGGTGCTCATGACGGCGTTCCGGGACCCGGTGTGGACCGCGATCACCCACCGGCCGGTGACGTCCGTGCCGCTGCTCGTCGCGCTGACCGTCGGCGCCGGCCTGCTCGCCGCGGCCGTCACGCTGGTGCGGAGGCCGGCATGATCCGCGTCGAGGCCCTCTCGAAGCACTACGGCCGCCACGTCGCCGTCGACGATCTCACCTTCTCGGTCGACGGCGGCCAGGTGTGCGCGCTGCTCGGCCCGAACGGCGCGGGCAAGACCTCGGCCATGCGCGTCCTCGTCGGGCTGTCCAGGCCGACCGGCGGCCGCGTCGGCATCCTCGGCGAGCCGGTCCGCCTCGGCGCCGACGTGCTGCGCCGGGTGGGCGTGCTCATCGATGGTCCGGCATTCGTACCGCACCTGACCGGCCGAGCCAACCTCCGCCTGCTCTGGACGGCCACCCGCCGCCCCTGGCCGCCGCCCGCGCTCGACGAGGCCCTGGCCCTCGCCGGCCTCGGCCCGCACCTCGACCGCCGGGTGAAGCGCTACTCGATGGGCATGCGGCAGCGGCTGATGCTGGCCCAGGCCCTGATGCGGGACCCGGACGTGCTGATCCTGGACGAGCCCGCGAACGGCCTGGACCCGGCCGAGGTCCGCGCCCTGCGCGCGCACCTCGCCACGACGGCCGCCCGCGGCGCCGCCGTGCTGGTGTCGAGCCACCAGCTGGCCGAGGTGCAGCAGTTCGCGACCCACGTCGTCGTCATGGACCACGGCCGCCTCGTGACGACCGGCCCCCTCGACGCCCTGCTCGACCCGGGGGACACCCTCCGGATCAGCGTCGACGACGCCGGCCGAGCCGTGGCCGTCCTGCGCGCCGCACCGGGTGTCGGCGCCGTCTCGGCCCAGGCCGGAGAGGTCCTGGTGACGGCGCCCGGCGTGGCGGACGGCGATCTGATCCGCGCACTGGTGACCGCCGGAGTGCGGGTCGACCGGGCGGGCCGAACCGGACGGTCGCTCGAGGACGTCTTCATCGCGATGACGGAAGGGAACATCGATGCTGCGGGTTGAGCTCGCCACCCAGCTGCGCCGGCTGCGCACCCTGATCGCGCTCGCCGGCCTGGCCGCGCTGCCGGTCGTCGCCGCGCTCGCCACCGCCTCCTCGGCCGGGCACCGGCTCGGCAACCAGGACGGCCTGTTCGGCGCCGCCCCGTACTCGGCGCTGAACCACGCCATGGCGAGCCTCCAGTTCACCGGCCCGCTGCTGCTGCCGCTCGTGGCCGCCCTGCTCGCCGCCGCCATCGGATCGGCCGACCGGGACTGGGGGCTGCTGCGGTACCTTTACATCGCCCCGGTGACCCGCACCCGCCTGCTGGCCGGCCAGCTCGCCGCCGTCGTGGTCGCCACGGTCGCGGCGGTCGCCGCGGTCGTCGTCGCCGGGGTGCTCGTCGGGCTCGCGACCTTCGGCTGGCATCCGTTCCACGTCATCGGCGCCGCGAACCTGTCCACCGGAGCCGCGCTCGGGCGCGTCCTCGCCGCGTGCGCGTACCAGACGCTGTGCCTGCTCAGCATCGCCGCGATCGCCTTCGCGCTCGGTGTGCTGCTGCCCCGCGGGGCGGAGGCCGTGGCCGTGGCGATCGCGTTCGTGGTCGCCGCGAGCATCCTCAACGGCCAGGCCGGCCCGCACGGCCTCCTGCACCTCGTCGCGGTGGCGCTGCCCGTGCACTATTGGCAGGACTGGCCCGGCCTGCTGGAGCGGGCCCCGGCGCCGCACCTGGGCCCCGGGATCGCGGTGCAGGTCGCGACCGTCGCGGTCGCCGTCACCGCCGC
The DNA here is from genome assembly GCF_040300725.1 of Dactylosporangium sp. NPDC000244. Lineage (NCBI taxonomy): Bacteria > Bacillati > Actinomycetota > Actinomycetes > Micromonosporales > Micromonosporaceae > Dactylosporangium > Dactylosporangium sp. NPDC000244. Next base: position 275,568 of record NZ_JBEPEH010000003.1, read on the forward strand.
GGCGCTCACCCTGCACCGGCGCGACCCCGCGGCCTGATTTCTCACGCAATTCTTATCCGCGGATCGCGCTCGCTCTTACCTTCGGTGCCGAGTCTGATGGGCGTGAAACGCTACTGGCGAACCGGGCTGCTCGTGGTGGGTGTCGTCGTGGCCGCGCTGGAGTTGCGCGGCCACCTGCCGTCCGCGTCGCAGACGTGGCAGGCGCTGCGCACGGCCGACCTGCGCTGGCTGGCGGGGGCGGTCGTGCTGTCCGGGCTCGCCATGGTCGCGTTCTCCGAGCAGCAGCGCCTCCTGCTCGGCGCGTTCGCGGTGCGGATGGGGGCCGCGGCCTCCCTCGGCCTCACCTACACGCGCTCGGCGATGGCGGCCGCGCTGCCGGCCGGGTCCGCGGTGTCGGCCGGCTACGCCTTCGGCCGGTTTCGGGCGCACGGCGCGCCCCGCCCGGTCGCGGCCGCCGTGATGCTGCTGTCCGGCGCGGCGTCGGTCGCCGGCCTGGCGCTGCTGTACGCGGGCAACGTCCTGCTGCTGGCCCGCCCGTCCGCCGCCGCGCTCGGCATCGGCGCGGCCGTGCTCCTGCTCGGCGTGCTCGTCGCGCTCCACGCGAGGGCCGTGCGCCGCGCCGGCGGGCCGAGGCCGGTCGTGGAGACGGCGGACGACGGGCGCATCCGGACCACGCTGCGGCAGACCCTGGCGCTGGCCGGCTCGGTCCCGACGCGGCGGTGGCTCGCCGTGATCGGGATGGCGGTCCTCAACTGGCTCGCCGACCTCGCGTGCCTCATCGGTGCCGTGCGCGCCACCGGCCTCACGGTGCCCGTCACGACCATCGCGACCGGCTACCTCGTCGCGCAGCTCATCCGCCAGATCCCGGCCACCCCGGGCGGCATCGGGGTCATCGAGGCGAGCCTGCTCGTCGCGCTCACGGCCGCCGGCGCCCCCGCCGCCCCGGCCGCGGCGGCGGTGCTGCTCTACCGCATCCTGTCGTGCTGGGTCGACCTGCCGATCGGGCTCGCGTGCTGGCGCGCGTCGAAGAGCCCGGTGACCGAGCGTGTCCTCGTCCCGGCCTAGCCAGGACCCTTTTCGGTACGCCCACGATATGTCCGGCTCGTAGGATCGGCTGCATGCGTGTGCTGGTCGTCGAGGACGAGCCCGACATGGCCAAGGCCATCCGTGACGGTCTGCGACTGGAGGCGATCGCGGCGGACATCGCCGGCGACGGCGACACGGCGCTGGAGCTGCTGAGCGTCAACGCCTACGACATCGCCGTCCTCGACCGTGACATTCCCGGGCCTTCCGGCGACGAGGTCGCCGCGAGCATCGTCGCCTCCGGCAGCGGCATGCCGATCCTGATGCTCACTGCGGCCGACCGGCTCGACGACAAGACCTCCGGATTCGAGCTCGGCGCCGACGACTACCTCACCAAGCCGTTCGAGCTGCAGGAGCTCGTGCTGCGGCTGCGGGCCCTCGACCGCCGGCGCGGGCACAGCCGGCCGCCCGTGCGGGAGATCGCCGGGCTGCGCCTGGACCCGTTCCGCCGCGAGGTCTACCGCGACGGCCGGTACGTCGCGCTGACGAGAAAGCAGTTCGCGGTCCTCGAGGTGCTGGTCGCCGCCGACGGCGGGGTCGTCAGCGCCGAGGCGCTGCTGGAGCGGGCCTGGGACGAGCACGCCGACCCGTTCACCAACGCCGTGCGCATCACGGTCTCGGCCCTGCGCAAGCGGCTCGGCGAACCCTGGCTGATCGCCACGGTGCCCGGCGTCGGCTACCGCATCGACGCCGGAGGCGACCGTGGATAGGCGGCCCGGGCTGAGCGTCCGGCTCAAGCTCACCCTCAGCTATGCCGGGTTCCTCATGGTCGCCGGGGCCCTGCTGCTCGGCCTGGTGTGGGTGTTCCTCCTGCGCTACGTCCCCGACCCGGGGCGGACCACCATGCAGGTGCCGGGGATGCGCGAAGTTCCGGTGCTGCGCGGCCCCAGCCGGCACGACCTCGTCGTGGCGTTCGTCCCGCGGGCCGAGCAGGGGATGGTGTTCCTGCTGGTGTTCGGGCTGGCGGGCGGGTGGATTCTCGCCGGCCGGATGCTCGCGCCGCTGGCCCGGATCACCGACGCCACCCGCGCGGCCGCGGCCGGGTCGCTCTCGCACCGGATCGCGCTGGAGGGCGGGCAGGACGAGTTCCGCGAGCTCGCCGACGCCTTCGACGGCATGCTCGGCCGGCTCGAGGCGCACGTGGCCGAGCAGCGGCGCTTCGCCGCCAACGCCTCCCACGAGCTGCGCACCCCGCTGGCGATCACCCAGACCCTGCTCGACGTGGCCCACCGCGAAGGCAACGCCGGCACCGGCGAGCTCGTCGAGCGCCTCCGCGCCGTCAACACCCGCGCGATCGACCTCACCGAGGCCCTGCTCGTGCTCAGCCGGGCCGATCAGCGCTCCTTCGAGCGGGAGCCCGTCGACCTGTCCCTCCTCGCGGAGGAGGCCGGCGAGACGCTCCTGCCGCTGGCCGAGAAGCACGGCGTCACCATCGAGACCTCCGGCGACATCGCCCGCGCCGCCGGCTCGCCCGCGTTGCTGCTGCAGATGACCACGAACCTCGTGCACAACGCGATCGTCCACAACCTGCCCGAGCACGGCCGTGTGCGGGTCGAGACCGCCGTCGGCCCGGACACCGTCGTGCTCAGCGTCGAGAACACCGGCGACCGGCTCAGCCGGGAGCTGGTCGCGACCCTCACCGAGCCGTTCCGGCGGGGCACCGACCGCATCCGCGGCGGCCAGGCGGGGGTCGGCCTGGGCCTGGCGATCGTCAAGAGCATCGTCCAGGCCCACGACGGCACCCTCGACCTCGCACCGGGAGCGGCCGGGGGTCTGCGGGTCACGGTGCGGCTCCCGCGCTACGCGACGGGAAAGTCGAAGTAGGTGTCCGGGTAGGGCTCGTCCCGCAGGGTGTAGTGCCACCACTCGCAGTCGTACCGGATGAAACCGCAGTCCTCCATGAGCGTGCTCAGGTGCCGGCGGTTGCGCGTCTCGGCCGGGGCGATGCCCTTCGCGCCGTGGTGCGAGACGGGATCCATCAGGTCGTGGCCGCCGCCCATGGCCGCGAGCTCACCGGTGGCCAGGTGGTAGAGCGTCAGATCCACGGTGCTGCCGCGGCTGTGGCCGGACTTGGCGGCCACGTAGCCCTTCTCGAACATCTGGCGCCGCTGGATGTTGGGATAGTGCCGCGGCTTCGTCCGGCCCGCCTCCGGCTCCTTCGACCAGCGCACGAAGCAGTCCACGGCGCGCTGCGGGCGGTAGCCGTCCCACAGGAGCAGGCCGAAGCCGAGGGCCGCCGCCTTGTCCCGCGCCTTCTCCAGGGCCGCGCACAGGGCCCGCGTGCCGACGATGCGGTTCGCCACATAGCCGTCCACCGGCTTGCCGGTGAAGTTGTCCCAGGTGGCGTACTTGGCGTCCCAGCGGATGCCGGGCACCAGCTCGTCGACGAAGACGAACTCCTCCTTCATCGCCGCCGTCCCGCCAGCGTCAGGGCCACGAGCCGGTCGATCACCTCGGCCAGCGGCAGCCCGGCGGCCGCCATCATCCGGGGATAGCGGCTGTACGACGTCAGGCCGGGCATGGTGTTGACCTCGTTGAGCACGACCGTCCCGTCCTCGCGCAGGAACAGGTCCACGCGCGCCAGCCCCCGGCAGCCCAGCGCGCGGTACACGGCCTTGGCGGTCTCCCGCACGAGCGCGCGGGACTCGGCCGGGATGTCGGCCGGGACGATCGGCGTCGAGTTCTCGGAGCCGCTCTCCGGCGTGCTCTCCTGATGGATGCGGAAGAACCCGTGCGACAGGGCGATGCGATCCACCTCGCCGGCGAGCAGATCCGCACCGTTGCCCAGGATGGCGCAGCCGACCTCGCTGCCGACGACCGCCTCCTCGATCAGGACCTTCGCGTCGTACTGCCGCGCGGCCTTCACCGCGTCGGGCACATCCTCGGCGCGGGTGACCTTGCTGACGCCGAACGACGAGCCCGAGCGCGCCGGCTTCACGAAGGCGGGGTACGTGATCCGCGGATCGACGGGCTCGTCCCCGGTGACGATCCAGTGGTTCGGCGTGGCGATGCCCGCGTTGCCGGCGACGATGTAGGCCAGCGACTTGTCCATGCACAGGGCGGAGCTCTGGATGTCGCAGCCGACGTAGGGGATGCCGGAGAACTCGAGCAGCCCCTGCACGCCGCCGTCCTCGCCGAGCCGGCCGTGCAGCACGGGGAACACCAGGTCGAGCCCGATCGTCTCGTACCGCCCCTCATCGAGCACCAGCAGCCCGTGGACGCCCGGGTCCGGCGACAGCGCCACCGGCCGGCGACCGCCGTGCTCGTCGAGCAGGTTCCAGGTGCCGTCCTCCGCGATCTCGATGCAGTACGGCTCGTACCGGCCGCTGTCCAGGTTCTTGGCGACCTCCCGCGCCGACTTGACGGAGACGGGATGTTCCTCGGAACGACCCCCGAACATGATGCCGATGCGCAACCTAGCCATGCCGCGTCCCGCTTTCGAAGTTGAGGCAGTTGATGATGGAGTTCTCGACCGTGTCGCTCAGGGCGTGGTCGGTGTAGTAGGCGGTGTGCGGGCTGATGAGCACGTTCGGCAGTTGGTGCAGCCGCAGCAGCGCCTTGCTGTCGATGGGGCGGTTCCGGCAGTCGGCGTAGAAGACGCCCTCCTCGCCCTCCAGGACGTCCAGCGCCGCACCGCCCAGCCGCCCGTCCTCCAGGGCCGAGACGAGGGCCTCGGTGTCGATCAGCGGGCCGCGCCCGGTGTTGACGACGTACGCGCCGGGCTTCATCCGCTCGATGCGCTCGCGGTTCAGGAGGTGACGGGTGTCCGCCGTGAGCGGGGTGTGCAGCGTGACGATGTCGCTGCGCCGCAGCACCTCGTCGAGGGGATCGCGGCCGCTGGTCAGGATGCGGCAGCCGAACCCGCCCAGCCGGTCGACGACGGCCGAGCCGATGCGCCCGGTGCCGACGACCCCGACCGTCAGATCGCGCAGCTCCCGGCCCCGCACCTCGTGCAGCCGGTAGTCGTGGGCGTCCGCACGCAGGACGATCGACTTGGCGTTGCGCACCGCCATCAGCATCAGCATCAGCGTGAAGTCGGCCACGCTGTCGGGCGAGTAGGCGACGTTGCCCACGGCGATGCCGACGCTGCGCGCGAAGGGCACGTCGATGTGGTTGTAGCCGATGCTCCTGGTGGAGATGTACCGCACGCCGGCCCGGCCGAGCGCCCGCAGCGTGGGGTTCGTGACGTGGGTCTTGTGCCCGACGCTGACGCACCGGTTGCCGACGGCCAGGCCGATGGTGGCCTCGGACGCCGCCGCCTCGGTGATGGTCGGCCGGACGCCGAAGCGGGGGGCCAGCTCGCGGAACAGCACGGCCTCGTCGGGGCCGCACCCGTACACCGTGATGCCCGTCGAGGTCGTGCCAGCAGTCATGCCACCAGTCAAGGCGCCACGGTGTTGCCCGTGCGTATGCGGATTTCGATATGCGGGCGATATGGGCTCAGCCGAGCGTGAGCCAGCCCAGGCTCGCCAGACCGGCGGCGACGCAGTAGATCGCGAACGGCGTCAGGGTGCGCCGCTCGAAGTACCGCGTCAGGAACCGCACCGACAGGTACGCGGCGGCGAAGGAGGCCACGCTGCCGGCCAGGACCTGACCGCGGATGCCGGCGCCGAGCGGGCCGTACAGGTCCGGCACCTTCAGCACGCCCGCGGCGAAGATGACCGGCGTGGCGAGCAGGAACGAGAAGCGCGCCGCGTCCTCGTGCGACAGCCCCTTGAGCAGCCCCGCGCCCATGGTCGCCCCGGAGCGGCTGATGCCCGGCAGCAGGGCCAGGATCTGCGCGCTGCCGATCTGCAGGGCGCGCGAGAACGAGCCGGACGCCAGCCGCTCGTCCGGATCGCCGGTGGTCCGATCCTCGGCGGGCGCACGGCGGCGGAGCCGTTCGGCGCCGAGCAGGATGAGCCCGTTGAGGGTGAGGAAGATCGCCGCGGGCACGGGGCGCCCCAGGACCGTGCGGAACGTGTGCTCCAGCAGCAGACCGGTGACGCCCACGGGGATCGTGGCCACGATGATCATCCACGCGAGGCGCTCCTCGGGCGTCATGATGCGGCGGTACCGCAACGACGACCCGAACCCGCCGAGGATCCGCAGCCAGTCCCGCCAGAAGAACATCAGCAACGCCAGCGCGGTGGCCACGTGCAGCCCCACCACGAACGCCAGATACGGCGACTCGGGCGCCGACACGCTCAGGTCGCGGGCCCAGCGGCCCCCGATGAGCGCGGGCAGCAGCACGCTGTGGCCGAGGCTCGACACCGGGAACAGCTCGGTCACACCCTGCAGGAGGCCGACGACGATCGCCTCCGGATAGGTCAAGTGGTGCATGAGTCGGGATGGTGCCGAGCTGATCCTGAGAACAGTTTGAATTCAGCCCCCGTTCAGGACCGCGCCGTTACCGTCCGTCGTGTGATGAGGTTCGCGGCGGGGATTCGGCAGCGGCTCGGGGTGCGGATGCGCTCCGCGCTCGCCGCGTCCGCCGTGGTGGCGATCGCCTCGGTGCTGACCGGTGTGGCGTTCGTCATCGCCGCGAAGGTCATCCTCACCGGCAACGTCGACCAGAGCACCGGCGACCGGGCGGCCCAGATCGCCGGGGCGATCGACGACGAGGAGGCTCTCGCCGCGGTCATCCAGCCGTCGCTGCGCGACCGCACCATCGTGCAGGTGCTCGACGCGAGCGGGAAGGTGCTGCGCTCCTCGACGCTGCTCGCCGGGGCCCCGCCGATCTCGGCGCTCCGCCCGCCGGCGGGGGAGACGCGGCTGGAGCAGCGCCGGCTCCCGGTGGCGCACGACGAGTACTTCCGCATCACCGCGCTCGGGGCGCCCGGGCAGCGCACGGTCCTCGTGGGGCAGTCGATCGACGAGATCGACGACGGGACCGAGGCCGCGATCGGGGCGCTCGCGATCGGCCTGCCGCTGCTGACCGTGACCGTCGGGGTCGCGACCTTCCTGTTCGTCGGGCGCTCGCTGCGGCCGGTCGACGCGATGCGGCGGCAAGCCGAGACGATCAGCGGGCGGAACCTGCACATGCGGCTGCCGGTACCACCGGCGAACGACGAGATCGCCGCGCTGGCCGCGACCATGAACGGGATGCTCGACCGCATCGAGTCCGCGACCGCCGCGCAGCGCCGGTTCGTGGCCGACGCCTCGCACGAGCTGCGCAGTCCACTGTCGACGGTGCTGGCCGGGCTGGATCTGCTCGGAGACGGGCCGCACGTGGACCGGATGCGGCGCGAGAGCGACCGGATGGCGCGGCTCATCGCGGATCTGCTGCTGCTGGCGCGGGTGGACGAGAAGGGGCTGCAACTGCGGCACCAGGACGTGGACCTCGACGACCTCGTCTACATCGAGCGGGAACGCCTGACGGAGCAGCATCCGGAGTTGCGGGTCACGACGCGGGCGGCACCGGTGCGCGTGAACGGCGACCCGCACCATCTCCAGCGCGTGCTGCGCAACCTCGTGGACAACGCGGCCCGGTACGCGAAGCACACGGTCGACGTGACGGTGCGGACGCAGGACGACGCGGCCGAGGTCACCGTGGCCGACGACGGGCCGGGCATCGGCCCCGCGGACCGCGACCGGGTCTTCGACCGCTTCGTCCGCCTCGACGAGGACCGCTCCCGCGCCGGCGGCGGCACGGGACTCGGGCTGCCCATCGCCCGCGACATCGTGACCGCCCACGGGGGCACGCTGACGGTCGAGGAGTCCCCGGCCGGCGGGGCGCTGCTGCGCGTGAGCCTGCCGCTCACGCGATGACGACCCGCTTCGCCGAGGCCGAGCGTCGGCTGTGCCAGGTCCATGGCAGGTCCCTGGCAGCGTTTACCCAGGTTCATCTCCGACGCTGAGCATCGCGAAAGCGCAGGTGGAAGGCCTGCGCGGGGGATTGGAGCGACGCAAGTGTCCATGAAGTCGATGAAGACAACCAAGCGGATCGGCCTCGCGGCGATCGGCCTGACGGCGACCGGTGTGATGGTGTTCGGCGCCGCCTCGCTGGCCAGCGCGGAGACGGCCGCGCCGTCCCCGAGCGCCTCGGCCGAGGCCGGCAACGGTGGCAAGGGACACGACGGCGGTGGACGGGGCGAGTCGAACCACACTGCGGTGACGGGGGATGAGCTGGCGAAGGTGACCGCGGCCATGAAGGCGAAGGACTCGTCGGTGTCGGTGACGAAGGTGTTCAAGGACTCGGACGGCTCGTACGGCGTGGTCGGGACGAAGGACGGCGCGAAGGTCTTCTACGAGGTGACCGCGGACCTGAAGACGTTCACCCAGCGCACGCACACGCACGGCGACGGCAAGGGACGCGACGGCGGCCGGAGCGGGTCGAACCACACTGCGGTGACGGGGGATGAGCTGGCGAAGGTGACCGCGGCCATGAAGGCGAAGGACTCGTCGGTGTCGGTGACGAAGGTGTTCAAGGACTCGGACGGCTCGTACGACGTGCTGGGGACGAAGGACGGCGCGAAGGTCTTCTACGAGGTGACCGCGGACCTGAAGACGTTCACCCAGCACACGCACGGCGGCAACAAGTAGGTCTCCTAGCCGCCGGATCGCTAGGCTGCATCGGGTATGAGCGCTCGTGCGGCCGTGAGACGGTGGCTCCGCACCGCGGTGGCGGTGGCGGTGTGCCTGGTCGCCGGCTGTGGCGCCGCCCCGCCGCCGCCTGCGGCGTCACCGTCGTCGCCGCAGGGGCCCGGGCACGTCGTCGTGGTGGTGTTCGAGAACAAGTCGTACCGGCAGCTCGCCGGACGCCCGGAGGCGCCGTACCTCAACACGCTCATGACCCGATCCGCCGTGTTCACCGACGCGCACGGCGTCGCCCACCCGAGCCAGCCGAACTACCTCGCCCTGTTCTCGGGCTCGACCCAGGGCGTCACCGACGACCACTGCCCGGTCCGGGCCGGCGGGGCGCCGAACCTCGCCCAGCAGTTGCAGGCGGCCGGGCACACCTTCGCGGGCTACTCCGAGGACCTTCCCGCCGCCGGATACCGCGGCTGCTCGCGCGGGCGGTACGCCGCCAAGCACAATCCCTGGGCCGACTTCGACACCGTCGCCGACGCGGCCAACCAGCCCTTCACCGCGTGGCCCGCCGACCCGGCGAAGCTGCCCACCGTCGCGTTCGTGATCCCGAACCTGTGCGACGACATGCACGACTGCGGGGTCGCGACCGGCGACGCCTGGGCGCGCGAGCACCTCGACCCCTACGTGCGGTGGGCCGAGGCGAACGACAGCTGGCTGATCGTGACGTTCGACGAGGACGACGGCGGCAGCGGTAACCAGATCCTGACCCTCGTCGCCGGGGCGGGCATCACCCCCGGCAACCGCTCGGGCCGGGTCGACCACTACTCGGTCCTGCGGACCATCGAGGACCGGTACGGGCTGGCCCCGCTGGGCGGCGCGGCCGCGGCGACCCCGTTGCCGCTGGGGCGCTGAAGGCTCAGCCGCCAGACTTGCCGGCCCGCGCGCCGGGGCCGCCCTCGACCGTGATCGGGCCGGGCTCGAGGCTCCGGCAGGCGGTGTCGGCCCGGCGCCAGGCCGGGTCGTCGTCGGGCGGCACGGTGGCGGGCCGGAACACCCCGTCGCCGCCGGGATCGGGCCAGTCGGGCAGGCCGTTGTCGCGCACGCACGCGGCCCAGGCGCGCAGCTTCGCCATCTCCGCGACGCTCAGCGGGCGCTCGGTGCGGGCCGGGATGGCGCCGATCCGGGCGAACTGCTCCTGGCACTCGGCGGCCGGCTGCTTGACGAGGCCGTTGACGGAGGCGGGGAAGCCCCACCGGCCGTCGGTCTCGACCGGGTCGGGGAAGTCTGGGAAGCCGTTGGCGCGCATGCACGCCGCGGCCGCGGCGTAGACGTCCCGGTCCGGCGCGGCCGGCTCCGGGGTGCCGGAGCCGCAGCCGGCCAGGCCCATGATCCCCGCGCTCGCCGCGGCGAGCAGGCGCATACGCATGCCCCAACGGTCGGCCCCGGGCGTCCTCGGCGCTTCCCCCGAAGGATGCCCGGCCCCGACCCGAATTCGGGGGAGGTGCGGTGACAGGGCGTGGACGGCCGTGAGTATACCGAGTATGCTACCGGGCATGATATCGAGTGGAGTGGCGCGATGAGCATCCGATATGCCCTGCTGGCGCTGCTGAAGGAGGGCCCGAAATACGGGCTGCAGCTGCGCGAGGAGTTCGAGGCGCGCACCGGCGAGGTGTGGCCGCTCAACGTCGGGCAGGTCTACACGACCCTGCAGCGGCTGGAGCGCGACGGGCTCGTCGAGTCCGACGACGACGCCGAGCCCGGCCCGCAGAAGGGGTTCCAGATCACCGCGGCCGGGGCCGACGAGCTGGCCGTCTGGCTGAGGACGCCGCCCGACCTCGCGTCGCCGCCCCGCGACGAGCTCGTCATCAAGATCCTGATCGCGGTGCGGCTGCCGGGGGTCGATGTGCACGAGGTGATCCAGGAGCACCGGCGGTACATCGTGGAGCTGATGCAGCAGTGGACCCGCCTCAAGGAGGAGGAGGGCGAGCTCGACCTGGGCCTCGCGCTCGTCGTGGACGCCGAGCTGTTCCGCCTCGACTCGGTCGTGCGCTGGCTCGACACCGCCGACGGCCGGCTCAAGCGGGCCGCGCTCGACCCGCCGGCCCCGGCCCGCGCCACGGGCCCGCAGATCCGCCGCCGCGCGGGGGTGCGGCGATGAGCGGGGTGCTGGAGCTGCGCGCGGTGTCGAAGACCTATGTGGACGGTGCCGACGAGGTGCACGCGCTGCGCGACGTCGACCTGACCGTCGAGCCCGGCCGGATGGTCGCGGTCATGGGGCCGAGCGGCTCGGGCAAGAGCACCCTGCTGACCATCGCGGGCGCGCTGGAGTCGCCGAGCGCCGGCGAGGTGCTCATCGCGGGGCAGCCGCTCTCGGCGATGTCCCGCCACGACCGGGCCCGGCTGCGGCGGCGCGCGATCGGGTACGTCTTCCAGGACTTCAATCTCCTGCCCGGCCTCACCGCCGCCGAGAACGTGGCCCTCCCGCTCGAGCTCGACGGCCTGAAGGCGGCCAAGGCGCGGGCGGCCGGCCTGCGCGCCCTGGACGAGCTGGGCCTGGCCGACCGGGCGGAGCGCTTCCCCGACCAGCTCTCCGGCGGCGAGCGGCAGCGGGTGGCGATCGCCCGGGCGGTCGTCGGCGATCGGCGCCTGCTGCTGGCCGACGAGCCGACCGGCGCGCTGGACACGGCCAACGGCGAGGCCGTCATGCGCCTGATGCTGGCCGCCTGCAAGCGCGGGCTGGCCGCGGTGATGGTGACCCACGACGCCCAGCTGGCCTCGTGGGCCGACCGGGTCGTGTTCATCCGCGACGGCGCCGTGGTCGACCGCACGGCCCCGCGCCCGGGCCCGGACTCGCTGCTGACCGGCGAGGCGGCCCGGTGAGCGCCGCCGTCGCGCAACGCCCGCTGGTGCTCGGCTCCGGCCACGGCGGCCTGCCCGCGCGGCGCGCCGTCGCACGCTGGGCGTGGCGGCTGTTCCGGCGCGAGTGGCGGCAGCAGGCGATCGTCCTGGCGCTGCTGGTGGTCGCGGTCGCCGCCACCACCGTCGGGCTCGCCGTCGCCGCCAACGCCCCGACCGAGGCGGGCACCTTCGGCACCGCCGACCACCTGATCGCCCTCGACGGCACCGACCCGCAACTGGCGGCCGGCCTCGCCGAGCTGCGCACCTCGTTCGGGACCGTCGACGTCATCGAGCACGGCAAGAAGCTCCCGCTGCCCGGCTCGGCCAACGGCTTCGACGTGCGCGCCCAGGACCCGCACGGGCCCTTCGGCGCCCCGATGCTGCGCCTGACCCAGGGCCGCTGGCCGCAGGGCCCCGGCGAGATCGCGCTCACCGGGCGCGTGGCGGCGGCGCTCGGCCTGGGCGTCGGCGGCGCCTGGAACCAGGACGGGCGGCCGCGGACGGTCGTGGGCCTCGTCGAGAACCCGCTCGACCTGCGCGACGCGTTCGCCCTCGTCGCGCCCGGGCAGGCGGCCGCGGTCGACCGCGTCGACGTGCTCATCCGGGCCTCGGCCGACGAGTTCCGGGCCCGGCCGAGGCCGAGCGGGTCGACGCAGGTCCGCTCCGCAGATGCCTCCGCGAGCGCCGTGGTGCTCGTGCTCGCCACGATCGGGCTGGTGTTCGTCGGCCTGCTCGCGGTGGCCGGGTTCACCGTGATGGCCCAGCGGCGGCTGCGGGCGCTCGGCCTGCTCGGCGCGATGGGCGCGAGCCACCGGCACATCCGGCTCGTGCTGCTCGCCAACGGCGCGGTCGTCGGCGGCGTCGGCGCGGTCGCGGGCGCCGCCGCGGGGACGGTTGCGTGGGTCGCGCTGGGCCCGCTGCTGGAGTCGCCGCTCGGGCACCGCATCGACCGGTTCGCCGTACCGTGGCCGACGATGCTCGTCGCCGTGCTGCTGGCGACGATCACCGCCGTCGTCGCCGCGTGGTGGCCGGCCCGGGCGGCCGCCCGCATGCCGGTCGTGGCCGCGCTCAGCGCGCGTCCGGCGGCGCCGCGCCCGGCCCACCGCTTCGCGGCCCTCGGGGGCGTCCTGCTGGCGGCGGGGACGGCCGCGCTGGCCCTGGCCCAGCAGACCAGGGCGCCCTTCATCATCGGCGGCGTTCTCGCCACCGCGGTCGCGCTGCTGCTGCTCGCCCCGGCCGGGGTCGCGATCGTCGGCCGGCTCGCGCGGCGCGCGCCCCTGGCGCCCCGGCTGGCCATGCGCGACCTGGCCCGGCACCGGTCCCGCTCCGGCGCGGCGCTGGCCGCGATCGCGCTGGCCGTGGGCATCGCCGCCGTCGTCACTCTGGGCGCCGCCGTCACCGTCGCCCGGGCCGCCGCCCCGACCGGCGGCAACCTGCCCGCCGACCAGCTCGCCGTGTGGGTGTCCCCGGAGGCGATGGCCGGCCCGGTCCCGACGCTTCCCCAAGAACAGTTCGATGCGGTACGGACCGAGGTGGCCACGATCGCCGCCGACGCACACGCCACCGCCGTCGCGCTGACCGGCGCCGTGGACCCGAACCAGCCGCTGGAGCGCAACGGCCGCCAGCCCGCGGTGTACGCGAAGCCGCACGCACCCGGCCCCGGCCAGCCCGGCGACGTGATGTACAACAGCCGCGACATGATCGGCCTGTTCGTCGCGATGCCGGAGCTCCTCACGCACTTCGGCATCGACCCCGCGAGCGTCCACGCCGACACCGATCTGCTCCTCGGGCGCGACAGCATCGACGGGTACGACCTCATCCCCGGCCGCAACGCGCGGTGGCAACCGGTCCAGCAGCACGTGACGCTGCCCGCCTACGGCTCCCTGCCGAGCGTCCTCATCACCGAGCACGGCCTGGCCCGGCTGCACCTGACGCCGATCCCGGTGGGCTGGCTGGTCGACGCGCCCGCCGCCCTGACCGCGGCCCAGATCGAGCACGCCCAGCGCTCCGCGGCCGCCGCCGGCGTCAGCGTCGAGTCCCGCCCGACCGGCGCGGACCAGGCCCGGCTCGCCGGCTGGTTCACCGGGGCCGGGATCGCGGTCGCCCTCGGCGTGCTCGCGATGACCGTCGGGCTCATCCGCAGCGAGACGGCCCGGGACCAGCGCACGCTGATCGCGACCGGCGCCCGCAGCGGCACCCGGCGCGCGCTCACCGCCGCGACCGCCGGGGCGCTCGCCCTCGCCGGGGCCGTCATCGGCACGGCGTGCGCCTACGTGTCGATGCTCGCCTGGTACCACCGGGAGGCGCACTGGCTCGCGCATCCGCCGGTGCTCAACCTCGTGGCGCTGCTCGTGGGCCTGCCGGTCGTCGCCTACCTCGGCGGCTGGCTGCTGGCCGGTCGCGAGGCCCGCGGCATCGCCCGGCGGCCGCTGGAGTGACCGGCGTGCTGCTTATGGGCCGTCGCCGCCCGGTGGGGAGCCGGAGGGCTGTGGCCGGACGGAATCGCGCGGACGCGGGCGCAGCACGATGCCGAGCACGGTCAGGACGGAGCCCGCGAGCAGCCAGCCGCCGAGCACGTCCGTGGGCCAGTGCGCGGCGAGCGCCACGCGGCTGATGCCGACCAGCCCCGCCCACAGCCCGGCGACGGCGGCCAGCACGGCGCGGGCCCGGCCGCTGGGCAGCAGCGGCCACAGCAGCACGACGAGGATGCCCGCCGCGATGGTCGCCGAGGTCGTGTGGCCGGACGGGAACGCCCAGCCCGCGGCGGCGGTGAGCCGCTCGGGCGGGCGGGGGCGGTGCACGAGGGTCAGTACCGTCAGACGCAGCACGGTCGCGGTGGCCGCCGCGGCGAGCAGGAACACGACGCCGGCCCGGTCGCGGCGCCACACCGCGAACGCGACGGCGAGCAGCAGCGCCGGGAGCAGGACCCGCTGGTCGGCGCTGTGCGTGATGGCCGACATGACCGCCCGCCACACGTGGTGCGACCGCGCGAAGCGCAGGGCCGCGTCGCTGAGCGCGGTGTCGAGGCGCAGCAGCGGCCCGAAGCGCACGGCGACGAGGGCGGTCAGCGCGGCGAATCCCAGCGGCAGGACGACGGCCACGACCCGGCGGTCAGCCGCCATGCGGGTCCAGCCGGTAGCCGACGCCGCGGACGGTCTGGATCGCGCAGCGCCCGTACGCGTGGTCGATCTTCTTGCGCAGGTAGCCGACGTAGACCTCGACGATGTTCAGATCGCCCTCGAACCCGGCGTCCCACACGTTCTCCAGGATGGCGGTCTTGGACACCACGTCGCCGGCCCGCCGCAGCAGGAACTCCAGCAGCGCGAACTCGCGCGGCGTCACCTGGATCGGGTCGTCCCCGCGGCCCACCCGGCGGCGGGCCGGGTCCAGGTGCAGGTCGCCGGCGGTGAGCACGACGGGCCGCTGGGGCGCGCCGCGGCGGATCAGCGCCCGCAACCGCGCGGTCAGCACCACGAACGGGAACGGCTTGGTGAGGTAGTCGTCGGCCCCGAGGTCGAGGGCGTCGGCCAGGTCGTACTCGCCGTCCTTCGCGGTCAGCATGAGGATCGGCGTCCACACCTCCCGCCGCCGCAGCTCCCGGCACACCTCGTAGCCGTTGAGCCCGGGCAGCATGATGTCGAGCACGATCGCGTCGTAGGCGCCGTTCGGCGACTCGGTCGCCGCCCACAGCCCGTCGATGCCGGTGAAGGTCAGGTCGGTCGTGAACCCCTCGACGGCCAGCCCGTCACGAATCGTCTCGGCCAGCCCGACCTCGTCTTCCACCAGCAACAGCCGCATGGATTCACCTCCCACCGCACAGCCTCACACGGTGCACCTGAATGCATCCTGAAAGGCACCTACATAGTGTAGGAGTGAAAATTGGTCATTCGTGTTACCGGGTGCGCCGCGCGGCGTAGACCACGTTCACGGCCCACGCCCCGCTGCCGGGCAGGCGGCAGGCGAGGGCGTCCAGCGGCGCGGCGGCCCGGCGCAGCAGGGGCCGCTCGTACCAGCCGGGCGTCAGCATCGAGAACCCGCGCCGCGCCACGATCGTGAACCCGTGCCGGTGCAGCAGCGCCCTCCACCTGGGCGTGCGACAGCTCCGCGAACCATCGCCGGCCCCGGTGCCGGCGCGCCCGCAGGTGCCGCAGTGAGCGCCGGTTGCCGTGGTTCTCGACGATCAGCAGCCCGGACCCGGCGCTCGGCAGCGCCGCCGCGGCGAACGCCAGGGCCCGCTCGCGCACGTCGTCGTCGACGTTGAGCAGCAGCCGGAACATCGTCACCAGCGCCGGGCCGTCGCTCGCCGCCGGCTCCGGGACCGGGCCGCCGGTCGCCACCACGTGCAGGCCCGCGTCCGTGCCCAGCTCGGCGGCCTTGGCCAGCATCTGCGGCGAGGTGTCGTAGCCGTGCGCCCGCCGGACCAGGCCGTGCAGGTTGCGGATCGCCCGGCCGGTGCCGCAGGCGAAGTCGTGCTGCGTCAAACGCGCGTCCGGGAACATGCGGCGGATCAGCCCGCGCAGGAAGGCCCGCTGCCGCCGGTTGACCCGCGAGGCGTAGCTTCCCGGCGCATATGTGACGTGTTCGTACTTGTCGACGGACCCGGCATTCCGGAACGCATTCGCGTAATTGTCATCCACCATTCTGCTTCAACGCCGGTGACTTTTCCCGAGTGACGGCCGGGGTGGCGCCGGGCCGGTGTATAACCCGGGTGTATGTACTCGGTGTATATCCGTGGTGTATGGTCGTCGGCATGAGCGTTCCTCTCACGCTGCTGGGCCTCCTGGAGCGCCAGCCGAGCCATGGTTACGACCTCAAGCGCGACTACGACACGTTCTTCGGCCGCGGCCGTCCGCTGCCCTTCGGCCAGGTGTATTCGACCCTCGGCCGCCTCGCCCGCGACGGCAAGGTCGTGATCAGCGAGGTCGAGGCGGGGGAGGGGCCCGAGCGGAAGCGCTACGTCATCACCGACCTCGGCGCCACCGAGGTCGACGCGTGGCTGACCCAGCCGGTCGAGCCCGAGCCGCACCTGCAGACGGTGCTGTTCGCCAAGGTGATGCTGTCGCTGATGCTGGAGCGGCCCGCCGCGGAGTATCTCGACACCCAGCGCGGCGCGCACCTCAAGCGGATGCGGGAGCTGCACGAGATCAAGAAGGGCAACGACCTCATCGAGGCGATGCTCGCCGACCACGGCCTGTTCCACCTCGAGGCCGACCTGCGCTGGATCGAGCTCACCGTGGCCCGCCTGGACCACCTGGCCGGGCTGGTGCGCCGATGAGCGCCGTGATCGAGGCCCGCGACATCGAGCTGTCCTTCGGCGAGACCGCGGCGCTGCGCGGGGCCACGTTCGACGCGGGGCCGGGCGAGATCGTCGCCGTCATGGGGCCGTCCGGCTCCGGCAAGACCACGCTGCTGCACTGCCTCGCCGGGATCCTGGTGCCGAGCGCCGGCGAGGTCCGCTTCGACGGGCAGCGCATCGACGGGCTCAACGAGCACCAGCGCAGCACGCTGCGCCGGGAGCGCTTCGGGTTCGTGTTCCAGTTCGGGCAGCTGGTGCCGGAGCTGACCGTCGAGGAGAACGTCGCCCTGCCACTGCTGCTCGGCGGGTCGCGGCGCGGCGAGGCCCTGCGCGAGGCGCGCAGATGGCTGGACCGGCTCGGCCTCGCCGGGATGGAGGGGCGCCGGTCGGGGGAGCTGTCGGGTGGTCAGGCCCAGCGCGTCGCGCTGGCACGGGGAATGATCAACCGGCCGCGGGTGCTGTTCGCCGATGAGCCCACCGGCTCCCTCGA
The DNA here is from genome assembly GCF_040300725.1 of Dactylosporangium sp. NPDC000244. NCBI lineage: Bacteria > Bacillati > Actinomycetota > Actinomycetes > Micromonosporales > Micromonosporaceae > Dactylosporangium > Dactylosporangium sp. NPDC000244. The sequence continues at coordinate 292,847 of NZ_JBEPEH010000003.1, forward strand.
CTCGCTCACCGGCGAGCAGGTCATGGACCTCATGGTGGCGGCGGCGCGGGAGCACGGCACGACCGTCGTGCTCGTCACCCACGAGCCGAGGGTCGCCGTCTACGCGGACCGCGAGGTGATCGTCCGGGACGGTCGCGTGCACGCCCTGGCCGCGTCGTGATCCGGTTCGGTCTGCGCCTGGCCCTCGCCAACGGGCGCGAGGCGCTGCTGCGGTTCGTGGTCATCGCCGTCGCCGTCGCGCTCGGCACCGGGCTGCTGCTGGCCACCACCGCCGGCGTCCGCGCGCTCGACGCCCAGGTCGGCCGGGGCGCCTGGCTACGCGGCCAGCAGGCTCCCGGCGGGCCCGCGGCGGACCCGGTCGTCTGGGCCGGCCGCGAGGACTTCTTCGGCGGCAAGTCGATCTGGCGCATCGACGTCGGCCTCAAGGGCGCCAACCCGCCGGCCGTGCCGGGCATCCCGCGGCTGCCGGCCCCGGGGCAGTACTACGTCTCGCCGGCCCTGCACGACCTCATCGCCACGCACCCGGCCGACCAGCTCGCCGCGCGCTTCCCGGGGCACGAGGCCGGCATCATCGACGAGAACGCGCTGGAGTCGCCGGACTCGCTCGTCGCCGTCATCGGCCGCACCCCGGGCGAGGTCGGCGGCATCCCGAGAGCTCACGAGGTCACCGCGGTGTCCACGTCGCCGCAGAAGATCCCGACCGCCGCCATGGACCTGGTGCTGTCCGTCGTCGCCGGGGGCCTGCTCTTCCCGCTGCTCGTCTTCGTCGGTACGGCCACGCGCCTGTCGGCCACCCGCCGGGAACAGCGGTTCGCGGCCATGCGGCTCATCGGCGCCACACCGCGCCAGGTGACCCAGCTCGCCGCAGTCGAGTCCGGCGCGGCCGCCGTGGCCGGCACGATCGCGGGCTTCGCGCTGTTCCCGGCGCTGCGGGCGGCCATGGCGGCGGTGCCGCTCACGACCGAGCGGTTCTTCCCCGCCGATCTCTCGCCCGGCCTGCCCATCGCCGTGCTCGTCGCGCTCGGCGTCCCGCTCGGGGCGATCGCCGCGGCCGCGCTCGCCATGCGCCGGGTCCGGATCTCGCCGCTGGGCGTCGCCCGCCAGGTGACCCCGAAGCCGCCGCGCGCGTGGCGGTTGATCCCCGTCGTCGCGGGGCTCGTGGAGCTGGCGTACTTCGTCGGCCGTAAGCCCGAAACCTCCAGCGGACAGACCGCCGCCTTCCTGCCGGGCTTCCTGATCACCATGGTCGGCCTCGTGATCGCCGGCCCGTGGATCACCATGGTGGGCGCCCGGCTGATGGCCCGCCACGCCCGCCGGCTGCCCACGCTGGTGGCGGCGCGGCGGCTCGCCGACAACCCGCAGGCCGCGTTCCGCGCGATCAGCGGCGTCATGCTCGCCCTGTTCGTCGTCAGCGTCGCGACCGGCGTCATCACCACGATGCACTTCGAGCGCGGCGTGCGCTACGGCGACCTCGCGGCGGTGACGCTTGAGCAGCACCTCGGACCGGAGGGCACCCTCCCGGACGACGTGTCCGACCGGCTGCGCCACGTCCAGGGCGTGACCTTCGCCCTCGTGCTGCACGACAACCCCGACGACGGACCGGCCAGCCCCTCCAGCATCGTCGCGTGCGCCGATCTCGCCCGGATCCCGCAGTACGGCACGTGCGCCCCCGGCGCCGAGTACGCCCAGATCTGGAGCAACCTCGTCGGCTTCGACCGCACGCGCACCGGCACGGGCACGGCGACCGTCTGGCCGACGGCCCCCGTCACCGCCGCGCAGGTCACGGCGCTCCCGCTCGACAGCGTCGTCGTCGGCCTCGACGGCAGCGCCGCCGCCCACGAACGGGCCCGCACCGCGATGGGGCTGGCCTACCCGGACTACGAGGTCCCGGCGCTCACCGACCTCGAGCGGGGCAGCAACTCCCGCACCCAGATGGCGCTGTTCCAGCGCCTGGCCGACGTCATCATGCTCTTCAGCCTGCCGATCGCGGGCTGCAGCCTGGCGGTGAGCGTCGCCGCCGGCATCGCCGACCGCAAGCGCCCCTTCAGCCTGCTGCGCCTCACCGGCGTCCCGCTGCGCGCCCTGCGCCGCGTCGTCGCCCTCGAGTCCGCGGTGCCGCTGCTGGCGGTCGCGGTGCTGGCCGCGGTCACCGGGTTCGCCGCGGCCCAGCTGTTCCTCCGCGCGCAGATGGGCTACACCCTGGCCGCGCCGGACTGGTCCTACTACGCGCTGGCCGGGCTGGGCCTGGCCGTCTCACTGGCCATCATCGCCGCGACCCTGCCGCTGCTGTCGCGCATCACCGGACCGGAGACCGCCCGCAATGAATGACCTGTCCCGCCGGCTCGACGGTTCGAGCCGCGCCTTCCCCGAGGGCTGGTCGACCCCGCGACCGGCTCACCGGACGCCCTGCGCAACCGCCGGCGCATCACCGACCTGCTCGCGTGACCCGCTCCGGGCGGGACCGGGGCGCCAGGTCGTGACCAATGCGAACGCGAGCAGCAGCTCGGCGATGTCGCCGGCGTAGTACATGAGCGCGGCCCCGCCGTGCCGCTGGGCGGCGGGCACCGCCGCGCCGGGCAGGAACAGCCCGGCGTAGAGGAGCTGGGCCAGGCTCGCGTGCACGGCGATCGCGACGCCGAGCACGACGAGCCGGAGGCGGACCGAGGGGCGGAGGGGCGCCAGGTCCGGGCCGGCGATGACCCAGGTGAACAGGCATCCGGCGAGCAGCATGTGGGCGTGGACGAGCTGGTGCAGGCTGGGCTCGCGCGTGGTGGCGGCGTAGAGCGGGGTGCCGTAAAGCACGATCAGGCCGCCGGAGGTGACCGTCAGCGCCGTCCACGGGCTGCCCAGGAGCCGGACCGGGCGGGTGCGCAGCAGCCGGGTGAGCCGCCGGCCGGTCGGGGCGGGCACGGTGCGCAGCAGCAGCGTCCCCGGCGCGCCGAGGACCAGGCCGAGCGGGGCGAGCATGCCGGTGAGCAGGTGCTGCAGCACGTGCGTGCGGAAGTCGCCGGGCGGCCACGGCGATACGGCCGGGTCCAGGCCGGCCGCCAGCAGGCCGGCGCCGGTCAGGAAGAGTGCCGAACGCCACCAGGGCCAATGGCGGCGGCCGAGGCTCGCCATGGCGTCGTAGCCGACCGCGCCGGCGAGGACCAGGACGGGCAGCAGGCCGACGGCGGGATGGGCGTGGCTCACCGGGCGCGGTCTTCCGGCCGGGCCGAGTGCTGCAGCAGCCAGCCGGCGGCGACCAGGACGGCGCCGAGCGCGAGGAAGCCCAGATCCCACCAGCGCTGGTCGGGGCCGCCGTGGACGTGGTGGATGCCCAGGATCTGATGGTCGACCGTGCCCTCGACGAGGTTGAAGCCGCCCCACCCGACCAGCATCCAGCCCCACAGGGTGCGCGAACCCCACACCCGCGCGCGTCCGGCCGCGATCCGGGAGTACAGCAGGGCGAGGCCGATCAGCACGGCCAGCCAGGTGCAGGTGTGGAACAGGCCGTCCCACAGTGTGTTCACCCGCAGGCCCGCGAGCGTGTCGGCCGGATACCTGGTGGTGCTGCTGAGCATGTGGTGCCACTGCAGCAGCTGGTGCAGCAGAATGCCGTCGACGAACCCGCCGAGGCCGGCGCCGAGCACGACGCCGGGTAGCACGATGCCGCGATCCGCCCGGGTGGCGTCCGTCTGCGTACCCGTCATGGCGACGCGAACTACCCACCGCCCGGCACCTGACACAACCGCCTCCGGGCCCGCACCGGTCGCGCCGGTGCGGGCCTTCGCGGGTCAGGTCCTGCGCAGAGCGTCCCGGATCTTGTCGAAGACGGCGATCGGGGGACCGGCGAGCAGGTTCACCGCCGCCGACTCACCCGCGGCCGGGTGCGGCCGGGTCGGCGCGACCTTCTCGGCGGCCTCGAACACCGAGGCCATCCGTTGCAGCTTGTCCGGCTCGACGGTGCGCCGCAGCTGCTCGAACTCCTCGACTTCCTCGCTGGCGGCGTGCTCGCTGACGTCGGCCGCGAACGCGCCGAGCCGCTCGTCGAACCCCGGGTGGTCGACGCCCAGGTCGTACAGTTCCGACAGGACCTGCTTGGCCTCGGACTCCTCGCGGAGCCGGGCGTCGACGACCTGGTCGCCGCGGTCACCCAGCGCCCGGCGGGCCTCCGGGTGCACGATCTGCTCCTCAGCGCTCTCGTGCACGGCGAGCAGCCGGACCAGGTCGAAGAACAGCGTCCGCTTCTGGTCGCCCTGCGCGCTGGCGACCCGGTTGAACAGCGCCTTGATCTCGACGTGCTGGTTCATCAGGACGTCGACGACGTCCCGGTGCTGAGTCTGGGTCACGCGCCACCTCCTTCGTCTCCGCAGCCGACTACCCGCCGCCCCGGCCGCCTAACAACCCCGGGACGTGGGTGGATCACGGCACGGCGGTGACGATCTGCTCGGCGAGCGACTGCCACTGGGCGTAGGCGTCCGGGAACGCCGACACCTGGACCGTCTGCGCCGCCACGGTGATCGCCATCTGCTGCCAGCCGGAGACGTCCACGAGCGCGTTGTAGAAGCGGCGCGCGGACTCCGCCGGGTTCATCAGCTCCGTGACGGTGCCCCAGTTCGGCCGCTGCTGGAACAGCCCGACGGAGTCGTGGTCGCTGCCCACGCCCTCGTTGGGCAGGTTGAGCGACTCGGGAACGTTGGAGTTGGCGAGGTTGTGCAGGTGGCTCTCCTGCAGCGCGGTGGAGATGGCCACGACGAACGCGCGGCTGGGCAGGCCCATCTGCTGTCCGGTGCGGATGATCGTCACGGCGTTGTTCATCTCGGCCTGGGTCAGCTCGCCGACCGCGGCGATGACCGCCGGCGTCGGCGCGGCGGTCGTCGGCGCGGCGGTGGCCGTGCTCGGCGGCTGTGCCGTGGTGCCCGCCGTCGACGGCTTCGCCGGGGCGCTGGCCGCCGCCGACGGTTGCCGGCTGGGCGTGTCGCCGGTGCGTGCCTCGCCGCGGGATGCGCGGTTCTCGGCGTCGGCCGCCCGGTCGTCGGCGCGCTGGGTCGCCGACTCGTTCTGCGCCACGGCCAGCGCGCTTGGGCCGTGTGAGTTGAACAACAGCAGCGCGCCGATGACGGCGAACGCTACGACGGCGGCCGCGGAGTACAGGGCGATGCCCCGGCGGACCGGGAGGCGCCGGCCGGACGGTTCCTGCCGCCGGTGCCGCCCGGTGGTCTCATCGGCCGGCACGGGCGCACCTCGTCCGGAGCGAACGGTTCAGATTGTCGGGATGGTTGGGTTTGTTCGGGTGCTGCACGGAAACCTCGACAGGGTTCGACTCCGGGCCGGGGGGTCCGGTGCGGAGCAAGGGAATGCGCAATCGACCGTCCACTCGGGACAGTGGCGGTCGGGGCGTTGCGGTGGGGGCGGGGTCCGGGGCCGGAGGGTCAGCCGATGTGGCGATCCGGGCGCGCCGGCGGGTCCGCTGGGCGATGGGCCGAGGTATGGCTCCGCGAGAGGGCGTGCATGTACTGCTCCTTCCGGTGCCGCCTACCGGGTTAGCTGACGGATTCGGGCGGGAGGATCGCCCTACCGCGCGGCGCGTGGCCACGCGGATTCACCCCAGTGATGCTTGGGTCCCCGGCTCGTTCGAGTACGACTCGGCGGGCCGCCGCGCCGTCACCGGAACGGTGACGATCACTCGCGGCGAGCCTCATGACCATAGCGGCTTCTCAAGCGCAGGTGAACCCCTCGATCGGAAGTGCCGAGATGCGGCGTGCACCCCGGCCACCTGCGACTTTGCTCAGGAAACGGCGCCGATCGAAGGGAAGTTGATCGATGTATGCGTCAGACGGCCTGCACCACCGGCACCACGTCGGGGGCCTCGCGGCGGATCCGCTCGGCCGTGCGGTCGTCGGGCTGGGTCTGGGAGGCCCGCTCCGCCTCCACGCGCAGCCGGTAGCTGTCCACCTCGCGATCGACCTGCTCGGCGGTCCAGCCGAGCGCGTCGGCCATCAGCATGGCCACGGGGCGAACCGCCGTCATGCCCCGGTCGAACGTCTCGATCGAGATGCGCGTGCGGCGGGTGAGCACGTCCTCGACGTGCCGGGCGCCCTCGGCCAGCACGGCGTAGCGCACCTCCGCCATCAGGTAGTCGTCGGCGCCGGGCACCGGCCGCGCCAGGTGCGGGTCGGCGGCGAGCAGCTCCAGCACCTCGCGGACGAGGCTACCGTAGCGGCCGAGGAGGTGCTCGATCCGGGCGACGTGCAGGCCGCTGCCGGTCGCGAGCGCGGCGCGCTGGTTCCACAGGGCCGCGAAGCCGTCCGCGCCGACGAGCGGGGTCTGGTCGGTGCACGATGGGGGTACCGCCCTGTCCAGCCCGTGTACCGCGGCGTCCACGGCATCGGCGGCCATCACGCGGTACGTGGTGTACTTGCCGCCCGCGACCGCGACGAGCCCGGGCACCGGCGTGACGACAAGGTGCTCGCGGGACAGCTTGGAGGTGGGCTCCGACTCCCCGGCCAGCAGCGGGCGCAGGCCGGCGTAGACGCCCTCGACGTCGTCGTGGCGCAGCGGCGTGGCGAGGACCTGGTTGATCTCGCTCAGCAGGTAGTCGATGTCGGTGCGGGTCGCGGCCGGATGCGCCTTGTCCAGGGTCCAGTCGGTGTCGGTGGTGCCGACGATCCAGTGCCGGCCCCACGGGATGACGAACAGCACGCTCGTCGCGGTGCGCAGGATCATCCCGGTGGAGGAGCGGATCCGGTCGCGGGGCACGACCAGGTGGATGCCCTTGGAGGCGCGGACGTGGAACTGGCCGCGCTCGCCGATCATCGCCTGGGTGTCGTCGGTCCAGGCCCCGGTCGCGTTGACGACCTGCCGCGCGCGCACCTCGAACTCGCGGTCGTGCTCCAGGTCGCGCACCCGCACGCCGGTGATCCGGCCGCCCTCGCGCAGGAAGCCGATGACCTGCGCGCGGGACAGCACGTGCGCGCCGTAGGCGGCGGCGGTGCGGGCCACGAACAGGGTGTGCCGGGCGTCGTCGACCTGCGCGTCCCAGTACTGCACGGCGCCGACGAAGCTCTCCGGGCGCAGCGCGGGGCAGGCCCGCAGCGCGGCGCGGCGGCTCAGCTGGCGGTGGCGCGGAAGGGCGCCTCGTTCGCGCCCGGCCATGGTGTCGTACAGCGTGACGCCCGCGCCGACGTAGCCCCGCTCCCACACGTGGTGGGTGAGCGGGTAGAGGAACGGGACCGGCCTGACCAGGTGCGGGGCCAGGCGCCGCAGCAGCAGGCCGCGCTCGCGCAAAGCCTCGCGCACCAGCCGGAAGTCGAGCATCTCCAGGTAGCGAAGGCCGCCGTGGACGAGCTTGCTCGACCGGCTCGAGGTGCCGCTGGCGAAGTCGCGCATCTCCAGCAGCCCGGTGGTCAGGCCGCGGGTGACGGCGTCGAGGGCGCAGCCGGCCCCGACCACGCCGCCGCCGATGACGACGACGTCGAGCTCGGTGCCGGTCAGGGCCGCGACGGCCTCGTCCCGGGCGGTCGGTGACATGGTGCCGGTGTCGTACACGCTCAGGCCCCGATCTCGATCCAGTCCATGGTCCGCCGGACGGCGTCGTGCCAGTGCCGGTAGCCCTCGGCCCGCTGCTGCGGCGACCAGGTGGGCTCCCAGCGGTGCGATTCCTGCCAGTGGGCCCGCAGCTCCTGCGTGTCGCTCCAGAAGCCGGACGCGAGCCCGGCGGCGTAGGCGGCGCCCAGCGCGGTGGTCTCGGCGACCACGGGTCGGCTCACCGGCACGCCGAGGATGTCGGCCTGCAGCTGCATGCACAGGTCGTTGGCGGTGACGCCGCCGTCGACCTTGAGCACGTCGAGGGCCACCCCGGAGTCCTGCTGCATCGCCTCGACGACGTCGCGGGACTGGTAGCAGATCGCCTCCAGGGTGGCGCGGGCGAGATGGGCGTCGGTGTCGTACTGCGACAGCCCGACGATCGCGCCGCGCGCGTCGGCCCGCCAGTAGGGCGCGAAGAGGCCGGAGAAGGCGGGCACGAAGTACATGCCGCCGTTGTCGGCCACCCGGGCCGCGAGGGTCTCGCTCTCGGCCGCGGTGCCGATGATGTGCAGCCGGTCGCGCAGCCACTGCACGGCCGCGCCGGTGACGGCGATCGAGCCCTCGAGCGCGTAGACCGGCGGTTCGGAGCCGAACTGGTACGCGACCGTGGTGAGCAGCCCATGCCGCGAGCGCACCGGTTCGGTGCCGGTGTTGAGCAGCAGGAAGTTGCCGGTGCCGTACGTGTTCTTGGCCTCGCCGGGCGCGAAGCAGACCTGCCCGACGACGGCCGCGTGCTGGTCGCCGAGCGCCGCGGTGAGCGGGATCCCGTCCGCCGTGCGGCCGAAGACGGCGGGGTCGCACGACGGGTGGATGCGCGGCAGCATCGCGCGCGGCACCCCGAAGCAGGCCAGCAGCTCGTCGTCCCAGTCCAGCGTCTCCAGGTCCATCAGCATGGTGCGGCTGGCGTTGGTCACGTCGGTCGCGTGGACCCGGCCGCCGGTGAGGTTCCACAGCAGCCAGGTGTCCATGGTGCCGAAGAGCGCGTCGCCGCGTTCGGCCGCCGCCCGGGCGCCGTCGACGTGCTCGAGGATCCACTGCAGCTTGCCGCCGGAGAAGTACGTGGCCGGGCGCAGGCCGCTCTTGCGCCGGACGAGCTCGCCGCGCCCGTCGCGGTCGAGGGCCTCGGCGATGCTGTCCGTGCGGGTGTCCTGCCAGACGATCGCGTTGCCCAGCGGCGTGCCGGTACGCCGGTCCCACACCACCGTGGTCTCGCGCTGGTTGGTGAGGCCGAGAGCGCGGATGCGGTACCCCTGGAAGGCCTTGCCCGCGACGAGGAGCGCGTTGCGCCGGATCTCGTCCGGGTCGTGCTCCACCCAGCCGGCCCGCGGCAGGATCTGGCGGTGCTCGACCTGGTGCTGGGCCACGACCGCGCCGTCGTGGTCGAACACCATCGCCCGGGTGCTCGTGGTGCCCTGGTCGATCGCCCCGATGTAGTCAGCCACTGCTGATGTCCACCCTTCCCGGCTCGCGCCGCCGGACCGGCAGGTAGCGCCCGATGGCGAGCCGGTACGCCCAGGCACCGAGGATCCCGCCGGCGATCGGGGCGACGATCGGCACCCAGAAGTACGGATAACCGGTCTGGTCCTCGAACGCGCCGCCGTAGCCGGTGAGGAACGACGCGACCCGCGGCCCGAAGTCGCGCGCCGGGTTGATGGCGTATCCGGCGGCCGAGCCCCAGGCCATGCCGATCACCACGACGATGAGCCCCACGAGCAGCGGCGCCAGGTTGGCCCGCGGCGCGTTGTTGCGGGCGTCGGTCACGGCCATGATGAGAAACAGCAGGATCGCCGTGCCGATGATCTGGTCGAGGAACGCGTTGCGCACGTCGACCGGCAGGGTGCCGTTGCCCGGCAGGGTCGAGAACACGATCTGCGTCTTGATGGTGTGCCGCGGGTCGGCGGCGTGCAGGATCGACCCGTAGTTCCAGCGCACCAACAGGGCACCGGCGAACGCGCCGAGGGTCTGGGCCGCGGAGTAGGGCAGCACCTTGCGCCACTCGAAGCCGCCGAACACCGCGTACGCCACGCTCACGGCGGGGTTGAGGTGCCCGCCGCTGAGACGCCCGGCGACGTACACCCCGAACGTCACGCCGAGGCCCCACGACCACGCGATGCTGTCGTGTCCGCCCAGCCCGCCGGCGATGACCTGCGCGACGGCGCCGCATCCGAAGAGGATGAGGACCATCGTCCCGGCGAACTCCGCCGCCAGCTCCCCGGCCAGCCCGCTCTCGCGCAACCAGCGCACCGCAGCCATGCGCCGCGGACTACCCCGCTGCACCGGGCCTACACCACGCCGACACCGGTGTGCCGAACCCCGCACCGGGGGCCTACAGCGCCGGGGTCGTCCAGATCGGGAACCAGCGGCTCAGGTCCGACTCGACCGGAAGCTCGCCGCCGAGCTGCGCGCGGACCTGGAGCTCCAGGGCGTTGTCGCGGGACTGCGCCCCGGAGGGCGCGAACGGGTAGAAGGTGCCGCGCTTGAACAGGTAGACCAGGCCGAGCCGGCGGCCGTCGGCGCCGGTGAAGCCGGTGACGGTGCACAGCAGGCTGGGGCCGTAGCCGGCGTCGGCGAGGGTGCTGTTCACCGCGTGCAGGTCGGTGACCAGGCCGGCCAGGTCGTCGCGGTCGCGCCGGCCGGCGATCCAGGTGTAGCCGTACTCGTCTCGGCTGGTGGCCACCCGCGCGGCCTGGTCGGCGGTGAGCAGCGACAGGGCCTCGGACTCGGCCCGGGCGGCGGCCGGGCCCTCGGCCGTCTTGAAGCAGACGGCGCCGACACCGGTCGGCTCGAGGTCGAGGGCCGCCTGCAGGGTGGTGGCCGCGGCCGGCACCGCGAACAGGGCGTCGAGGTCGGGCTGGACCGGTCTGGTGCGCCCCAGCAGCGCGTCGAGGAATCTCATGCCTCCGGTGCCGCCCTCTCGAGTTCGGTCGAGATCTCGGCCAGCTGGTCCAGGCGCCGCTGCAGGGTCGGATGCGTGGAGAGCAGGGTCGCCAGGCTCGGCCGGGCCCCGACCGCGGGGGTGAAGAAGAACGCGTTGAACGCCTGCGCGGTGCGCAGGTCGCGGGTCGGGATGCGGGCCATCTCGCCGGTCACCTTCGTCAGCGCGGAGGCGAGCACCGAGGGCCGGCCGGTCAGCGTCGCGCCGGCGCGGTCCGCGGCCAGCTCCCGATAGCGCGACAGGGCACGGATCAGCAGGAAGCTCAGCGTGTACACCACCGCGGAGACGGCCATCACCAGTACCAGCAACAGGTATGTCTGGTTGTCTCCGCGCCGGCGGCCGCCGAAGAGCTGCGAGTAGAACATGAAGCGGGTGACCATGCCGGCCACGACGCCGAGGAACGCGGCGAGCGTCATGACCGCCACGTCTCGGTGGGCGATGTGGGACAGCTCGTGGGCCAGCACCCCCTCCAGCTCGTCGGTGTCGAGCCGGCGCATCAGGCCGGTGGTCACGCACACCACCGCGCGGTCGGTGTTGCGGCCGGTGGCGAACGCGTTGGGCAGGTCGGTGTCGGCGACGGCGACGCGCGGCTTGGGCATGTCGGCCGCGGCGCACAGCCGGTCGATGACGCCGTGCAGGCGCGGCTGCTGCTGCGGGTCGACGATCCGGGCGCCCATGCCGGCCAGGGCGATGCGGTCGGAGCACCAGTACTGCACGGCCATTACACCGCCCGCGATGACCACGATCGCCACCCACGAGCGCAAGAGGGTCACGAGGACGGCGATGAAGGCCACGTACACCAGCCCGAGCAGGAACACGGTCAGCGCCATGCGCGCGGTCAGGCGGCGGTCGGGGCGGAATCGGGTACGCATCGGGTGCTCCTCAGCCCGGGATGAGGCCCTCGTCGCCCAGCAGCGCGGCCACGTCGGCCAAGTCACTGTCGGGTGCGGGCAGGACCAGCCCCGAGGCGGTCAGCTCGTCGTCGGGCACGCCGGTGCCGCGCGCCCGGACGGCGGCGAGCAGGTCGCCCAGCCGGTCGTGGAACGCGGCCCGGTCGCCGGTGTCGACGGCCGTCTGCACCGCGGCGTCGAGCTCGTTGAGCTCGACCAGCGCGGACTCCGGCACGCGGTACTGGCCCTCGCCGAGAATTCTGATGATCATCGCCGGGCCTCCTCGTCCGACGGCCCCGCCTCAACCGCGCGGGGCTGCGGTCCGCTGCCGACGGCCGGCACCGACCGGCCCGCCTTGAGCGCGGCGAGCTCGCGGTCGACGCCCTGGTCCCCGCGCGCCGCGTCGAGGGCGGCCTGCAGGTCGTCGCGGCCGGCGGTCGTCGCGGTGGCGTCCTGCAGCGCGCCGGAGGTGAGCAGCTCGTCGATCGCGCCGGCGCGGGCCTGCATCTGCGCCGTACGGTCCTCGGCGCGCTGCACCGCCATGCCGACGTCGCCCATCTCCTCGGAGATGCCCGAGACCGCCTCGCCGACGCGGCTCTGCGCCTCGGCCGCGGTGTAGGTGGCCTTGATGGTCTCCTTGCGCGTGCGGAACGCCTCCACCCGCGCCTGCAGCCGGGTGGCGGCCGTGGTGAGCTTGGCCTCCTCGCCGGTGAGCGCGTCGCGCTGGGCGCCGATCTCACCCATCTGGGTGGCGACGGCGGCCCGGCGCGTGAGGGCCTCGCGGGCGAGGTCGTCGCGGCCCATGTCGACCGCCTCGGCGGCCTGACCCTGTAGCCGGTCGGCGGCCTGCTGCAGCTGGGCCAGTTGCAGGTCGAGGCGTTTGCGGCTGGTGGCGACGTCGGCCACGCCGCGGCGCACCTTCGTCAGCATCTCGAGCTGGCGTTCGTAGGAGTAGTCGAGCACCTCGCGCGGGTCCTCGGCCCGGTCGAGGGCCTTGTTGGCCTTGATCCGGAACAGATCGGCCAGGCGGCGGGAAATACTCACGGCACCCGTCCTTTCCTCTCGATGCCGTTCGGCCCGGTCGCACGCCGCGCTCCGCGGGCGGGACGACGGTGCGACCCCATGTGCGACCCCATCTCCAATCTTGCTTCGCCGCCGGCGCCGATCGGCCCCGGTTTCGGTGCCACCGCCGCGGGTAGCGGCCCGTCCCGATCGTTCCCGGCCATGTGGAGGAGTGCATGAGCAGACGGCTCCTGGCGGTGAGCGTGTCCGCGGCCGCCGTCGTGCTGCACGCGGGCCCCGCGGTGACGGCGCTGCCGCCGGTCCGCCGGCACCTGCCGGCGCTGAACGGCGCCGGTCGGCCCGGCACCGTCGCGCTCACCCTGGACGACGGCCCGGACCCGCGTTCCACCCCGCACTTCCTCCGGTCGCTGGCCCGGCTGGGCATCCCCGCCACCTTCTTCGTGCTCGGCGGCATGGCGGCGAGGTCGCCCGGCCTGCTGCGCCGCATCCACGAGGAGGGGCACGAGATCGGCGTGCACGGCTGGACCCACCGCAGTCACCTTCGGATGAGCCCGGGCCGCGTGCACGGCGAGCTCGCCCGCACGGCCGAGCTGATTCTCGGCGCCTGCGGAGCCCCGCCCCGGTGGTTCCGCCCACCGTACGGCGTGCTGTCCGCCGGAAGCCTCGTCGCGGCCGCCCGGCTCGGCCTGCGCCCGGTGCTCTGGAGCGCCTGGGGCCGCGACTGGGAGGCGGGCGCCACCACCGCCACCGTGCTGGCCCACCTGCGCGCCGGCGGCATCAGGGGCGGCGCCACCCTGCTGCTGCACGACAGCGACTGCGCGGCGGTGCCCGGCTCCTGGGGCTCGGCCCTCGGCGCGCTGACGTCGATCGTCGGCGACGGCGAGCGGCAGGGGCTGCGATTCGCCCGCATGAGCGACCACCTCCGGTGGGGTGAGCGACGGCCGGGCGTGCCGGATGCCGGACCGCCACCAGGAACTGCCGCGAAGGTTACGAGCGCGGATCGCGGGTAGCGCGCCGCCATGCGCGGCATGACGACCCAGACGGCGCTGCCTGACGGGCCCTTGGCACCGCAGCAGCGGGCCGGCGGCGAGAACTTCCCGGTGGCGCTTCGCATTCTTCCCAGGGCGACACGCGAGCACCTGCTGGCCCTGTACCGCTACGCGCGGTTCGTCGACGACCTGGGCGACGAGCCGGTGCCGGGCCTGAGCGCCCGGGCCCGCACGGCGGCGCTGGACGCGTTCGAGGCCGAGGTCCACGAGCTGTACGACGGGCGTGCGGTCCGGCACCCGGTGCTGCGCGGGCTCGCCCCGACGGTGTCCGCGTGCCGGCTGCCCGCCGGGCCGCTGCTGCGCCTGATCGAGGCCAACCGGGTCGACCAGACGGTGAACCGCTACGAGACCGTCGGGCAGCTCATCGAGTACTGCTCGCTGTCCGCCGACCCGGTCGGCGAGCTCGTCCTGCACGTGTTCGGGCGGCCCGAGCCGGCCCTGATCGCGCTGTCGAACCGCGTCTGCACCGCGCTGCAGGTCATCGAGCACCTCCAGGACATCGCCGAGGATCACCGGCGCGGGCGGGTGTACCTGCCCGCGGCCGACCTCGACCGGTTCGGCGTGACGGAGGCCGGCCTGGCCGCGGCCACGGCGAGCGGAGCGCTGCGCGCGCTCGTGCGGTTCGAGGCCGGCCGCGCCCGGGCATGGCTCGACGCCGGGACGCCGCTGGTCGAGGCGCTGCACGGCTGGGCGCGGGTGGCGGTCGCCGGATACCTCGCCGGCGGCCTCGCCACGCTGCGGGCCCTGAGGCGCAGCGGCTACGACCCGCTGCCCGGTCCGCCCCGGCCCCGCCGGCGCGACATCGCGAGATCCTGGCTGGGCGTGATGATCAGGAGCGCCGGGTGAGCGCGACCGGTCCCCTCGCGGCGGCCTACCGGCACTGCGAGGAGATCACGCGCCGGGAGGCGCGCAACTTCTCCTACGGCATCCGGCTGCTACCGAGGGACCGGCGGCGCGCGCTGTCCGCGGTGTACGCCACCGCCCGCCGCATCGACGACATCGGCGACGGGGTCCTGCCGCCGGACGAGCGGCTGGGCCGGCTCGACGAGGTCCGCGACGCGCTGCACCGGCTGCCGGAGACGGCCGGGCACGACCCGGTGCTGCTGGCCCTGCACGACGCCGCCCGGCGGCTGCCCATCCCGCTGTCGGCCTTCGACGAGCTCATCGACGGCTGCGCGGCCGACGTGCGCGGCACCACCTACGCGACGATGGACGACCTGCTGTGGTACTGCCGCTGCGTGGCCGGCTCCGTCGGGCGCCTGTCGCTGGGCGTCTTCGGCACCGGCGCACCGCCGCGGGCCGCCGCGCTCGCCGACGCGCTGGGCATCGCGCTGCAGCTGACCAACATCCTGCGCGACCTGCGCGAGGATCGACTGGCCGGCCGGGTGTACCTGCCCAAGGACGACCTGGACCGCTTCGGCTGCAACCTGGAGCCCGACGGCGACGGCTTCGCCGACCCGCCCGAGCGCTTCGCCGCGCTCGTGCGCTTCGAGGCCGAACGGGCCGAGCGGTGGTACGAGACCGGCCTGCGGCTGCTGCCGATGCTGGACGCCCGCAGCGCCGCCTGCACCGCCGCGATGGCCGGCATCTACCGCCGGCTGCTGGCCCGCATCGCCGAGGACCCGCTGGCCGTCACCCGCACCCGGCTGTCCCTTTCCCCCGGCGCGAAGGCCATGGTCGCGGCCCGGGCCCTCGCGCTGCGGTCGGCCTGATGGCGACGCCATCGAACACACCATCAGCCCCGGTCGCCGGCCGTGACGTGTGCGTCGTCGGCGGCGGGCTCGCGGGCATCACCGCCGCGACGCTGCTCGCCGACGCCGGTGCCCGGGTGACGCTGGTCGAGCGGCGCACCGAGCTCGGCGGGGCGACGTACTCCATCGACCACGACGGTCTCGTCGTGGACACCGGGCAGCACGTGTTCCTGCGCTGCTACGAGCGATACCGGGCCCTCCTGGACCGCCTCGGCAGCGCGGACCTGGCCCGGATACAGCCGCGCTTCCGGGTCCCGGTCCTCTCGCACGGGCGGGCCCCGCACGTGCTGGCCCGCACGCCGGGGCTGCCCGCCCCGGCCCACCTGCTGCCGGCCCTGGCCCGCTACCGCCTGCTCGACGCCCGCGAGCGCCTGCGCGCGATCGGCGCGGCCGGCGCGCTGCGCACGGTGGACCCGGACGACGCGGCCACCGACCAGCGGTCCTTCGGCCAATGGCTGGCCGAGCACGGCCAGGGTTCCCGGGCGGTGCGCCGGCTGTGGGACCTGATCACCATCGCCGCGCTCAACACGCCCGCGCAGGACGCGTCACTCGCGCTGGCCGCCCGGGTGTTCCGGACCGGGCTGCTGGAGCGCGCCGGCGCCGGCGACATCGGGCGCCCGCTCGTGCCGCTGGCCGACCTGCACGGCCGTCCCGCACACCGGCTGCTGACCGGGCTCGGCGTGCGGGTCGCCACCGGCAGCCGGGCCGAGCGGATCCGGCCGGACGGCACCGGGTTCCGGGTCGTGACCGGCGGCACAGGCGGCCGCGCGGCCCAGGACGAGATCCTCGCCGACGCGGTCGTGCTGGCCGTTCCGCCGCAGGCCGCCGCGCGGCTGGTGCCGCCCGCAGCGGGCGCCGCCCGGGACGACTGGGACCGGCTGGGCAGCTCCCCGATCGTGAACGTCCACCTGCGCTACGACTCGGCCGTCACCCGCCTGCCGTTCGCCGCGGCCGTCGAGTCCCCGGCCCAGTGGATCTTCGACCGTACGCCGGCGTCGATGTCCGGCGAGCAGTACCTGGTGGTGTCGATCTCCGCCGCGGACGACACCATCGCGGCCCCGGCCGCGCGCCTGACCGCCGTCTGCGCCGACGCCGTCGCCGGGCTCCTGCCCGCGGCGCGCTCGGCGCGGCTGCTGGACGCGTTCGTCACCCGCGAGCCGCGGGCGACGTTCCGGCAGGCTCCCGGGACCCGTGCGCTGCGGCCCGGCGCGGCGACCCGCGTGCCCGGCCTCGTCCTGGCCGGAGCGTGGACCGACACCGGGTGGCCGGACACGATGGAGGGTGCGGTCCGAAGCGGTCACCGCGCCGCCGACGTCGTGCTCGCCCACCTGGCTTCTGCCGACCGAACCCTGGAGGGCACACGTTGACCATCGCACCCGTCGGCTTCCTCGACCAGGTTCCCGCCCTGGTCGAGCCGCGGATCAGGGAGCTCCTGGGCCGCCTCGATCCCCGCAACCAGCGGGTCACTGCCTACCACATGGGCTACTGCGAGGCCGACGGCTCGCCGTCCGCCGCGGGCGGCAAGGGTATCCGCCCCGCCCTGGCCCTGCTGTCGGCCCGCGCCGCGGGTCATCCGCCCGAGCGGGGCGTCGCCGCCGCGGCGGCCGTCGAGCTCGCGCACAACTTCTCGCTGCTGCACGACGACGTCATGGACCAGGACGCGGTACGCCGGCACCGGCCGACGGCCTGGGCGGTCTTCGGCGTCCCCGCCGCGATCCTCGCCGGCGACGCCCTCATGCTGCTCGCGCGCGACGAGCTCAGCGGCGACACCCGGCCGGGCACCGTGCGGGCGGCCCGGCGGCTGGACGCCGACGTCCACCGGCTCATCGCCGGCCAGGTCGCCGACCTGGAGTTCGAACGGCGCGACGACGTCACCCTCGCGGAGTGCCTCGCGATGAGCGCGGACAAGACCGCGGCGCTGATGTCGTGCGCCTGCGCGCTGGGGGCACTGCTGTGCGACGCCCCCGCGGCCGTGACCGAGGCCCTGACGCGCCTCGGCACGCACCTGGGCATGAGCTTCCAGCTCGTCGACGACGAGCTCGGCGTCTGGGGCGAGCCGGCGCGCACCGGCAAGCCGGTCGGGTCCGATCTGCGTTCCCGCAAGAAGTCGGTGCCGGTCGTGCACGCGCTCACGTCCGGCACCGCCGCGGGCGAGGCGCTGCGGGAGCTGTACGCGTCGAACGGCGACCTGCACGACGCCGACCTGCGCACCGCCACCGGGCTGCTGGAGGAGGCCGGCTCGCGCGACTGGGTGCGGCAGGAGGCCGACCGCCACCTGCGCCACGCGCTCGCCGAGCTCGACGCGCTCGGCCTGCCCGCGGACGTGCACGACGACCTGGCGGACCTCGCCCGCCTCGTGACGGGACGCAACCACTGATGGCCGGGGTACCGACGCGGGCACCCGCGCGCGACGAGCTCACCGACCGGCTCCGCGACGGCCTGGAGCGGGCGACCGATCACCTGCGTGCCGGGCAGGACGCCGCCGGCTGGTGGAAGGGCGAGCTCGAGACCAACGTGACGATCGAGGCCGAGGACCTGATGCTGCGCCGGTTCCTCGGGATCCGCGACGAGCGCCTGACCGCGCAGACGGCCCGCTGGATCCGCTCCCGGCAGCTCGACGACGGGGCCTGGGCGACGTACCACGGCGGCCCGGGCGACCTGTCCACCACCATCGAGGCGTACACGGCGCTGCGCCTGGCCGGCGACGCGCCCGAGGCACCGCACATGACGGCGGCCGCCGCGTTCGTCCGCGACCGGGGCGGCATCGAGCGCAGCCGGGTGTTCACCCGCATCTGGCTGGCGCTGTTCGGCGAGTGGCCCTGGCGGCGGGTGCCCGCCGTCCCGCCCGAGCTCGTCCTGCTGCCGGCGTGGATGCCCTTCAACGTGTACGACTTCGCGTGCTGGGCCCGCCAGACCATCGTGCCGCTGTCGATCGTGCGGGCGCTGCGGCCCGTGCGCTCGCTGGGCTTCTCGCTGCCGGAGCTGCGCACGGGACTGCACCCGCCGCCACCGCCGCCGCTGACGCGCCGATCCGGCTGGCTGCACCGCCTCGACCTCGCCGCCCGCGGCTACGAGCGCGTCGCCGCCGGGCCGCTGCGCCGCCACGCGCTGCGCCGCGCCGCCGAGTGGATCATCGCCCGGCAGGAGGCCGACGGCTCCTGGGGCGGCATCCAGCCGCCGTGGGTGTACTCGCTCATCGCCCTGCACGCGCTCGGCTACCCCGTGACGCACCCGGTGCTGCGAGCGGGCCTGGTCGGGCTGGAGCGGTACACCGTGCGCGAGGAGACGCACGGCGGGACCGTGCGCCGCCTCGAGGCGTGCCAGTCGCCGGTGTGGGACACCGCGCTCGCGGTCACGGCCCTGGCCGACGCCGGGCTGCCGGCCGACGATCCCGCGATGGTGCGGGCCGGGAACTGGCTCGCCGCGGAGGAGATCACCGCGCGGGGCGACTGGGCCGTCCGCCGCGCGCACGTCCCGCCGAGCGGGTGGGCGTTCGAGTTCGACAACGACGGATACCCCGACACCGACGACACCGCCGAGGTGATCCTCGCGCTGCGGCGGACCCCGCTGCGGGGCCATGCCGTGCTGCACCGGGCGACCCGCTGGCTGGTCGGCATGCAGTCGCGCGACGGCGGCTGGGGCGCCTTCGACGCCGACAACGACCGCACGCTTGTGGCCGACCTGCCGTTCTGCGACTTCGGCGAGGTCATCGACCCGCCCAGCGCCGACGTCACCGCGCACATCGTCGAGGCGCTGTGCGCCCAGGGCCTGACGGACTCGCCCGCCACCCGCCGGGGCGTGCGGTGGCTGCTGCGGGCGCAGGAGACGGACGGCTCCTGGTTCGGCCGGTGGGGCGCCAACCACGTGTATGGCGTCGGCTGCGTCGTGCCCGCGTTGACCGCCGCCGGCGTCGCGCCCGGGCACTCCTCGATCCGCCGCGCCGTGCGGTGGCTGCGGGAGCACCAGAACGACGACGGCGGCTGGGGCGAGGACATGCGCTCCTACCGCGACGCGGCCATGCGCGGAAACGGGGCCTCCACCGCCTCGCAGACGGCCTGGGCCCTGCTGGCGCTGCACGCCACCGGCGAGCACCACACGCCCGCGGCGCGCCGGGCACTGGCCTGGCTGCTCGACACCCAGCGCCCCGACGGCACCTGGGACGAGCCGCACTACACCGGCACCGGCTTCCCGGGCGACTTCTACATCAACTACCACCTGTACCGGCTGGTGTTCCCGGTCAGCGCCCTGGGCCGCATCCTGCGCGACAGCGCCGAGGAGGAGCGATGAGCACACCGGCCCGGACCCGCGCGGACGGCGACTGGCTGCTGTGCGCGCCGATGCGCACGGAAGCCGCGGCGCTGCGCCGGGGCCGGCCCGGTCCGCTCGGCACCGTCCTGCACACCGGGGCGGGGCGCCGCCGCTCCGTTCGGGCCGCCGGCTCGTCCGCCGTGACGGGTGCCCGAGCGCTCGCCGTGGCCGGCGTCGGGGGCGGGCTGGACGCGGCCCTCGAGCCCGGCGACGTCGTCGTGGCCACCGAGGTCCGCGCCGCCGTCCGGACCGGAGCCGCGGCGCCGCCCGTGACCGTGCTCCCCGCGGCCGTCCTGCTCGCGGGGACGCTGCGCCGCCAGGGACTCACCGTGCGCGCCGGCCCGGTGCTCAGCACCGACCGGCTCGCCCTGGGCGCGGCGCGCAACCGCCTCGCCGGCACCGGCGCGCTGACGGTGGACCTGGAGTCGGCGTGGCTGCTCGCCGCGGCCGAGGACCGGCCCGCCGCCTGCGTGCGGGTCGTCGCCGACACCGATGCGGTGCTCCGGCCGGGCACCGTGGGGCGGCTGCGCACGGCGCTGGCGGCCCTGCCGGCCGTCGCCGCCGGGCTGCGGGAGTGGGCGGCGGCCACCACGGTCCGCCGGGTCGTGCTCGCCGCGCCCCGCTCGTTCTGCGCCGGCGTGGAGCGCGCCATCCTCGTCGTGGAGCGGGCCCTGG
Source organism: Dactylosporangium sp. NPDC000244 (assembly GCF_040300725.1). Classification (NCBI taxonomy): domain Bacteria; kingdom Bacillati; phylum Actinomycetota; class Actinomycetes; order Micromonosporales; family Micromonosporaceae; genus Dactylosporangium; species Dactylosporangium sp. NPDC000244. Next base: position 313,047 of record NZ_JBEPEH010000003.1, read on the forward strand.
AGCAGTACGGGCCGCCGGTGTACGTCCGCAAGCAGATCGTGCACAACACGCACGTGGTCGCCGACCTGTCCCGGCGGGGCGCGATCTTCGTCGACGAGGTCGACGAGGTGCCGGAGGGCGCGATGACGGTGTTCTCCGCGCACGGCGTCTCGCCCGCGGTCCGCTCCGCGGCCGCCGACCGGCACCTGCCGACGATCGACGCCACCTGCCCGCTCGTGACGAAGGTCCACAGTGAGGCCCGGCGCTTCGCCGAGCACGGCGACACCGTGCTGCTCATCGGCCATGCCGGGCACGAGGAGACCGACGGCGTGCTCGGCGAGGCGCCCGAGCGGGTCCGCCTCGTCCAGGACGTCGCCGACGCCGAGCGGGTGCGCGTCGACGACCCGGGGCGGGTGTCCTATCTGGTCCAGACGACCCTCGCCGTCGACGACGTCGCCGACGTCCTCGCGGTCCTTCGGGCGCGCTTCCCCGACCTGGCCGCGCCGCCGTCCGACGACATCTGCTACGCCACGACGAACCGCCAGCGTGCGGTGGCCGAGATCGCGGACGCCTGCGACGCCGTGCTCGTCGTCGGCTCCGTCAACTCCTCGAACTCCAAGCGCCTCGTCGAGGTCGCCGAGCGCACGGGGACGCCCGCGTACCTGATCGACGGCGCGGGCGGCATCGACCTGCGGTGGCTGGCCGGCGTGCGCAGCGTCGGCGTGTCCGCCGGTGCCTCGGCCCCGCCCGCCGTCGTCGACGAAGTGATCGCCGCGCTGTCGGGGCTCGGCGCCCGGACGGTGCGGGAACACACCGCCGTGCTCGAAGACGTCCGTTTCATGCTGCCCAAGGAGGTACGGCAATGAGCATCCCGCTGCGGCAACGGCTGCGCATCGGCCGGTATCTGCTGTCCCAGAAGCTGCACCACCGCGAGAAGTTTCCCCTGCTGGTCGAGTTGGAGCCGCTGTTCGCCTGCAATCTCAAGTGCGCCGGGTGCGGCAAGATCGAGCACCCGGCCGACGTGCTGCGCCAGCGCATGCCGGTCGAGCAGGCGCTGGCCGCGATCGACGAGTGCGGCGCGCCGATGGTCTCCATCGCCGGCGGCGAGCCGCTCATGCACCCGCAGATCGACGTCATCACCGCCGAGCTCCTACGGCGCAAGAAGTACGTGTTCCTGTGCACCAACGCCCTGCTGCTGCCGAAGAAGCTCGACAAGTTCCGGCCGTCGCCGTACTTCGCGTTCACCGTCCACATCGACGGCCTCCGCGAGCGCCACGACGCCTCGGTGTGCAAGGAGGGCGTCTTCGACGAGGCCGTGGCGGCCGTGCGGGAGGCGCAGCGGCGCGGGTTCCGGGTCACGACCAACACCACGTTCTTCAACACCGACACCCCGCAGACCGTCATCGAGGTCCTCGACCACCTCAACGACGAGCTCGGGATCGACGAGATGATGATCTCCCCGGCGTACGCCTACGAGAAGGCCCCGGACCAGGAGCACTTCCTCGGCGTGGAGCAGACCCGTGAGCTGTTCGCCAAGGCGTTCGCCGACGGCCGGCGCCGGCGCTGGCGGCTGAGCCACTCGCCGCTGTTCCTCGACTTCCTCGAGGGCCGCATCGATTTCCCGTGCACCGCCTGGGCCGTGCCGTCGTACTCGCTGTTCGGGTGGCAGCGGCCCTGCTACCTGATGGCCGACGGGTACGTGCGCACCTACCGCGAACTGGTGGAGACCACCGACTGGGAGCAGTACGGGCGGGGCCGTGACCCGCGCTGCGCCAACTGCATGGCCCACTGCGGCTACGAGCCCACGGCCGTGCTGGCGACGATGGCGTCGCTGCGGCAGTCGATCCGCGCCCTGCGCTCCGGGTAGCCTCAGCCGAACCGGGCGGCCAGCCGGCGATACAGCCCGGGGGCCGCCCCGCGCACCGCGACGGGCAGACGCAGCCAGCCCGGCGCGTAGCGCTCCGCACCGCCGGCCGCGATCGCCCCGACCAGCAGGTCCGCGACCCGCTCCACGGGCAGCGGCCGCGGGCGGCGCCGCTCGTACGGCCGCCCGCGGCGCTGGAAGAACTCCGTCTGCACGACCCCCGGCACGAGCACGCCGATCCCGACGCCCGTGCCTCGCGTCTCCAGCCGGAGGCTCTCGGCGAACGCGTCCAGCCCCGCCTTGCTCGCCGAGTAGACCGCCTCGCCGGCCACGCCCGTGCGCCCGGCGATCGACGTCACGAACATCACGTGCCCGTCCCCGCGGTCGCGCATCCCCGGCAGCAGGGCCCGGGTGAGCCGCATCGGCGCGACCAGGTTGACCGCGACCAGCCGCTCGATGTCGGCGGGCGCCATCTCGCCGAACGGCCCGGCCCAGCCCACGCCCGCGTTGTTGACGAGGATGTCCACGCCGCCGCCGAGCCGGTCCGCCTCGGCCGCCAGCCGCTCGACCGCACCAGGTTCCGCGAGGTCGCCGCTCACCGCGAGGCCGCCGGTGCGCTCGGCCAGGGCCGACAGCCGGCCGCGGTCCCGGCCGTGCAGGACCAGCCGCGCGCCCGCGCCGGCCAGCCGCAGCGCCGTGGCCTCGCCGATGCCCGACGAGGCGCCGGTGACCAGCGCGACCCGGTTCGCGATCCGCATCGGACCACCCCTTCCCGCCCGCCTCCGCGGGCGGGCCGAGCGTTAGAACCAGGCGTGGTGCGGTAGTGCGCCTGGCGTGTCCACTCTCGAGTCTGCTGCGCCGCGCGCCGACCTGCGCCGCCGCGTCGTGGTGATCTCGGCCAGCGTCGGCGCCGGCCACGACGGCACGACCCGCGAGCTGGCCGAGCGGCTGCGCGCGCGGGGCCTGCGGGTCGACTGCCTCGACGTCACCGACGTCTTCCCGTGGCGACTCGGGCGGCTGCTGCGCGGCTCGTACCACAGCCTGCTGCTGCGCCTGCCGTGGATCTACGACGGGCTGTTCGCGATCGCCCGCCGGTTCCGCGGCGCCGCGCCGATCACGCGCGCCCTGCTGCGCCCGGTGCGCGCGCGGATGCGCCGGGCGCTGCCCGCCGACGCCGACGTGGTCGTGTCGACCTATCCGATCGCCAGCCAGCTGCTCGGGCCGCTGCGCCGCGACGGGCACCTCGCCGCGCCGGTGGTCACCTACGTGACCGACTTCGCCGCGCACCCGATCTGGCTCTCTCCGGGCGTCGACGTGCACTACGTGGCGCACGAGACGAGCCGTGCGCAGGCGCTCGCCCACGCGGCGGCCGGCGTGCGCGTGGCGGGCCGGGTGGTGTCGGCCCGGTGCGCCCCGGCGTCCGCGGCGCAGCAGCGGCGCGCCCGGGAGCGCTTCGGCCTGCCGCCGGACGCCCCGCTCGCGCTGGTGGTCGCCGGTGCGTGGGGGGTCGGCGAGGTCGCCGCGACGGCGGCCGACATCGCCCGGACGGGCGCCGCGATCCCGGTCACGGTCTGCGGGCGCAACGAGGCGCTGCGCAGCCGGATGCTGCTGGCCGGGACCGGGCCCGTCCTGGGCTGGGTGGACGACATGCCGGAGCTGCTGCGCGCCGCCGACGTGCTCGTGGAGAACGGCGGCGGCCTCACCGCGCTCGAGGCCATGGCGTGCGGGCTGCCCGTGCTCACGTACCGTCCGCTGCCCGGCCACGGCCGGGCGAGCGCGGCCGCCATGGACGAGGCCGGGGTGAGCACGCTGGTCCGCGGGCGCGACCAGCTCGGGCGGGCGCTCGGCGAGCTCACCGGCGGCGAGCGCGGCCGCCGGGCCCGCGCCGCCGGGCTCGCGCTGTTCGCCGGCGATCCGGCCGCCGGCATCGCCGACCTCGTCGCCGGGTCCGGCCGTCGCGCGCCCGGTGGCGATGACCGCCGCCGGTGACCCCGCCGCCGCCGACAACCTCGTCGCGGTGGTCGCGGCACTGGGATCGGCGGCCGCGTTCGCCGTCAGCGCCGCGCTCGAGCAGAGCGAGGCCAAGCTCGAGAAGCGGGCGCCGCCGCTCGACCCGCGGCTGCTGCTGCGCCTGATCCGCCGGCCCAGATGGCTGCTGGCCTGGGTGCCCGAGACCATCGGCACCGGCCTGCAGGCCCTCGCGCTGAGCTTCGGGCCGCTCATCCTCGTCGAGCCGCTGCTGATCACCGGCCTGTTCCTGGCCATCCCGCTGGCCGCCGCCCTCAACCGGCGCCCCGTCCACCGGCGCGACTACGCCGTGGTGGCGCTCGGCGGGGCCGGCCTGGCCGCGTTCCTGCTCGCGGCCCAGCCCCGCCCCGGCATCGCCCAGCCGTCGGTGGCCGGTTGGCTCGGCGTCGCGCTGTGGGCCGGACCCGTGCTCGCGGTGTGCCTGTTCTTCGCGTGGTGCGCCGGCAACTCGACCCGGGCGGTCCTGCTGGGCGTCGCCAGCGGCCTGCTCTACGGCATCGCCGCCTCCCTGCTCAAGGCGCTGACCGCGGAGCTGTCCTTCGATCCGGCCGCGATCTTCGCCCGGGGGCAGACCTACGCGCTGCTCGTCACCGGTCTGGCCGCGGTGATCCTCAACCAGAACGCGCTGCAGAGCTCGCGCATCGCCGTGCCGCTCATGGCGATCGCCATCGCCGACCCCGCCGTCAGCATCGCGGTCGGCGTCACCGCGTTCCACGAGCAGATCGACACAAGCGGGGTGCGGCCGTGGATCATGGTCTGCGCCGGCCTCGCCATGCTCGCCGCCATGTGGCTGGCCAGCACCACCCAGTCGGACATCCGCCAGTCCCCGCCGCCGAGCCGGAACAACGGGGCCCGCTGACGGCCGGGCGCGGCGCCGTCCGGGCGTGTTGCTGTCTCACAATTGCTGTCTCACACCCGCCACTTGGCTGGCCGACGTCCGGCTCGCGGCCACACTGGGCGACGTGGCGCTCACCTGTACGGTGCTGGTCCGGGACGTCAACGGCCTGCCGATCGCCAACGCCCTGGTGACCCTGGGCGGGGCGAGCGGCGGCACCGACACGGCCGGGCGCTTCAGCACCGTGCTGGCGTCGCCGCCGCCGATCCCGCTGATCGTCGTGGCCCACCCGGCGTACGTGACCGAGCACATCGCCGTCGCCGGGGACCTGCGCACCGAGCCGTGGAACAACGCGCTCGCCCAGCGGTCCGTGGCCGGCGACGACGTCACGTTCACGGTGACGCTGGGCCGGCTCGACACGTGCCCGGTGGTGGAGCTCAACGCCGAGCAGGTCAAGGCCGTGATGCGCCAGCCGGGCCGCGACCCGCACGCGGCGCTGCTGTGGCGGCCGCCCAAGTACCCCGCCGTGCGCGCCTACACCGGCCACTGGAACGACCAGCTCGACTGCTACGTCGCCGAGGAGGATCTGCTGCCCGCGACCCCGGTCGCCGACGGCGCCCGCGGCTGGGCCCAGTTCCGCCACCGGCTCGTGAAGAACCAGGTCGACGCGCTCGGGCGGTTCTACTGGCTGCGGTACCCGGCGCCGCAGACGGACCAGATGCTCACCGTCGCCGTGTTCTCGCCGAACCTCGGGCGCCCCCGGCCGGTGTCGCGGCTGGACTTCGTGCTGTTCTACAGCCCGAACACGAGCTCGTACTCGGCGACCTACCCGTACGGGCTGATCAATCAGGACAGCCCGTTCCAGCAGTACTTCGACCTGGGCAAGAAGTACCTGCTCGACGAGTTCTACTTCGTCGCGCAGCTGCTGGCCCGCCGCAGCCGCGCGATCACGGTCATGCCGATCGTGCACGGCACCGACCTGGGGCCGCTCGTGACGGGCGAGGGCGCGCTGCGGCTGCTGCGCGAGGTGGCCGCGTTCCTGCACCGGCAGTGCCGCACCAGCTCGGCCGGGGTACGCCCGCCCGCCGACAATCCGGACGAGCTGTGCGGGCCGAACCTGCGCTCGCTGGCCCGGGCCGTGTTCAGCACCGACTTCGGGGCCGTGCCCCCGGTCGGGGCGGTCGCCGTGAGCGGGTTCAGCACCGGCATCGCCCCGGTGAAGCAGGTCATGAAGACGTTCCCGGTCACGCAGGGCACGACGCTGTGGGGCGTGCCGTCGACGGGCGGGACGGACGCGCTGCGCGTGTGGAACACGGCGTTCCGGGAGCTGTGGGACCTCGACGGGTTCCACCCGGACACGGGCGGGTGGCCGGCGTACCTGCAATTGCTGCGCACCTGGTTCACCTTCGACGGCACCCGGGTCGTGCGCAGCTACCACTCCTCCGGGCGGGTCCCGCCGGATCCGCTCGTCGACCCCGACCCGGTCTGGAAGGACCTGCGCGGGGCCGGGCTGACGCTCGACCGGCAGCAGACGCCGCCGGGCCGCTGGGCGCGCATCCTGCAGAACGCCCGCTGGACGAGCGTGCGCATGTCGGACTCGTACGTCGACTACGGACCGGGCGACGACCGGCCGGTCTTCCTCGACGCGCACCACACCACGCCCCGGATCGGCTTCTCGCACGCGGCCGGGATCACGGGGATCGGCAAGGTACCGCCGGGGGAATGACAGCGGAGGGGGACCCATGTACACCGTCAGCCTGATCGGCACGACACCATTCCCGCGGATCGCGGGCGGCGGGTTCGCCCTGTGGCGATACCGCGTCGACATCGACCATCCCGCGCACGGCGGCCCGATCGGCCTCGGCTTCGGCACGGCCGTGGACATCCGCGACCCGTCGGCGTTCCCGGACGTGGCCCAGCTGCGCGGCACCCGGCTGCTGCGCCCGGGCGGCGAGGCGGCGGCGCTGCAGTTCGTGGTGCACGACGCCGACGACCTGTCCGACGGATCGCTGGAGATCGCCTTCGTCGCGCCGGCCGTGCAGGACCGGTTCACCGCGGCGGCGCTGGTGACGCTGTCGGGCACCGACGCCGAGCACCCGCGCTTCCTGAACTACCGCACCCAGCCCAGCGGGCCGGACAACGTCGTGCAGGCGCTCACCGGCCCGGCGGTCGCCGCCGCGGCGCCGGCCCCACAGCCGGCGGGGGAGCCGGCGGGGGCGGAGCCGAACAAGGGCGTGCTGCCCTACGCCAGCGAGCTGTTCGGGGTGTACCAGCCGCTGGTCGGATGGCGCTCGACGCTGCAGCACGAGCACCTGGCCGAGGCGACGTCGAGCCGGTTCCGCCAGGCGGCCCGGCTCGTGGATCCGGCGATGTTCGAGCCGCCGGCGCCGAGCCCGGCCACGCCGCCGGCCGAGCCGCGGGGGCCGGTGGTGCGCCTCGCCCCCGAGCAGGAGGACGAGCGCACCGTGGCGATCAATCTCCGCGAGGGGCTGGTGCTCGACCCGGGCATCCGGCCGGGGACCGCACCGGCTCCGGCTCCGGCGCCCGTGCGCGAGGAGGGGGCGGCCGGGGCGTTGCTGCAGTACCTGCGCCGGACGTCGCCCCAGACGGTCCAGCAGATGCTGACGCCGAAGGTGCCGGCCTGGCAGCGGGTGCTCGCCGCGGCCACGTGGTTCGCCGAGGACCACCCGGCCCGCTCGGCGTTCCTGTCGCCGATCGGTCTGCTGCACATGTTCCGCGAGTACTTCTTCGAGATCGGCACGTTCCTCGGCCCGCCGGTCGGGCACGTGTGGATCAGCCCCGGCGGCCAGGTCGAGCTCGTCGAGGTCAACACCCGCCGGCAACTCGTCGAGCGCACCGTCGAGCAGTCCGTCGAGACCACCACGAAGACCGAGGTGGCGCAGACCGACCAGGACGAGCTGTCCGACGCGGTGAAGGTCGAGAACGCCAACGACACCCGCCTCGGCGTGACCGCGAGCGCGAGCGGCGGCGTGGCCGGCATCTTCCAGGCCAGCGGCAGCGGCAGCTTCAACCTCGACAGCTCCCGCAAGCAGGCCCAGGAGCAGACCCACAAGCGGATGCGGGAGCAGAGCTCAAAGCTGTCCAGCGAGGTCCGCCAGAACTACAAGACGACGTTTCGCACCGTCACCGAGACCACCGACACGTCCAGCCGCCGGTACCTGCTGCAGAACACCACCGACAGGCTCGTCAGCTACCAGCTGAGCCGCAAGATGCGCAAGGTGGCGGTGCAGGTCCAGGATCTCGGTGAGCAGCTGTGCTGGCAGCTCTACATCGACAACCCCGGCGACCCGCTGGGCCTGGGCGAATTCGTGCACGCCACCTCCTCGGCCCTGGACCCGGGCGTCAAGGTCCCCGACTACAAGCCCTACCCGGCCAACATCGAGAAGACGCACTCGCTCGCGATCCCGTTCATCCTGTACCAGGGCGCCGACGACGAGGCCGAGAACACCTACGAGCTCTCGGGCGACAACGCCGACCACGGCATCTTCAAGCCCGACGCCGGCAAGGACGACATCATCCAGTTCAAGTTCGAGTTCAAGTGCCCGCCGCCGCCGGCCGGGTTCGTGCTGAACGGCATCAGCAGCCTCGACTTCCACGGCGCCCAGGTCAACTTCAACGTCGACCCGCCGGACGTGAAGAACAACAGCTTCGTCGTGCACCTCACCCACGCGAGCTTCGGCGGCCGGCCGGCGATCCCGTTCGACGCCAACCTGGTGTACGCGCCCACACCCGAGGCCCGCGCCGCGATCGACCGCGCCAACGCGGACCTCAAGACCGCCTACGACGACGAGGTGGCGCTGAAGAAGGAGCAGCTGTTCTACGACACGCTGCGCAGCCGGCTCAAGCTGGTGAGCCAGGTCCGGCCGCGGCCCCAGGAGGATCTGCGGGCCGAGGAGCGCAGCATCGTCTACCGCTCGCTCATCAAGCGGCTGTACGGCAACGAGAACGGCTGGAGCAACGAGGACTATCACGTGGCGTCGGAGCTGATCCGGTACCTGTTCGACGTCGACTCGATGCTGTACTTCGTCGCCCCCGACTGGTGGCGCCCGCGCGAGCAGCGCCTGGCCACCAAGGACGACCAGGGGGAGCTGCAGCCGACCATCATCGCCGAGCCTGCGCTCAGCGACCGGGTCGCGGGGATCGGCAAGGGCCGCCCGCGGGTCATCCCCGGGCACCGGCCGTACTACCTCATCACCGAGGAGACCGCGCCCGCGCCGCAGGGCGCCTCGCTGGGCTGGCTGATCCAGCTCGACGGCGACGTGCACCGCAACGCGTTCCTGAACTCGCCCTGGGTCAAGGCGGTGCTGCCGATCCGGCCGGGCCGCGAGCGCGAGGCGATGGCGTGGCTGCGCCGTCCCGAGGTCGCGGGCAGCGACGGGCTGGACGAGCCCTATCCGTTCGATGCCACCCAGGATCCGCCGGAGTACCGCGGGCAGAGCATCGGCCAGGTGCTGCTGCTCATCGCCGACCGCATCCGCGCCGAGCACGAGGCCTCCCTGACCCCGGTCCCGGCCGACCCCGGCCGCGTCGGCAGCGCGCTGACCCTGCCCACCGAGACCGTGTTCAGCAAGGGCTTCGACCCGCTGGAGGGCGGCATCAAGTTCGGCGCGGCACCGTTCGCCGTGTTCAGCCAGTGGATGGAGATCCTGCCCACCGACCAGGTCGTCGCCACCGAGTACACCGTGCCCTAGCGGATCGCTCAGCCGACCCCGGCGAGCTCGCTGGTGCAGTGCGGGCACCGCTGCGCGCCCGTCGGCAGGTCGGCGAGCTTGCAGCGCGGGCACTGCTTGGTCGGCGGCGGGTCGCCGAAGACGGTCTGGCCGCGGTGGCTCATGTACGCCCGGTACGGCACGACGATCAGGAAGTAGATGACCGCCATGAAGATGATGAAGTAGATGAGTGCGCCGACGAAGGCGCCGACGTCGATGCGCTGACCGTTGATCGTCCAGCCGAGGCCCTTCCCGGCCGTCCCCCCGCCCCCGATCGCGCCGATCAGCGGCGTGATGATGCTGTCGGTGAACGCCTTGATCAAGGTGCTGAACGCCAGCGCGACGACCAGGCCGACCGCGACGACGATCAGGTCGCCCTGCATGAGAAAGTTCTTGAAGCCCTTCAACATCTCGCAATCCCCTGCGGTGAAGCGGGCCGCTGTGCCCCCGGTCGCCCCATGCAACCATCGCGCGGGCCGGGCGGGGGCGGGAGCGCGGCCACGTCACCTCGCGTGCGCCCCGGGGATCACCCCGGTGCCCGGTCCGGCGGGCCGGGCACCGGTCGACGCTGTCAGCTCGCGGGCGCCGGGCCGGACGGCTCCGGGGAACCCTTCATGCCACCGCCGTGCATGGTGTGCATCAGGATGTAGGTGGCGGAATACGTCGCCGAAGAGCCCGTGCCCTGGACCGTGCCGGCCACGAAGACGGCCGATCCCATGCCGATCTGCCCGGACTGCAGGCCGGTGCGCATCGACACCACCTTGGTGTCCGATCCCACGCTCCAGGTGCGGGTGAAGCCGTCGGACGACTGCACGGTCACGTTGGACCCGCTCACCTGGCTCACGGTGCCGTGCTGGATGGCCACGCGGACCTGCCCCTGCTCGGTCTGCACCGTGCCCTCGCCGTGCAGCACGCCATGGAGCCCGTGCATGCCGCCGCCCGGCTGTTGCTGTGGCGGCGCCGTCTGGGTTGTGCCTGGGCCGGGAGCACCCGGGCTCGGCTGCTGGGCGGACGCGGCCACCGGGACACCGGTTGCGATGGCGGTTGCGGCGGTCGCGGCCATGATTACTCGCCGTATGCGATACATGATCCCTCCTTCGCTCACCTCACTTCGGGCCTGCTACCAACCGGGCCAGCCGACGTAACCCGACCAGGGCGAGAAATTCGCGCTTCGCCCTCGCGCGTCACCCTCCGCGGACCTGGCAGCGTCGGCGCGCAGCGCCCAGCGGTGTCTGGCGGGAGCGACGGTCCGCACCACGGCGGACCCGAGTCATGTTCTGGCACTGCTCGTTGCGTCACGGGACTCCGAGATCAGCACGGGCGTCGCGTCGACGGCCAGGCGGAGGCGGCCGCCGTCGACCGTCACCTCGTGCCGGTCGCCGAACGCGTCGACCGCTTCCGCGCCGCCGTCCCACGGCCAGGTGGCGGCGGCGGGCGGCTCGTCCTCGCCGGAGAACGTGTCGCGCCGTTGCCACAGGACGAGCAGCGGGCCTCGTGCGGGCCGCTCGATGCGGAACGCGTACAGCTCGGGCTGGTCGGGCGCATCGAGGCGGGTGACCCGGGTGGCGCCGTTGAGGTGCGCGGCGAGCAGGGCGAACGTGTTCGCGGCGGGGTGCCGCACCGCGAGCGTGGTGCCCTCGTAGTCGAGCAGGGCGAGCTTGCCGGTGAGCAGGTGCATCATCTGCAGGTGGTCGGGGGTGCCGGGCACCTCGGGCGCCAGGCACCAGTACGCCATGCGGCGCACGCCGCAGGACAGCGCCAGCAGGGTGCGCATGACCAGCTGCCGGGCCGCGATCCGGTGCCGTCTGGCCTCCAGCGCGGGCGCACAGCCGGCCATCAGCATCCGCAGCTCGGCGGGCAGCTCCGGCATCCGGGCATACAGCGCGCGCATGGCCCGTCGCTCCGGCGTCTCCTGGGCCATCCGGGCGCGCAGCTCGCCGGTGTCCTGGGTGTCCAGGGTCGCGGCGGTCATCACCTGGTGCAGCGCCGCCTCGACCGCCGGGAACTCGAACAGCATGGGGCCGCCGTGCTCGCCGGCCACGATCTCGGTGCCCTCGCCGGCGATGGCGCGGGCCTGGGCGATGTCGTCGGGCACCCGGTGCGGGTCGCCGTAGAGGTTGACGCTGAACAGGTCGAACGCGTCGCGCCCGGTGCGGCAGACCTCGTCGAAGAACTGCCGCTGGGGGCTGCCGGGCGGACTGGACAGCACGTCGTACCCACAGCCGCCGAGCACGACCTCGGCGCGGGGGTCGGCGTCCCTGACCGCGGCGTGCATGGCGCGCAGCTGGGTCACGTATTCGGCGGCAGTGCCGGCCCAGGTCAGCCCGATGTTGCTGGGTTCGTTGTCGCACTGCCACATCCGGACGCGGCCGCCGCAGCGATGGACCAGCCGCCGGATGAACTCACCGTAGGCGGCGGGGTCACGCGCGGGCGACGGGGGCAGGAAGTCCGTCGGCGTCCGGGTCGCCCAGCGGGAGCTGGACACGACCGTGATCCAGACCTCCTCGTCGCCGTTGAGCTGCCGCATCAGCGCGTCGACGGTGTCCCAGGTGTACTCGCCGGGGCGCGGCTCGACCTGCCCCCAGTAGACGTACGCCCGGACCAATCCGGCGCCCACGGCCCGCGCCTGCGGTCCGAACTCGGTCGGCGGCCCGAACAGCCCGTAGCTGACGCCGCGCACGACTCCGAGTCTCATGTCGCCTCCTCGTATATGTCGTATACGCGAATGTACCCCGTATACTTTTGCTGTGTCGATCACGATCTGGAACCAGCCCCCGCCACCGCCCCGGCAGCGCGCGCTCGGCCGCCCCGAGATCGTGGCGGCGGCCATCGCGGTCGCCGACGAGTCCGGCGCGGCCGGCCTGACCATGAAGGGCGTCGCCGCGCGGCTGGGCGCCTACACCCCGATGGCGCTGTACCGTTACGTGCACAGCAAGGACGGCCTGGTCGACCTGATGCTCGACGCGGCCGCCGCGCAGGTGCCGGTGCCCGCCCGGCCGGGCCCGGACTGGCGCGCCGACCTGGAGCGCATCGCCAACGACACGCACGCGATGATCGGCCGGCACGGCTGGTACGCCGAGCTCGTGCACACACGCCCCCCGGCCGGCCCGCACCAGATGCGCCGCCTGGAGTTCATGCTCGCCGTCCTCGTCGGCCAGGGCGCCGGCGTCGCGGACGCGATGACCTGGACGGCGCTCATCGACCGGCACGTGTTCGGCGCCAGCCGCCAGGAGGCCGAGGAGTCCCACGCGGAGCAGCGCGCCGGGCTGACCGACCCGCGCCAGCAGCACGCCGCGTTCGCCGAGATCCGTGACCTCGTCGTCGGGTACGGCGACCTGCCGCACCTCACCGAGTGGCTGGCCGCACCGACCGGACCGGACCCTCAGGCGCAGTTCGCCCTCGGCCTCAGGTACCTGCTCGACGGCATCGCCGCGGATCTGCGGTACCGCGTCCGGAGCACCGCATAACCGCCGGATCGCCGGGTAGCGTGCCGCCGTGAACGAACGGACGAGCGAGCCACGCGTCGGGATCACCCCGAACCTGTTCGGAATCGCGTACGGCCTGACCGGCCTCGCCGGCTGCTGGGGCTACGCCGCGATGCTGCAGTTCGCGCCCGCGCTCGTCTCCGACGCCCTGTGCGTGCTGGCGGCCGCGGTCTGGCTGACGCTGCTCGTGGGCTACGTCATGCAGGTGTCGCGGCGGCCGGGCGGCTGGGGCGCGGAGTTGGCCGACCCGGTGCTGGGGCCCTTCGTCTCGTTGATTCCGATCGTCGGCATGCTGCTGGCCATCGGCCTGATGCGCCACGATCGCGCGGCGGGGCAGTGGCTGTTCGGGGTGTTCGTCATCCTCACGATCGCGCTGGCCGGGTGGATGGTCGGCCAATGGATCGCCGGCGGCCTCGTCCTGGACAAGCTGCACCCCGGATACGTGCTGCCGACCGTCGCCGGGGCACTCATCGCCACCATCGGCGCGAGCCTCGCCGGCTGGACCGACCTCGCCCGCGTGTTCTTCGGCCTCGGTCTCGTATCGTGGATCGTCATCGAGTCGATGGTGCTGGCCCGGCTGTTCTTCCGGCCCCCGCTTCCCCCGCAGCTGCAACCCACCCTCGCGATCGCGTCGGCGCCGCCCGCCCTCGCCGGCCTGGCGTACCTGGCCACCACGCACGGCAAGGTCGACGCCATGGCCTTCGGGCTCGCCGGCTACACGCTGCTGGCCGTGCTGGTCCAGCTCCGGCTCATCAGCGTGTACCGCCACCTGCGCTTCACCTCCGGATTCTGGGCGTACGCCTTCCCCTACGCGGCGGTCGCCACGTTCACGCTGCACTGGATCGCCTACGCCCACCCGCCGGGGTACCGGATCTGGGCCTGGGTCGTCATCCTCGCGATCACCGCGTTCGTCGTCGCCCTCGCGGCCGAGACGACCGCGGCCCTCGCCCGGCACCGGTTCCTGCCGCAGCTGCCCTGAGCGCCGCCGGGGTTCAGTGCCGGCAGCCCGCCGCCGCGTTGCCGACGGTGCTGAAGAAGTCCCAGGTCACCTGCGCGGCCGACGGGGTGAGGTCGTCGCCCGCCGGCCAGTCGTGGCTGCCGCCCTGGTAGACGGCGAGCCGCACGCACCGCCCGGTGCCGCAGCCAGACCACGTGCTCGTGGTCAGGCTGCCCTGCGCCCGGATGGTCGGGGTGGCGGGGCAACGGTTCGCCCGGCGGTACTGCTCCACCTGCCCGTCGACGGTCGGCTGGGTGTAGCCGTCGACGGTGCGGGGAGGTCCGCCGGGGCCGATGGTCAGCTCCGGGTCGCCGGTCGCGGCGATCTCGAGCAGCGACACCGGAGCCGGATCGGGGCACGGCATGGAGCCGACGGCCGCGTAGGACGCGACGGCCGCGAAGTGCCGGGGCGCCGCGCAGGCCATGCGCAGGGCCATCTTGCCGCCGTTGCTGTACCCGACCAGGAACACCCGGCCGGAGTCGGCGTCGGTCTGGGTGTCGAGCACCTTGTCCACGACGGCGGTGAGGAAGGCGACGTCGTCGACCCCGGCGGCCCGGGCGGGGCCGCAGCAGGAGCCGGCGTTCCAGGACTGGCCGACCCCGGTGGGGTACACCAGAATCGCCGGCCCGGTCACGTCGGCGAACCCGCTGCGCTTCTGCTCGTACTCCGGCGTGACGCAGCAGCCGTGCAGGTCGACGAGCACCGGCAGCCGGGCCTCACCGGGCGCCCACGGGCGGGCCAGCAGGTAGCTGCGGGGGAGTCCGTCCACGACGATCGGGACGGTCGCCTGCGTCCACCTGACGGGCGGTCCCGGCGATGTTCGGACGGCCGGCGAGCGCGAGGAGGTCAGGGCCAGACACGTGACCGTGACGAGCGCCGCCGCGGCGTTCAGCCGTCGCCTCCGTCCGGTCAGTACTGCAGCCTCGGGTCGTCGTACTGCTTGAACTCCAGCACGTTGTTGGACGGGTCGACGAGGAAGATGGTGCGGTGCTGCTCGGCGGTGCCCTCGAACCGTGTCGCGGGGCCGGACAGGACGCGCAGCTTGCGGTGCTCGACCAGCTGGAGCAGCCGGTCGAAGTCCTCGGTGCGGGCGAACGTGACCCCGAAGTGCCGGGGATACTCGACGGGCTGGGCGGCCACGGCGTCGGCGTCGAGGTGACAGACGAGCTGGTCGCCGAAGAAGTCGAACGTGACGCGGTCGTCGTAGCGGCGGGCCAGCTTGGCGCCGAGGCCGAAGACGTAGAACCGCACCGCCTCGTCGAGATCGTGGGTGGGCACCGCGACGTGGAAGGCGTCGTGTGTGGATCGCATGGGATGGTCTCCTCGACGGTGTCAGGGAACGGGTGGGATCAGGCGCCGGAGGACGGGCTCGACGGGATCGTGGCCACGTGCAGCAGCGTGTCGCCCCGCAGCCCGCGGCGCAGCGTCTCCGCCCCGAGAACGTCGGACGAGGCGACGTTGCCGAGATTGACGTCCGGGCCCAGGGCGGTGATGAGCTCCACCTGCAGCGTCTTGGTCGGCGCCTCGAACATCACCTGCGCCGTGGGGAGGTTGTCGATCACCGCGTCCAGGACGTCCCTGCGCAGGTGCCCGTCGGGCCGGGCGATGCCGCTGAGGCCGCTCTCCCGGGCCTCGGTGACGACCATCATGGCGCCGGCGTCGAGGTCCTCGCCCATCGCGTCGACCCACTGGGCCGGGGTGAGCCGCGCCGAGCGGTCGGCGTCCTTGTACCCGACCTCGGACAGCACGGGGCGGTACTGCGACATGCGCCGCACGTGTTCGGCCTTGGCGCGCTGGTCCAGCGGAATGGTGCCGTTGGACACCTCGATGTGGGTCGCGCCGGTACGCCGGACCAGCTGGAGGTACTCGTCCAGCCGCCCGGTCCACAGCTGGTGCTCGAACAGCGTGCCGCCGAAGTAGAACCCGATCGCGGCCTCCCGCAGCACCCCGGCCTTGCGATCGAGGTCCCGGGTGACCAGCGCCGTGCCCCAGCCGAACTTGACCAGGTCGATGTAGTCGCCGTGGCTGGTGACGAGGTCGGTGAAGGCGGCGGTGGGCAGCCCGCCGTCGATCACCATCGTGATGCCGGGTGACGTTCGCATCGCATCCTCCTGAAGGGTCATTCCCGGGTACCGCGCCGAGCTCGGCCGGTCAGCGCCAGGCTCAGCGGCGTGCGCAGCGTCACCGCCACCGCCGACCAGCACGCCAGGTAGATCAATGGGACGACGGCCGTCGCAGCCCCGGTGACGAGCGGGCCGGGCTGGCGCTGGGCCACGGCGGCCAGGCCCGAGGCCGCAACCACCGCCAGCAGACCCTGCAACAGCAACGGGTGAGCCAGGTAGACCCCGAACGAGGCGTCCGAGGCCGAGCGCACCAGCCGCCGGCCCGGTGCACCCCGGCGCTGCCAGGCGGCGCCGCACGCCAGGAACGCCCACGCGACCGCGACGCTCTCCACCACGACGACGGGCTGGAACACGGCGCCCGCGACCAACGGGGGCTGCCGCAGGACCGACGCGCGCACGAAGAAGACCACGACGCCCGCGGCGACGGCGAGCGCGCATCCGGCGAACACCCACGACATCCGCTCGAGGGTCCACCGCATGAGCGCCTCCGCGTGCCAGGCCGCGACGCCGCCGGCCACGACGAACCCGAGGTAGCTGGGCAGGTACGCGCTGGGGTCGCCGAGCCCGGGCACCGATCCGCGCTGCACGGCGGTGTAGCAGCCGGCCTGGTAGACGGCCGCGGCGGCCAGCAGCCAGCCGTGCCGGCCGCGGGTGGCCCGAAGCAGGCGGCGCAGCAGCGGGAACACGAGGTACAGCTGCATGGTCACCAGCAGGAAGTACAGGTGATAGCGGGCGCCGCCGGTCAGCAGGTCGCGCACGAGCCCCGGCAGCAACCGGCCCGCCGGCCACAGCGGCCCGCCGCCGGCGACGTAGTACACCGCGGTCCACACCACGTACGGCACGCCGATCAGCAGGTAGCGCCGGCGCCAGAACGCCCACCAGCTCGACGGCGCGCGAGCGCGGCGGCTGTAGACGAGCACGAACGCGGTGAGCAGGAAGAAGACCTCGCGGCTGACGTGCAGGACGATGAGCGGCGCACCGTTGGACAGCCCCACCCCGCCGGGCTGCTGCGCGAGCACGTGGACGGCGATGACGAGCCCGACGGTGAGCACCCGGACGACATCGAGCGCGTCGAGGTGGGCGGATGCGCGTGCCCGCTCGTGCCGGGCCAGCGTGGCGGCGCCGGGCGGCGGCCCGCTCACCGGCCGCCGCCCAGGGCCGCCACGTCGGCTCGGAGGGCACGGCGGAGCACCTTGCCCGTGGGGCTGGTCGGCAGCTCGGCGGTGACGGTGATGGCGGCGGGGCACTTGTGGCGCGGCAGCCGCTCGGCGCACAGCCGCCGCAGCTCCTCGACGAGACCCGCCGGCGCGTGGGACGGCCGGAGCATGACGAAGGCGACCGGGACCTGACCGAGCCGCTCGTGCGGCGCGGCGACCACGGCGGCCGAGCCGACCGCGGGATGGCCGAGCAGGACGTGCTCCACCTCCTGCGGGTGAAGCTTCTCCCCGCCCCGGTTGATCACGTCGTCGGCGCGGCCGACCAGGTACACGTAGCCGTCCTCGTCGCGGAACCCCAGATCGCCGGTGGGCAGCCACCCGTTCGCGTCGCGCGCCGACCGGCTCGCCTCCGCCCCGTGCCGCGTCAGCTCCAGATACCGGCGGGTCACCGGCCGGCCGTGCAGCATCACCATGCCCTGCACCCCCGGCGGGACGGGCCGGCCGTCCGGGTCGGCGACCGCGAGCCCGACGCCGACCGGCAGCCCGACGGAGCCGGCTCGCCGGGCGGAGGCGTCGAGCGGGTTGGCGGTGATCTGGCCCGCCGCCTCGGTCATCCCGTACGTGTTCAGCACCGCGACGCCGGTGCGCGTGGTGAACGCGTCGTGCGTCGGGCCGGGCAGCGGCGCCGACGCGCAACGCGCGAAACGCACCCGGGCCAGGGTCGCCTCGGGCGGCGCCGGCTGTGCGGCGAGGGCGTCCAGGATCGCCGGGACGGTGTTGAGCCAGGTGGGTGACCACTGCGCCACCCGCGACCAGTACGCGTCGGGCTCGAAGCGCCCGTCCAGCACCAGCGACGCGCCGCTGACCAGCGCCGCGAGCAGCCCCATCACCTGGGCGTTCACGTGGAACAGCGGCAGCGGGCTGTAGCCGCGCTGGCCCGGCCCGAACCGGTGGTGCCGGGCGACCCGCCGGGCCGCGTGCAGCAGCTGCGCCTCCGACAGGGGAACGCCCTTCGGCTCACCCGTCGTGCCGGACGTGGCCAGCAGCACGGCCGGACGCAGGGCGGCGCCGGCGCTGGGCCGCGCGCCGGTCGGCGGCGCGCCCATCGGCACCGGCGCGGCGCTCCCGGCCACCCAGATCTCCACCCCCGCCCCCGGCGCGGACAGTGGCGCGTCGGTGACGACGACGTCGACCCGCAGCCGGGCGAGGAAGTCCTCCAGCGCCGGCGCCGGCAGCCGGGGATCGACGGGCACCACCGTGAGCCCGGCGGCCAGCCCGCCGAGGTAGGCGGCGGCGAAGCGCAGCGGGTCGGCGACGACCAGGCCGATCCGCGCGCCCGGCGGCACCCGGCGCGCGGCGGTCAGCCCCCGGAGCCGTTCGGCGTACGCGGCCAGGGCCGGCCACGAGACCGAGTGACCGTCCGCGCCGGCGATGAACGCCGGCTCCCGCGGCGGCTCCTGCGCGCGTGCGGCCAGCAGCCGAGTCGCCACCGTCATGCGCCTCGCCTTCCCGTACTTTTCTGTTGGCACACAAGGGTTTCCGGTTCAGTCGGCCCTACCCAGCGACGGGCGGCGCAATCGCCGGACGCCTCACAGCAACCTCACGGCCGGAGGCGGCGGTGCGGAACGGCGGGCTGGCTACCGTGGAACCATGTCCACGGCTCGGCCGCTGCCGACCGCCCGTCGCCTGCTGCGCGGCCGGGACGGGGACCCGATCTGGGCGAGGCCCGCGCTCGCGCTCCTGCTCGTCGTCGCCGCGCTGCTGTACGGCTGGGGGCTCGGCGCGTCCGGGTGGGCCAACGCGTTCTACTCGGCGGCGGCGCAGGCCGGCTCGCTCAGCTGGAAGGCGTGGTTCTTCGGGTCGTTCGACCCCGCCGGGTTCATCACGGTCGACAAGCCCCCGGGCGCGCTGTGGCTCACCGGCCTGTCGGTGCGACTGTTCGGGCTCAACCCGTGGAGCATCCTGCTCCCGCAGGCGCTGGAGGGCGTGGCCACGGTCGCGCTGCTCTTCGCGACCGTGCGCCGCTGGTTCGGGCCGGGCCCGGCGCTGCTGTCCGGGGCGGTGCTCGCCACGACCCCGGTGGCGACGCTCATGTTCCGGTACAACAACCCCGACGCGCTGCTCATGCTGGCCCTCGTCGCCGGCGCGTACGCGATCGTGCGGGCGCTGGAGGACGCGCGCACCGGCTGGGTGGTGCTCGCCGGCGCGTGCGTCGGCTTCGGCTTCCTCACGAAGATGCTGCAGGCCCTGCTGGTCCTGCCCGCGTTCGCCCTCACCTACCTGGTGTTCGCGCCGGCCCCGGCCGGGCGCCGGGTGCGCCAGGTGCTGCTCGGCGGGGCGGCGCTGATCGCGTCCGCAGGCTGGTGGGTGGCGATCGTCGAGCTGACGCCGGCGCGGCACCGCCCGTACATCGGCGGCTCCACCGACAACGACGTCCTGCAGCTGACCCTGGGGTACAACGGCCTCGGCCGGATCACCGGCAACGAGATCGCCGGCAATGAGTTCGCCGGCATTGCCGGGCGGCGCTTCGGCCTCGGCTCCGACGGGCCCGGCTGGGGCCGGATGTTCGACGCCGCGACCGGTGGCCAGATCGCCTGGCTGCTGCCCGCCGCCGCGCTGCTGGCCCTGGCCGGCCTCGCCCTCGCCGCCCGCGGCGCCGCGGCTCCCGAGCGGGCCGGACGGTGGCGGGCCGCCTATGCGCTGTGGGGCGGATGGCTGGTGGTGACCGCGGTGGTCCTCAGCCTGATGCACGGCATCTTCCACCCGTACTACACGCTGGCGCTCGCCCCGGCGGTGGCCGCGCTGGCCGGCATGGGCGCCCACACCCTCTGGCGGCTGCGCTCCGACCGCGCCGGCGCGTCCCTGCTGGCCGCCGTGGTCGCCGCAACCGCCGTCTGGTCCTGCGTGCTCCTCGGGCGCAGCGCCGCCTTCCAGCCGTGGCTGCGCGTGGCGGTCGCGGCGACGGGACTGCTCGCGGCGGCCGCGCTGGTCCTGTCCGGACGCCGGGCTCGGCGGGGCCCGGCGGTGCCGTCGCTCGCGCCGTTCGCCGGGGCCGCCGCCCTCGTCGCCGTCCTCGCCGGCCCGGTGGCGTACTCCCTGCAGACCGTCGCGGCGCCACGGTCCGGGCCGCTCGTCTCGGCGGGGCCGGCGCTGCCCACCACTCGCGCCGGACGGCCCGACGGCATGGACCTGGCGCGACTTTTCGCCGATCGCGCGCCCGACCCGCGGGTCCGCGAGCTGCTGACGCGCGACGCCGCCGCGTGCACGTGGGTCGTGGCGACCGTCGGCTCCCGCGGTGCGGCGACCTACCAGCTGGCCACGGGCCGGCCCGCGATGGCGGTCGGCGGCTTCAGCGGTACCGACCCCGCCCCCACGCTCGCGCAGTTCCAGCGGGACGTCGCCGCCAAGCGGATCCACTACTTCGTCGACGATCCGTTCGCGCGCGCCTTCGCCGGCACCCGCATGCGCGACAGTGCCCGGATCGCGGACTGGGTGCGGCGCGACTACCCGGCGACCACCATCGACGGCGTCACCATCTACGACCTGTCGAAGTAACCACCCGCGGACCGATCGACAGGCGTCCTGCCACATGGCCTATCACGTGGTAAATCTCTGCTATGTGGCCAACATCTACGGCGGCGGCCCGGTCCGCGGCACCCGGACCTACTGGCCGTCTTCCTGTCCATGCAGCGCTTCTTCGTCCGCGGCCTGCTCGCCGGCAGCGTGAAGGATGACCCACTCATGACCGACTTCCCCGGCCAGCGGCGCCGCTGGATCGCCGAGACGGTCCGCGGCCGCGGCGCCGTCACCAGCCGCGAGGTCTGCGTGCGCTTCCGCGTCTCGATCTCCACCGCCATCCGCGACCTCGACGCCGTCGCCCTGCACCTCGGCCACCGGGTCCACGGCGGCCTCGTCCGCGACGCCCTGGTCTGACCCCGCAAGGACCTCGACGGCCGATTGAGTCTCCGATACTCATGAACGCGTATCGGATTACCTCGATGCTGCTCATGCGATAACCCGCTGAGCAGGAGGTACCCGTGCTCCGCCGACCGTTGCTCGTCCTGTCCGCGATCGCCGTCGTCCTGCTCGCCGCGGCCCCCGCCGGGGCCCGGCCCGCCGCGGATTCCGCCGCCGCGTCGGCCGGATGCGGCACGAAGCAGGCCCCGTCCGCCGTGAGCGCCAGCGACTACGAGGCCGTCAACCCGCCGCGCAACGCCGTCGACGGCAACCCGGACACCCGCTGGTCCGGCTACGGCTTCGGCGCCTACCTGCAGCTCGAGCTGCCCGCCCCGGCCACCCTGTGCGCCGTGCAGGTCGCGTGGTTCCGCGGCGACGAGCGCTGGAACGACTACACCGTCTACACCTCGGCGGACGGGGTGAACTACCGCAACGTCAACGCCGGCCGCAGCACCGGCACCACCCGGGCGCCGGAGACCTACGCCTTCACCCCGCACCAGGCGCGCTTCGTGCGGATCGCGTTCTGGCAGAACGCCGAGCAGCACCTGTGGGCCAGCATCACGGAGGCGACGGTGCTCGGCGCCGCCCCGGCCGTCTCGAACGTCGTCGTGGCCGTCGGGGACATCTCGCAGACCTGCGTGGCGGCCACGTGCCCGACGGCCCGCACGGCGGCGCTGAGCGCGCAGATCGACCCGGCCCGCATCCTGGGGCTGGGGGACCAGCAGAACGGCAACGACACCTACGAGGACTTCCTGCGGTACTTCGACAAGACGTGGGGGCCGCTGCGGGGCCGGTTCCATCCCACGCCCGGCAACCACGAGTACGAGGTGGCCGGAGCCGACGGCTACTTCCGCTACTTCGGCGCGGCCGCGAAGCCCCAGGGCACCAGCTGGTACAGCTTCGATCTCGGCAACTGGCACATCGTCTCGCTCAACTCCGAGTTCGACCGCAACGAGGGCGGCGCCCAGCTCGCCTGGCTGCGGGCCGACCTCGCCGCGACCGCCAGGCCGTGCGTCGCCGCCTACTGGCACCGGCCGAAGTTCAGCTCCGGCAGCGAGCACGGCAGCTTCCCCAACGTGAAGCCGTTCTGGGACGCGTTGTACGCCGCCGGCGCCGACGTGATCCTCAACGGCCACGACCACGACTACGAGCGGTTCGCGCCCCAGCGCCCCGACGGCGTCGCGACCCCGGCCGGCATCCGCGAGTTCGTCGTCGGCACCGGCGGTGCGGGTCTGCGCCCGTTCGGTACCACCGTCGCCAACAGCGAGCGGCGCATCGCCGACACGCACGGCGTCCTGCGGCTCGACCTCGGCGCGAACGACTACGCGTGGCGCTTCGTCGACATCGACGGCGCCACGCGGGACCAGGGCGGGCCGGTCGCCTGCCACTGAGCCGGCCGGCCTCTTCGACATCGAGCACCCACACTGAGGAGGTACCCCCGATGACATCACGATGGCGGCCGGTCCGGGCGCTGCTGGCGTGCGCACTGGCCACGGCCGGGCTCGCGCTGGCCGCGCCAGGGTCCCCGGCCCACGCCGACCCGGCCGGTGTGACGAGGACCCTGGACTGGGAGAACCCGGCGGACCGCACGGTGCCACCGCCCGGCTTCTACAAGCAGTCCTGCTGCGGTACCACGTCCACCCGGATCGTCAGCGACGTCAAGCGCGACGGCGGATACGCCGCCCGCTTCGAGCTCAACAAGACCGACACCGCGGTCTCCAACGGCAAGCGCTCCGAGCTGACCCAGCCCGACACCCAGCCGGCCAACGCCGAGCGGTGGTACGGCTTCAGCATCTACCTGCCCGCCTCGTGGGTGTACGACCAGTCGCCCGAGATCGTCAGCCAGTGGCACCAGTGCGACCAGTCCCGGTGCGGCGGCGGCTCCCCGCCACTGGCGCTGAAGACCGAGAAGGGCCACTGGAAGCTCGACATGCCGCTGCGCTCGCAGACGGTGGACCTCGACGCCTACAGCACCGGCACCTGGACCGACTGGGTGTTCCACGTCAAGTGGAGCACCGGCGACTCCGGGCTGCTGGAGATCTGGCGCAACGGCGTGTACAAGTTCGGCTTCACCAACAGCCGCACGCACGCCGACACGCAGGGCTCGCCGTACTTCAAGTTCGGCATCTACAAGTGGGACTGGAACAGCGGCAGCACCCACGCGTCGGACACCACGCAGCGGGTCATGTACTACGACGCGCTGCGCCTGGGCGACCAGCGCGCCACGTTCGCCGACGTCGACCCGGCCCGCTCCGGCGGCGGCCCCTGCAACCGTGCGCAGCCGGTGGTGTCGACGTCGGCGAGCACGTACGAGGACGTCAACCCGCCGCGCAATGCCGTGGACGGGAACCTGTCGACCCGCTGGTCCGGGTACGGCTACGGGGCGTACATGACCGTCGATCTGGGCACCCAGCGCACCATCTGCGGGGCCGGGGTGGCCTGGCACCGTGGTGACGTGCGGTGGAACGACTACACGATCTACACGTCGGTCGACGGCGTGACGTACACGAAAGCCTGGGAGGGGCGTAGCAGCGGTACGACACTGCAGCCCGAGGTCACGACGTTCCCGGCCCGCTCGGCTCGCTACGTGAAGTACGCGTGGTGGAACAACGCCGAGGCCAACGGCTGGGCGAGCATCACCGAAGCGACCGCCCTCAGCGCGTGAGGCGGCCGGCCGGCGGCGGGTCTCACCCGCCGCCGGCGGCCAGCGGGGCGAGCGCGAGCCGCTCGGCGAGGTGCCGGCGGCTGCCGATGGCCAGCTTCGTGTAGGACAGCTGCAGCAGATTGCCCACGGTTCGCACCGAGATGCCGAGCCGCTGGGCGATTTCGCCGTTGCGCAGGCCCGCGGCGGCGAGCTCGCACACCTCCCGCTCGCGGGCGGTCAGCCGCGCGGGGGTCGTCAGCGACGGCAGCCACGGCGGCAAGTGGCCGGCACAGCGCTCGGCCGCCCGTCGCCGGGCCCGTGCGGCCGCCGGCGGCGCGGCCGGGTCGCACGCGGCCGCGGCGGCGGCCTCGAGGGCGAATCCGTGGTAGCCCAGCGCGTCGAAGCGCTCGGCCGCGCGCAGCAGCGGCGCGGTCCGGCCGCGCAGCAGGGCCTCGGCGTGCTCGGCGAACAGCTCGAACAGCGGGCTGTCGCAGCGCCCGGCGATGGTCCGCAGCCGCCGGACCGCCGCCGCGGTGCGGGCCGGGGCCAGCCGGACATGCAGGTACGCGCACTCGACGGCGGTGGTGAGCCGGCCCGCGGCGAGGTACCGCTCGGCCAGCCGGTCGGCGCGGTCGGCGGCGTGGGCGTGCCGGCCGCCGTGGGCCAGGACAAGGACCCGGTCCAGCTCCACCCGGTCGCTCAGGGTGCTGCCCGGGGCCACTTGATCGCCGAGCTCGGCGAGGATCTGCCCGGCCCGGTCGGCCTCGCCGAGCGCGGCCAGGCACACCGCGTACTGCCCGGCGATGAACACCCGCAGCGGGAACGGTGTCCGCTCGTCCGCCAGCGCGTACGCCTCGCGCAGTGCCGGGAGGGCCCGCGCCGGCCGGCCCGACCACCACTCGGCGACCCCGACGGCGTACGCGGCGGGCGCGGCGTCCTCGGTCCGGGAGCCGCGCAGCACCCGCGCGTAGTGCCGCCGGGCCACCGCGAGCCCCTCGCGGAGCCGGCCGGTCAGCACGAGCGCGTGGGTCTGGCAGGTCAGGGCCGCCATGCGTACCGCGGTCCAGGTCGCGGGGGCCGGTCGCGGATCGCGTTCGGCGCACACCTGGCCCGGCCGGCCCCGGAAGGTCAGCTGGTAGGTCCGCAGCGCCTCCCCGACGTCCCGGGTCAGCGGCCCGCCGCCCGAGGCGTCGACCGGTGCCAGGGCCCCGCCGGTGAACAGCGCGACCGCCTGCGCGGCGACCGTGAGCTCCAGCGAGTCGTCGGGCCGGTCCACGTGCCGCCGCGCCCGCTCGACCTCGGCCGCCGCCTCGTCGGTGCGCGACAGTCCCCAGAACAGGTTCAGCGCGCGAGCGGCCGCGGCCCGCGGGTCGTCCGGCCGGTCGAGGCACAGCCGCCGCAGGATCCGCTCGGCGTCGGCGGCCCGGCCCAGCGCCACCAGCGCCTCGGCGCGCAGCAGGGCACCGTCGTGGCCGGGCACGGGCCGGGCCAGCCGGGCGGCGAGCACCGGGCGCCCGGCGCCCAGCGCGGCCCCGGCCGCGGCCAGCAGCGTCTCCGGCGGGACGGGCTCGGCCGCCTCGAGCCGCCACCACGCGCGCACCGGACCGTCGTCGGGCCGATCGTCGTCTTCGGCGTGGGCGGCCCGCACAAGGTCGCGGAAGAGCCGGCGGCGCCGCAGCGAGCCGACCGACGGCAGGACGCCCTCGACCTGCAGCGGGTGCGCCGGGCGCAGGACCGCACCGGCCGTCCGCACGACCTGCCCGGCCCCGACGAGGGCGTCCAGCGCCGCCCCGGCGACCACCGCGCGCAGGACCGCCTCCGGCAGCGGGCCCGCCACCGCCAGGTACTCCAGCACCTCGGCCCCGCCCTCCGGCAGCGGCTCGGCGTCGACCGCCCCCAGGTCGCACCAGCGGCGGGGATCGCCGACCGCACCGCGCCAGGACCACACGTCCCGCACGGCGACGAGCCGGCCGCAGGTGAGCCCGACGCCGACCAGCCGGCGCAGCACGAGCGGGTTGCCCCGCGCCGCCCGCCACAGGCCGCGGACCGTCATCCCGTCGACCGGGCCGCCCAGCGCGGCGGTGAGCAGGGCCGCCGTGGCCGCCAGCGGCAGCGGGCGCAGCGGCAGCTCCGTGATCGGGCGCCCCTGCCACCAGGGCGGGGCGGCAGCGGCGGCGGGCCGGGCCGTGAGCAGCAGGCCCGCGCCGGTCCGCTCCGCCAGGTCGCGCACGAGCGCGGCGTCCGCGGCGCTCAGCCGGTCCGCGTCGTCGACACCGAGCACCGTCGGGCGATCCCCGGCCAGCTCCCGCAGCGCCCGCGCGGCCGCGTCGAGCGACGGTGCCTCGCCGACCCCGGCGTCGGCCAGCAGTGCTGCGACGGCCGGCGGGGCGAGCGGGGAGGCGCCGGCGGCGGTACGGGCGACGAGCGCGCCGCTCGCCCCGCAGCGGTCGAGGACCAGGCGGGCCAGCCGCGACTTGCCGAGCCCGGCCGAGCCGATGACGACGACGGCGTCCGAGCGCCGCAGCAGCGTGACGGCGAGCCGGGCGGTGTCGGCGCGGCCCACGAGCGGCCAGCGCTGCTCGGCCGCGGCCCCGCCGGGTTCCGGGGTCACCGCGGGCTCCCGGCCGATGGGGCTCGGCGGTTGAGTACGGATCGCTCATGACCGATGGCCGATGGAGGAACGACCGTGAATGCGTTCAGCCCACCCGAACGGAGGCCGTAACCATGTCCGTACCCATGTTCAAAACCGCACCCGGCTTGGCCCGGGCGCTGCTCGCGATGACCGCCCTGGCGCTGCTCGCCTCGACCGCGCTCATCGCCGTGGCGGCCCGGCCCGCGGCCGCCGCGGGCCCGATCGGCAACGACGCCGACGGCATCGCCATGATGTACCCGACGAAGGCCGGCGGGCAGGTGTGGCGCCTGGGCTCCAACCCGGCCGGCGACTCGCGGCTCGACGGGCCGGCCCTGCGGCGCAACTCGGACGGCACGTTCAAGGTGACCGAGGCGAACACGCGACTCGGTGTCCTGAGCGCCACCTACGACCACGGCGACGAGAACAGTCTGGTGTGGTCGCAGCCGACGCTGCGCAAGGTGGGGTATCAGCACGACGCGTCCGACTGGCGCGATGTGGAGATCACGGGATACGTACGGCTCAACACGACCTCCGACGCCGATCAGGAGTTCACCTGGTATGCCCGCGGCGCCCGGCACACCGGCAGCGGCGCCACCCCGGAGACCTGCTGGGGCACCGCGTACAAGGCGAACCTGCGCTTCCGCGACGGGGCCACCCGATGGCAGAAGGAGCTGTTCCACGACGGCGGCGACGGCTACGCCAGCCGGCCCTGGCAGAACGCCGGCGCGTCGGTGCAGGGCCGGCTCGTCGGCTTCAAGGCGGTCATGTTCAACACCGCGGCCGGGGTGCGGCTGGAGACGTACCTCGACCGCAACAACACCAACACGTGGACCCAGGTCGCGTCCTACGACGACCAGGGCGGCTGGGCGATCGCTCAGGACAACCGCTGCGGCGGCACCCGCGACGAGGTCGTGCGCTGGGGCGGCCCGATCGCCACGTTCCGGTGGGACCTCGCCCAGGACGTCGACGTGACCCGGCTGAGCATCCGGGAGATCAACCCCGGGGCCACCTGCAACCGCGTGCAGCCGGTGGTGTCGGCGTCGGCGAGCACGTACGAGGATGTGAACCCGCCGCGCAACGCGGTGGACGGGAACCTGTCGACGCGCTGGTCCGGGTACGGCTACGGGGCGTACCTGACCGTCGACCTCGGCACGCAGCGCACCATCTGCGGGGCCGGGGTGGCCTGGCACCGTGGTGACGTGCGCTGGAACGACTACACCATCTACACATCCGTCGACGGCGTGACGTACACCAAGGCGTGGGAGGGGCGCAGCAGTGGTACCACATTGCAGGCCGAGGTGACGACGTTCCCGGGCCGGTCGGCTCGCTACGTGAAGTACGCGTGGTGGAACAACGCCGAGGCCAACGGCTGGGCGAGCATCACCGAAGCGACCGCACTCAGCGCATAAGGACGCGCATAAGGATGGGCTCGCGTCCCGGCCGCTGGTCACCCCACGGCCGCCGGTCGGGACGCGGGCGCGGCCAGCACCCGGGCGAGGCCGTCGCGGCCGGTCACGCCGAGCTTGCGGTACACGCGGTAGAGGTGGTTGCCGACGGTGCGGACCGACAGCCGCAGCCGCTGGGCGATGGCCTCGTTGGGCAGCCCGGCGGCGGCCAGGTCGGCGATCTGACGTTCCCGGACCGTCAGCGCGGCCGGCCGGGCGACGCCCTCAGCCCAGGGCGGCACGAACCCCTCGCACCGCTCGCCGAGCGTCGCGAGCAACGGCCGGAACCGGCTGTCGCGAACCTTCCCCTCCATGCGTACGCCCGACGCCGCGGCCTCCAGCGCCACCGCCGCGTAGCCCCGCCCGGCCAGGTCCTCGCAGGCGGCGGCCAGCCGGTCCACGTCGCGGTGCACCAGCGCGTCGACGTGGTCGGCGAAGACCACGAACAGCGGGCTGTCGGCGCGGTCCGCGGCCTGCCGCAGCGCCGCGGCCACCTCGGCACCCGGCCGCAGCCGACCGGCCAGGTACAGGCTGTCGGCGGCGCTCGTGAGCCGGTCCAGGGCCAGGTACCGCTCGCCGAGCGCCGCCGCGATCCGGGCGCCGCCGGCGGCGTCACCGCGATGGGCCCGGCACCGAGCCTCGGCCATGTCCAGATGCCCGCCGAGCACCGAACCGGACGGCAGCCGCGCGCGCATGTACCGCACCGTCGAGGCGGCCGCCGCGCCGCGGCCGAGCGCGGCCAGGCAGGCGGCGTACTCGCTGAACACGTACGCCTGGATGGGGAACGGGGTGTGCTCGTCGATGAGGGCCCGCGCCTCCCGCAGGTAGGGCAATGCGCGCACGGGCCGCCCGGCCCACACCTCGCAGACCCCCAGCTCCAGCGACAGCATCGCCACCTCCGACGCGGCGCCGCGGGGGAGCGCCGCCCGGTGGTACGCGCGCCCGGTGGACAGGGCGGCCGGCAGCTCGCCGGCCATGGCCAGTGCGTGGACGTGGCAGGCCGCGGCCGCGCCGCGCATCGACGCCCACGCGCGGGGCGCCGCCAGGTCACCGTCGCGGAACCCGGCCACGACCCGGGCCGGGGCGCCGGCGAAGACCGCGGCGTACGCGCGGATCGCGGACGCGGCCCCGGCGACGACGCTGTCGGTCACCCCGTCGGAGAGGGCCCCGTCGCCGCGGCCGTCGCCGAAGACGGACAGCGCCAGCGCGGCCACGCCGAGCCGCGGGTCGGCGCGCTGCTCGGCGGGCAGGGTCCGGCGGGCCCGGTCGACCACCGCCGCGGCCTGCTCCGGGCGACGCAGGCCCCAGAACAGGTTGAGGGCCCGCAGGGCGGCCAGCCCGGCGCGGTCGGCCGGCGGCAGGTGCTCGTGGCCGGCGTCGAGCAGCGCCTCGGCCGCGACCGCGTTGTCCTGCGCGACGAGCGCGCCGGCCAGCACCTCCACCCCGGCCGCACCGGCGCTGCGCGCCAGGGACTCGGCGCGGACCGCGTCGCCGCGGTCGAGGGCGTCCCGCGCGGCGCGCAGGATGTCCGGCACGGGCACCGGCTCCCGGGCCGCCAGGCGCCACAGGACCGAGCGCAGGTGTGCGCCGGGGCCGGGCATGCCGGCGGCGTCGACCGCCGCGGCCAGCCGCCTGTAGACCGCCCGGCGGTCGCGGTCGGAGACGGTGGCGCGCATCAGCTCGCCGTACAACGGGTGGCCGCACCGCACCAGCAGCCCCTGGGCGACGCGGTCGACCCGGATCAGCTGCCGCCGCTCCAGGGCCTCCAGCACCGGCAGCGGGGCCAGCGTCTCCAGCGCGTCGGCGGACATCGGCTCGCCGTGCGCCACGTACCGCAGCGCGGCGCGCTCCTGCGTGTCGAGGCGGCGCAGGACGTCGGCGACGAGGTCGCGCAGGCCCTCGTGGGAGCAGATCGTGCCGTGCCAGCGCCACAGCCCGTCGACCGGGCGCAGCCGGCCCGCGGCGAGCCCGGCGTCGACGAGGTGCCGCAGGAACAGCGGGTTGCCGCGGGTGATCCCGGTGAGCCGGCGCAGGGTGAGCCGGTCGAGCGGGCCGCCGAGCACGGCGCGGATCAGCGCGTCGACGGCCGCCGGTCGCAGCGGCCCGATCGACACCCGCTGCAGCGTCGGGCGGGCCTGCAGCGCCCGCAGCGCCGGGGCGTCCATCGCCTCGGGCCGGGCGGTCACGAGCAGCTTGGCGGGCACGGCGCCGACCAGGTGCTGCACGAGGGCGGTCGACGCGGCGTCGAGGTGCTGGGCGTCGTCGATGTGCAGCAGCACCGGCCGGTCCGCGGCCCGCTGCCGCAGCGCCCGGGTGGCCGCGGCGAACGCGCGGGCCAGCCCGTCGCCGCCCGCGGCCGGCAGCAGCGGGGCCGCCGCGGCGAGCGGCAACCCGTCGGCCGCCTCCCAGCCGGACAGGGTCGACACCAGCATGCCGGCGTCCGTACACCGCCGCGCAACCTCCTGCGCCAGCCGGGACTTGCCGACGCCGGCCTCGCCGGTGAGCAGCACGCCGGCCTCGTCGGACCCGCCGAGCAGCGCGGACAGGTGCTCCACCTCGGTCGATCGGCCCACGAGCGGCCAGTGCACCGCCGGGGTGGCAAGGGTCGTCGCAGTCACCGTGGCTCCCACGCGTGTCGGCGGCGACGCGCGGTCGTGCGACACCATCCGTGCGGTGCCGGGACGTCGCCGCGCCCCTATGCTCACCGCCCCGGCCGACCGGCGCAACTGTAGGGGCGGATTCGTGTTGAGCAATGACTACTCATGCGCGCGGCCCGGGCGGCACCTACGGTCCGCTCGGGAGGCCCTCCGCCCGGCCGGGCCGGCGTCACCGCGCGGGGAGCGCCGGCCGGGGTGCGGCGTGCATCCGCCGGTCGACGATCAGGATCAGCACCGCGGCGGCCACGGCGGCCGCGGCCAGCACGAGCCAGAGCGGCACGCTGCCGCCGACCAGGAACACCGCGATCGGCGGGCCGATGGTGTTGCCGACCTGGAACACCGCCCACGCCGCGCCGGAGGAGCGGCCGAGGGCGCCCTTCGGGGCGATCCGCTCGACGAGCGTGTAGAACGCGGGGCTGTACGCGCACTCGCCCAGCGCGAACGTGACCATCATGACGGCCAGGAGCGCGACCTGGGGGCCGCCGGTGAGCGCTCCGGCGGTGTAGCCCAGCAGCCAGGCCACCGCCCACATCAGTCCCATGGTGATCAGGGCCCGGGTCTTGTGCACCCGCTCGACCCAGCGGGACACCGGCAGCTGCCCGATCAGGACCACGGCCGTGGCGACGGCGTAGAGACCGCCGACCAGCGTGGTGGAGCCGGACATCTCGGTGCGGACGATCAGCGGCACGCCGCTCTCCACCTGGGCCAGCCCGAAGGTGACCAGCAGCAGCTGCGCGACGAGCAGGAGGACGTAGTTGAGGCCCGGCCGGAACCGCACGAGCCGCGCCCGGTCCTCCGCCGCGTCGCCGTCCGGTCGCGGCAGCGGCACGCGGAGGAGGATGATCAGCGCGTACACCGCGCAGCTGACCCCGTTCGCCGCGCACATCCACCGATAGCTCGCGGCGGAGCCGAGCAGCACACCGCCGAGCCCGGCCCCGGCCCCGAGGCCGAGGTTGAGCAGCAGGTAGCGCAGCGACATCGTGCGAACCTTGGCCTCGGCGGTGGCGCTGAGCGCGGTGATGATCGGCACCACGGCCGGCAGGAATGTGCCGGTCCCGACCCCGATGACGAGGACCGCCGCCAGCTCGGCGGCGTAGCCGGACCCGAGCGCGACCAGCAGCCAGCCCGCCGTCTGCACCAGCAGCGCGGCGATCGCCACGACCCGCGGCGAGTGCCGGTCCACGAGCCAGCCCCCGGCGACCGACATCGGCACGGCCGCACCGGCCAGGATGAGCAGCAGCAGCGCTATCGCTCCGGCGGACAACCCGCGGAACTGGCTGAGATAGATGGCCAGAAATGGATAGCACAGCCCGGTGCCGACCGCGGACACGCCGTACCCGGCGACGAACCACCATGCCGGAGCGCTGAGCCGCCGTGCCGCTCCTTCGGTCCGATCAACGCGCATGCCAGCCCCTCCCGTGTCGCCTTGCCGGCAGTGTCGAAGATGCCCTCGCCGCCGGAGCGGGTCAACGGCTTCGGCGCGACAGGGCAATCCGCGCCCGCGGGCCCGACCGGCGTGCAACGATCTTGAAATGGCCGCGGCCGCGGCCGCCCGGCGGTGGACCTGTCACAACGGCGCCGGCCCGCCGTGGTCGCGGCGGCGGCCGGCGGGGCGGTGGGACACCGTCAATGGCCTCGGGAAACGCGCCGCCGAGCGCGGCGCAACAGTCCGGTAACTTGATGTTGACGATGCCGAGACAAGCGGCTAGCTTACCTGCTAGGCGGCTGTCGAAGCGCTTCGACAGATGCTTCGGAACGTTGTGAACAAGACGGAGCTGACATGAAGCGAATCATGGCAACGGCCGCCGCGGCGGCCTTACTTCTGACCGGGTGCGGTGGCGGCGGGAACCAGGGCGCGGACGCCCCGGCGAACTCGTCCAAGGACGTCGTCATCGGGTGGATCTCGCCCGACGCGACCTCGTCCACCCGGTGGGACACGCAGGACCGGCCCGCGTTCGAAAAGGCCGTCCAGACGCTGGCGCCGGGCGCAAAGGTCATCGCCAGCACCGCCCCCAACGACCAGGCGATGCTGCAGCAGGCGGAGTCGGCGATCACCCAGGGCGCCAAGGTCCTGGTGATCAACCCGATCACCGCCGAGGGGGCGCTCCCGGTCGTCGACCTGGCGAAACGCGAGCACGTCGCCGTGATCTCCTACGAGGGGCTGATCGCCAAGGCGCACCTCGACGGGTACATCACCTTCAACAACCTCGAGGTCGGTCGCCTGCAGGCGAAGTACATCGTCGACCACGCCAGCCCCGGGGCCAACATCGCGGTCATGAACGGCGCCCAGGTGTGCGAGGCGTGCATCGCGTTCAAGAAGGGCGCGCACGAGGTCTTCGACCCGGCGGTCCAGTCCGGCAAGATCAAGATCGGCTACGAGGCGGACACCCCCAACTGGGAGGCGACCAAGGCCCAGGCCCAGACCGACCAGGCGCTGACCAAGCTCGGCGACAAGGTCGACGGCATCCTCGCCGCCAACGACGGACTGGCCGGCGGCGTCATCGCCTCGCTGAAGTCTCGCCAGCTCAACGGCAAGGTCGTCGTCACGGGCCAGGACGCCACGGTCGCGGGGCTGCAGGAGATCCTGCTGGGCAACCAGACCATGACCGTCTACAAGGACCTGCACAAGCAGGCGCAGGCCGCCGCCAAGGCCGCCGTGGCGCTGGCGATGGGCAAGCCGAACGAGACGGGCCTGACCGACACCTACGACAACGGCGGCAACGCGGTTCCCGCCCTGTTCCTGCAGCCCATGGCGGTGGACCGCGCGAACATCAAGCAGGTGTTCGACGACGGCTTCGTCACCAAGGCCCAGATCTGCACCGGCGACGTTGCGAGCAAGTGTGACTTCTGAGCGCAGCCGCGGCTCCGGCTCCGACCTGCGCCTGGAGATGCACGGCATCCGCAAGAGCTTCGGCAGCGTCGACGCGCTGCGCGGGGTCGACCTCGAAGTGCGGCCGGGCGAGATCATGGCGCTGGTCGGTGACAACGGCGCGGGCAAGTCGACGCTCGTCAAGACCCTGTCCGGGGCGCAGCCCGCCGACGCGGGGACCATCCGGGTCGACGGCGAGCCGGTCAGCATCACCAGCCCGCAGGACGCCGTCCGGGCCGGGATCGAGACGGTCTACCAGGACCTCGCGCTGTGCGACAACCTCGACGTCGTGGCCAACCTGTACCTGGGTCGCGAGCTGCGCAGCCCGCGGCAGGGGCTGTTCGGGCGGTTCCTCGCGCGGGGTCGGATGAGCCACCACGCGCGGCAGGTGCTCGACGAACTGGCGGTGACCCTGCCGGCGTTGAGCACCCCGGTCGCCGCGCTCTCGGGCGGCCAGCGCCAGGCGATCGCGGTCGGCCGTGCGGTGCTGTGGGGGTCGAAGGTCGTCGTCCTCGACGAGCCGACGGCGGCCCTCGGCGTGCAGCAGACCGCCACCGTCTACCGGCTCATCCGCACGCTGAGCGAGCGCGGTGTCTCGGTGGTCCTGATCTCGCACAACATGGTCGACGTGTTCGAGCTCGCCGACCGGATCACCGTGCTGCGTCTGGGCGAGGGGGCCGGGGTCTTCACCCCGGCCGAGTCGACCCCACAGGACGTGATCGCGGCGATCACCGGCGGCAACGTGGTGCCTCTCGGGGGGAAACGAGCATGAGTACCGAGGTGTCGATCGCACCGTCCGCGGCGCGATCCCGTGCGCGCCTGACCAGGTTCAGCGGCGATCTCGGCCCCTGGCCGGTGCTCGTCGGCCTGGTGTGCATCGCCGTGGGCTTCCAGGCGGCGAACTCGGCGTTCCTGACGCCCCGCAACCTGTCCAACCTGATCCTGCAGACCGGCACCCTGGTGG
Source organism: Dactylosporangium sp. NPDC000244 (assembly GCF_040300725.1). Classification (NCBI taxonomy): domain Bacteria; kingdom Bacillati; phylum Actinomycetota; class Actinomycetes; order Micromonosporales; family Micromonosporaceae; genus Dactylosporangium; species Dactylosporangium sp. NPDC000244. The sequence continues at coordinate 347,413 of NZ_JBEPEH010000003.1, forward strand.
TGCTGACGCTCGGCATCATGCTCGTCCTGCTGATCGGCGAGATCGACCTGTCGATCGGCGCGGTCAGCGGCGTCACGGCCTGCGTCATGGGCATCATGTCGGCGTTGCACGGCTGGCCCGCGTGGGCGGCGATCGCGCTCGCGATCGCCCTGGGGGCCCTGATCGGGCTCGTCCAGAGCTCCTGGATCGTGGCCTTCAAGGCGCCGTCGTTCATCGTGACGCTCGCCGGCATGCTCGTCTGGCAGGGGGCGCAGCTGATCCTGCTCTCCGACCAGAACGGCCAGCTGCGCATCGAGGACTCGGTGATCACCAGCATCGCCTCGAACTACCTGCCCCGGCCGGTGGGGTGGACCCTGACAATGCTCGTCGCCCTGGCCGGCGCGGGATGGGTCGTCGTGCGCCGGTACCTGTCCCAGCGGGCCGGGTACGGCACGAACTCCCTCGCGGCGGACCTGGGCCGGGTGCTGGCCATCGTCGCGGCGCCGATCGTGGTGATGCTCGTCCTCGACAGCTACCTCGGCGTGCCGTACATGCTGGTGGCCGTCCTGGCCGTCACCGTGACCCTGGCCGTCGTCACCGGGTTCACGGTGTTCGGCCGGCACATCTACGCCGTCGGCGGCAACGCGGAGGCGGCCCGGCGCACCGGAGTCCGCGTCGGTTCCCTGCGGATCACCGTGTTCGTGATCGCCTCCGCCCTGGCCGCCTTCGCCGGCATCCTGGAGGCCTCGCGCGGGTTCGCCGTGTCCGTCAACTCCGGCGGTGGCAATGCCGCGCTCAACGCGATCGCGGCCGCGGTCATCGGCGGCACCAGCCTGTTCGGCGGGCGGGGCCGGGTCGTCGGCGCGCTGCTGGGCGCGCTGGTCATCAGCAGCGTTCAGAACGGGCTCGCCCTCATCGGCCAGACGGCGGCGACCCAGATCATCGCGACGGGGCTGATCCTGCTCGCCGCCGTGACGCTCGACATGAGCGCGCGCCGCAAGAACAAGGGGACACGGACGTGACGATGCCGGAGCACTCGAACAGCGTCGGCCCGGAAGCCCTGGCGGCACTGCCCGCGGACTTCCGGTGGGGCAGCGCCACGGCCGCCTACCAGGTGGAGGGCGCCGCCCGGGAGGACGGCCGCGGCCAGTCCATCTGGGACACGTTCAGCCACACGCCGGGCCGCACGTTCAACGGCGACACCGGGGACGTCGCGGCGGACCACTACCACCGGTACCCCGAGGACGTGCGGCTCATGGCCGACTTCGGGCTGAACGCCTACCGGTTCTCGATCTCGTGGCCGCGGATCCTCCCGCAGGGCCGGGGTACGGTGAACCAGGCCGGGCTCGACCACTACGACCGGGTCGTGGACACCCTGCTCGAACACGGCATCGAGCCGATGGTGACGCTCTTCCACTGGGACCTGCCGCAGGCCCTGGAGGACGAGGGCGGCTGGTTCAACCGCGACACCGCGCACCACTTCGCCGACTACGCCCAGGTGGTACTCGAGCGCCTGGCCGACCGGGTCCCGCTGTGGCTGACCCACAACGAACCCTGGACCGTCATCGGGCAGGGCTACTCGCGGGGGCTGCACGCGCCCGGCTACCGCGACTACCACAAGGCCGGAACCGCTATCCACCACATGCTGCTCGGGCACGGGGAGGCCGTGCAGCGCTTCCGGGCCCTGGCGCCGGGCTCCGCGCAGGTGGGCATCACGCTGTCCATGGCGGTGGTCCGGCCGTGGTCGGACGCGCCCGCCGATGTCGCGGCGGCCCGGCTCCTGGACGGCGAGCAGAACCGCGTGTACCTGGACCCGCTCCTGCGCGGGTCCTACCCGCAGGACCTCGACCAGCTCTTCCCGACGCTGTCCGACCCGGCGGTGGTCCGCGAGGCCGACCTGGAGGTCATCGGCACCGGGATCGACTTCCTCGGGGTGAACTACTACCTCAACCACATCGTGAAGGCCGATCCGGCGGTGCCGGTGCTCGGCGCCCGGCTCATCGACCCGCCCGGCCCGATGATGAGCGCCGGCATCGCGGCGAAGCCGGCCGGCCTGTACGACTGCCTCACCCGGGTCCACCGCGAGTACCGTGAGCTGCCGATGTACGTCACCGAGGTCGGCGCCTCGGTGCACGACTACGTCGACCCGGACGGCAGGGTGAAGGACCAGCCCCGCATCGACTACCTGCGCACGTGCGTGGAGTCGATCGCGCGGGCGGTCGGCGAGGGGGCCGACGTGCGCGGCCTCTACGTCTGGTCGCTGCTGGACAACCTGGAGTGGGATCTGGGCTACTCGATCCGGTTCGGGCTGTTCTACGTCGACTACCGAACCCAGGAGCGCGTGCCCAAGGACAGCGCGTACTGGTACCGCCAGGTCATCGCGGAGCACACGGCCGGCGAGGGCCCCCGGTAGTGGTCACCATCGCCGACGTCGCTCGGCACGCGGGGGTGTCGGTCAGCACGGTCAGCTACACGCTGTCCGGCAAGCGGCCGATCTCGGCGTCGACGCGCGAGCGGATCGCCCGCAGCGTCGCCGAGCTCGGCTACCGTCCCAACGCCACGGCGCAGGCCCTGGCCAGCAAGCGGACCAACACCCTCGCCCTGATGGCGCCGTTGCGCGCGGACAACAACGTCCCGGTCATCATGCAGTTCGTCGCCGGGATCGCCGCGGCGGCCCGGGACCACGACCACGACATCCTCCTGCTGACCCAGAGCGAGGGCGTGGAAGGGGTACGCCGGGTCAGGGAGACGGCGCTGGTCGACGCGGTGATCGTGATGGACATCGAGGCCGACGACGCCCGCCTGCCGGTGCTGCGAGCGCTGGGCCTGCCGGCCGTGCTCATCGGCACGACGCAGAAGGCCGGCGGCCTGGTCTGGGTCGACCTCGACTTCGCCCGGGCCGCCGAGGCCTGCGTCGAGCACCTGGTCGAACTCGGGCACGGTTCGGTCCTCATGCTCGGGTCACCCGGCGCCGTGTACGAGCGCCGCAGCGGCTATGCCCTGGCGTTCGCGGCCGGCTTCGAGTCCGCCGTCCGGCGGCACGGCATCGACGGCCGGTGGTGCCCCAGCGAGCCGGCGTACCAGGCCGCGAGCGCGCTCCTCGAACGGGAACTGGCGAAGCGGCCGCGGCCGACGGCCCTCGTCGTGCACAACGAGGGCATCCTCGGGGCGGTCCTCGGCACGCTGCGCCGCCTCGACCTGCGGGTGCCCGAGGACATCTCCGTGGTGGCGCTCTGCCCGGAGCAGACGGCGGTCAACCAGGTCGTCGAGCTGACCGGGGTCGCCGTCCCGGCCGAGCAGATCGGCCGGGCCGCCGTCGAGATGGTCCTGCGGCAGGTCGACGGCGACGGCACCGCGCAGACCCGACTCATCGCCCCCGAGCTCACGATCCGGCAGAGCACGGCGGCGCGCCATGCGTAACCCTCCCACCCCGACGACTTCTTGGGACAGATCGCGATGAAGTTCAACGACGGCTACTGGCTGCTGCGCGAGGGCGTCACGGCGCGGTACGCGACCGACGCGCTGGACGTGCGCACCGGCGAGGCCACCGCCTCGATCGCGGTGCTGACCAAACGCAACGAGCACCGCGGCTCCGTGCTCAACACGCCCACGATCACGGTGGAGCTCTCCGCGCCCGCCCCGGACGTGGTGCGCGTGCGGGCCAGCCACCGCGCGGTGCTCGAACGCCCGTCGGTGCGGTTCGAGATCTCGCCGGCCCCGGTCGAGGTGCGCGTCGAACGCGACGACGCGGCGGTCCGGCTGACCGCCGGCGACCTCAGCGTCGAGGCGGCGGCCGCCGGGCCGTGGGGGCTGCGGTTCCTCGGCGCCGGTACCCCGCTGACGTCCTCGGGCTTCAAGTCGCTGGCCTCGATGACCGATGCCGCCGCCGGCGACTTCATGATCGAGCGCCTGACGCTGCCGGTGGGGGCCAACGTCTACGGGTTCGGAGAGCGCTTCACGCCCTTCGTCAAGAACGGGCAGGTCGTCGACAGCTGGAACCAGGACGGCGGGACCGCCAGCGAACAGGCGTACAAGTCGGTCCCCTTCTTCCTGACCGACGCCGGCTTCGGGGTCTTCGTCAACTCGCCGGCGCGGGTCTCGTTCGAGGTGGCGTCCGAGATCGTCTCCGCCGTGCAGTTCTCGACCCCCGGCCCGCAGCTCGAGTACCTGGTGATCTACGGCCCGACACCGGCGGAGATCCTGCGCAAGTACACGGCGCTGACCGGCCGCCCCGCCCTGCCGCCGCGGTGGTCGTTCGGCCTGTGGCTGTCGACCTCGTTCACCACCGACTACGACGAGGCGACGGTCACGCACTTCGTCGAGGGCATGGCGCAGCGGGACCTGCCCCTGAGCGTGATCCATTTCGACTGCTACTGGATGCGCGCCCTGCACTGGTGCGACTTCGAGTGGGACCGGCGGGTGTTCCCGGAGCCGGACAAGATGCTGCGCCGGCTCGGCGACCGGGGGCTGCGGCGCAGCGTCTGGATCAACCCGTACCTCGGCCAGCGCTCGCCCGTGTTCGAGGAGGCCGCCGCGGCCGGCTATCTGCTGCGCCGCCCGGACGGCACCGTGTGGCAGTCGGACCTGTGGGTCGCGGGCATGGGCATCGTCGACTTCACCAATCCGGCCGCGCGCGAATGGTTCGCGGGCAAGATCCGGACGCTGCTCGAGTCCGGGGTGGACGCCGTGAAGACCGACTTCGGCGAGCGGATCCCCACGGACGTGGTGTGGTTCGACGGGTCGGACCCGCAGCTCATGCACAACTACTATCCGTTGCTGTACAACCAGACGGTCTTCGACGAGGTGCGCCGGCACCGGGGCGAGGGCGAGGCCGTGCTCTTCGCCCGCTCCGCCACCGTCGGCAGCCAGCAGTTCCCCGTGCACTGGGGCGGCGACTGCGAGTCGACGTACACCGCGATGGCCGACTCGCTGCGCGGCGGGCTCTCCCTCGGCCTGGGCGGCTTCGGCTTCTGGAGCCACGACATCGGCGGATTCGAGGGCACGCCGTCCGCCGCGCTCTTCAAGCGCTGGGTGGCATTCGGTCTGCTCTCCTCGCATTCGCGGCTGCACGGCTCGGAGTCGTACCGGGTGCCGTGGGCGTTCGACGAGGAGGCGGTCACCGTCACCCGGCAGTTCGCGCAGCTCAAGAATGCCCTCATGCCCTATCTGTGGGCGGCGGCCGTGGACGCGCACCGGCGCGGGATACCGGTCATGCGAGCGATGCTGCTCGAGTTCCCGCAGGATCGCACGTCGTCGTTCCTCGATCGGCAGTACATGCTCGGCCCGGACCTGCTCGTCGCGCCGGTCTTCAGCGACGAGGGAGACGTCGAGTTCTACCTGCCCGGCGGGGCGTGGACCAGCTACCTCGACGGCACCACGGTGAGCGGGCCCGGCTGGGTCCGGCAGCGGCACGACTTCTCGTCGCTTCCCCTGCTGGTGCGGCCCGGATCGGTGATCGCCCTCGGCGCACGCACCGACCGGCCCGACTACGACGACGCGCTCGCCCCGGTGTTCGAGGTGTTCGGGATGGCCGACGGCGACCGGCGCGTCGCCACGCTCTTCGACGCGGCCGGCGAGGAGCGTGTGGTCGTCGACGTGACCCGGACGGGATCGCAGCTGCAAGCGGTCGTGACCCGCGGGCTGGAGCACCTGACCGAGGGCTGGACCGTGTGCTGGGTCACCGGGCCGCGCGGCCCGCGGCGAGGGCCCCGCGTGTCCGGCTCCGCCACCGAGCACACCCTGACCCTGGCCCTGGACTGAGCAACCGTCAGCCGCCGGCCCACGGATCTGACGGTCCGTGGGCCGGCGGCTGACGGCATGTCACGTCCTGATCGGACAGTGCGGGCAACGCCGCGTTGCGTAGTTGCGCGGAGAGCAGTTCTTCCGGCTAGCAGGTGTTTGCAGGGCCTGTGGCCTTGCGTAACGTCATTGATCGCTCGACCCGGTTCGTGCCCACAACAGGTGGCGCCGGGACGGGCCCGCTGAGTCGTGCCATGCACGAGCCGGGGACCCACCGCACGTCTGGGGTGAATCCGTGGGCCGAGTGCCCGCGGTAGGGCGACCTTCGCGCCCGAATCCGTCAGCTAACCCGGTAAGCGGATGCGTAAGGGAGATTCGCCTGTGCACAGCCGCAACCCCAGCTGCAGCCAATCTCGCCCGGAGCGTGCGCGCCCGGGTCTGCGTCGATCATCGGCGGCCGAGCGCTAACCACACGTAGGGCGGACCGCCGCCGCGCGGCGCCGACTGCGCTGCGGGCGAGCCGGGACGCGTTGCTCCGCGCTGCCACGCCGTGTTGCGGTGGCCGGCCCATGCGGCCTGCCCCGAGCGCCGTGCTGCGCGCACAACCCCCGATGCTCAACCCTGATCGATCGCCCCTGCGCGGGGTGTTGAGGAGAGTCGCAATGCATGCTGAACCCGTACGTGAGCAGGCCGGCCGCATCCGAGGCATGCGCCGGGTGCGAGCGGTCGCGATCTCGGGCGCGCTGCTCGCCGCGACCGCCGCGGCCGTCAGCGCGTGTGGCCAGGCCGCCGACACGTCGTCGGCCCCCGCTGCCGCGGTGGGTGCGCCGGCGGGCGGGCTTGATGCCGCCCGGGCCGTGCCCGACCCGTCCGCTCCGGCGCCGACGCAGTCGACGCCGGCGGCCCCCGCGGCCCCCGCGGAGAAGGTGCTCGCCTATGACTTCCAGTTGCAGCCCAACTTCTACTACTGCGGCCCGGCGGCCACCCGGATCGCGCTGACGGCGGCGGGTCACGCCATCACCCAGGACCGGGCCGCGTCGATGCTGGGCACCACCACGAACGGGACGAACTCGGCCCTGGACACCACCCGGGTGCTCAACAGCGTGATCGGCGACGGCAAGACGGTGTACCGGACCAGGGAGATCCCGGCCTACCCGGCGACGTCGGCGCAGGCGAAGCAGCTGCAGGCCGACGTGGTGTCCACCATCAGCAGCGGGCGGGCGGTCGTCGCCAACATCGCCGGGCACCTCACGGACAACGCCGGTGTCTTCCACTCCTACGAAGGCGGGCATTACCTCACCGTCGTGGGATACCAGGACGGTGGCAGCACGGTGAAGATCGCCGATCCGGCCAACCCCCGGGGCGACGGCACCTACTGGGTCAGCGCCCCGAAGCTGGCCGACTGGATCTCCCAGCGGGGCTACTCGTATTGATGTTTCCGACCGCGAACGTTCACCGGGGGCTCATTGAGCCCGACGCCGAGTACATGACATAGATGAAGGCCGACGTGCCGGGGTGGCGCGCTCCGGGTTGGAGGCCTTCACATGACAGCTCTGCGTCTCGCGCGTGGACGGCGATCGTCCGCGGCGGCGGTCGCGCTCGCCATCGCCGGCGCCGTGGCACTCGCGGCGCCGGCGGTGAGCTTCGCCGCCACGCCGGGCGACAGTCTGCCCTTCGCGTCGGCGGTGTTCCGGGCCACCCACAACAGCTACTCGGGCAACGTCGGTGGGAGCAGGGGCTCGATCACCGCTCAGCTCGACAGCGGCGTGCGCTTCGTCGAGTTCGACGTCCACGACAACGGGTACGCGACGAACCACGACTACTCGATCGGGCACAACGGCCCCGGCGACGCGGTCGACCACACCGGCAACCCGGCCTCCAACCTGCTGCGCGACTGGCTGCAGAGCGTCTCGGCGTGGTCCGCGGCGCACCCGTCGCACGCGCCGCTGGTGGTGATGCTCGACCTCAAGGACGACCTGACCGACAACCCGTCGTTCGCGGCCGGGAACCTGTCCGCGCTCAACCAGGAGCTGCGCGACGTGTTCGGGTCGCGGCTGCTGATGGCCAAGGACGTGCCGGGGGCGCTGGGGACGATCGGGTCGCTGCGCGGCCGGGTCCTGACGCTGCTGTCCGGCGACGCCGGGAGCCGCACCGAATACCGCCGCGATGCCGGCTTCCACCCGGCGGTCGCCATCAACGCGCGCGGCCAGGTCGTCGAGGTGCACGACTCGGGATCCGGCGCGCTCTGGTACTGGACCGGCACCTACGGCGCCGACGGCCGGATCACCTGGCTGCGTCACGGCCGCTACGACTCCGGGACGACCCCGGCGGTCGCACTCAGCGACAACGGCCAGCTGGTCGAGGTGCACAAGTCGCAGACCGCCGACACCCTCTGGTACCACGTCGGGACGATCGGCGACGACGGCGACATCACCTGGTCGCCCAGCCGTCAGTACGACACCGGCGTCCTGCCGACGATCCGGTTCACCGGCGGCGGCACCACCGTTCGGGAGGTCCACCGCAGCCAGTCCAGCAGCCAGAACTGGAACTGGACCGGCACGCTCAGCGCCGGCGCGATGACGGTCGCGTGGAGCGGCAACGGCAAGACCTCGGACGCCCTGTTCGACACGGCGACCGCGACGGCCGGCGGCGCCCGGGTCTCGGTGCGCACCGGCGCCGACGGTGCCGCCCCCGCGCAGACGCTGCTGTACTCGACCGGCCTCGTGAGCACCGAGCGGATCCGGTACGTCCAGACCGCATTCGACGAGTTCCAGGCCGGGGACGCCGCCGTCCTGCAGGAGGGTGCCCTGTTCTACGCCTCGACCGCGAGCAACAGCGCCTTCATCACCGCGGCCCGGCAGGGTGGGCACATCGTCCGCGGCTGGGACTTCGACAGCGCGAGCTACGCGACGAACCCGCCGGCCAACTATCCGGCGACGAATCACCCGTCGGACGGCTGGTACACCACGCTGCTCACCCAGTCGGGCGCGGTCTCGTAGGCAGTCGGGCGGTCGGCGCCGGGTTTCTCCTGGACGGGCGGGGGTAGCTCGGTGCCGACGGTGGTGAGCGTGCCGCTCCGCCTTACGGCCAGTCGCAGCCGCTCGCCTTACGGCCAGTCGCAGCGAGGAGGACGCCATGACAAGCCTTCCCAAGCGTGACCCGGCGAAGGACCACCTGCTGAGCCCGGGAAACGCGGCACTCGTGATCATCGACTACCAGCCGCCGCAGATCTACACGGTACGGTCCATGAACACCGGGCGGATGCTCAACAACATGGTCGCGCTCGCGCGCCTCGCCCGGGTGTTCAATGTGCCGACCGTGCTGTCGACCGTGAACGTGAAGTCGGGCGTGAACCCGGACACGGTTCCGCAGCTGAAGAACGAGCTCGCCGACATTCCCTCGTACGACCGGACGCAGATCAACGCGTGGGAGGACAAGGAGTTCCTCGACGCGGTGAAGGCCACGGGGCGCCGGAAGCTGATCATGTGCGCGCTGTGGACCGAGGCGTGCCTGCTGTTCCCGAGCCTCGACGCGCTCAACGAGGGGTACCAGGTCTTCCCGGTCGTCGACGCGCTCGGTGGCACGACGATCGAGTCGCACAAGAATGCGCTGGAGCGCATCAACCACGCCGGGGCGCAGCCCACGACGTGGAACTCGGTCGCGTGTGAGCTCCAGCGGGACTGGGCCCGCACCGAGACGGTGGAGGGCTTCCTGCAGACCGTCATCGACCAGAACGAGGACTGGGGCTGGTACGAGGAGATGCGCGGGCGCGGCAAGCGGCTGCAGACTCCGGTTCCTGTCTAGCCCACCGCCGGTCGGCAGCCGCAGCCGCCCGCGCCGCCGCAGCTCGCGGCGGCTGCGGCGGCGCGCCGGGCGCTGCGGCGCCGGTGCAGCCACCACAGGCCGAGCCCGGTCGCGGCGAGGCCGGCGGAGACGGCGAGGAGCGTCTTCTGCAGGATCGCGGCGCCTGCCGTGGTGAGCACGCCGGTGGCGACGAGCAGCGGCAGGGCGCAGCAGGCGGCGCAGGCGATCGCGGCGAGGACCCCGCTGACCTTGGACCGCAGCGGCGGTCCGTCGTCCACCGGCGGCTGCTCGTGGCGGGCGGGCGCGGGCCGCAGGGGCAGGCTCATGCGAGGTCTCCGTCGAGGTCGGGGCGGGTGCCGATGGTCAGCATCGGCATCGGGCAGTCGGCGCAGGTGCAGTTGGTGAGGGAGTCGCAGCGGGCGTCGACGACCTCCGTCAAAGCGGTGCGGATCGCGGTGAGGTCGGCGATCTTCGCGTCCACCTCGGCGATCTTGTCGATGGCGCGCTGGCGCAGGTCGGGGGTCGGGTGCCGGCGGCCGGTGTCGAGGAGTTCGGCGACCTCGTCGAGGGTGAAGCCGAGCCGTTGCGCGGCCTTGATGACCTGGAGCAGGGCGACGGTGCCGGGCGGGTAGAGCCGGTGCCCGCCCAGGGAGCGGTCGGGCGGGGCGAGCAGGCCACGGCGCTCGTAGTACCGCAGGGTCTGGATGTTCACCCCGGCCTGCCCGGCGACCTCGCCGGAGCGCAGCCCGGCCCGTCCTTCGGGTTCGGGGAGGCTGGTCACGATGTCGGGCCGGACGCGCGTGCGGTGAGCGCGGCGAGGACGCCGGTGTGGGCGGCGGGAACCTCGACGTCGAGGACGAGCGCCTCGCCGTCCTCGGCGGGCTGCGGGGTGACCGTGAAGGTGAAGAACGAGCAGCAGGCGGTCTCGCGGGTGGTGAGGTCCCGCACGGTGGCCTCGAGGCCGGCGGGGCCGGTGAGGTGCATCCGGGCGTGGGTGGGGCTCAGGGTGGTGACCGTGCGGGCCGAGGTGCTGAACAGGGCGTCGAACTCGGCCAGGCGCAGCGGCCGGTCGGCGGCCGGCAGGGTGCAGGCGTCGGGTATGTCGAAGGTCATCGCAGCTCCTTGCGGTGGTGGACTTCGACGATAAGCCTGTACCCGGGTACCGGATGCAAGTCCGCGCTATGGGGTCAGGAGCGCGGCGGCGACCTCGTCGAGGCGGGCCGCTCGGGAGGCCTTGACGAGCACCACGTCGTCGGCGGTCAGGTGCTCGCGCAGCCAGTCCACGGCCGCGTCGTTGCCGGACAGCGGCACCGCCCGTGCGCCGGCGCCGGCGGCCAGCGGCCGGGCGGCCTCGCCGATCGTGAGGACCACGTCGGCCCGGGCCGCGGCGTACTCCCCGACGGCGCGGTGCTCGGCCGCGCTGTCGTCGCCGAGCTCGAGCATCTCGCCGAGCACGGCGATGCGGCGCCGGCCGTCGATGGCCGCGAGCGCGTCGAGGGCGGCGCGGGCCGAGTCGGGGTTGGCGTTGAAGGAGTCGTTGAGCAGCGTCGCGCCGCCGTCGAGCTCGTGCGGCTCCATGCGCCACTTCGACAGCGAGGCGGTGGCCAGTGCGGCCGCGGCCGCTTCGAGGGGTACGCCGGCCGCCAGTCCCGCCGCCGCGGCCGCTGCCGCGTTGCGTGCCTGGTGCGCGCCGACGAGCGGCAGCGTGACGGCCGCGGCGGCCTCGGTGCTCGCCAGGGTGAAGGACGGGCGGCCGCGGCGGTCCAGCGTGAGGCCGAGCACGCGGACGTCGGCGTGCTCGGCTCGGCCGAAGGTCAGCACCGGGCCGCCGGTGCACGAGCGCATGGCGGCCACGCGGGGATCGTCGGCGTTGAGCACGGCGGTGCCGCCGGGTGCCAGCCCCCGCACCAGCTCGCTCTTGGCCCGGGCGATAGCCTCGCGCTCGCCGAACGAGCCGAGGTGGGCCTGGCCGACGTTGAGCACGACGGCGATGTCCGGCGCGGCCAGCCCGGCGAGCTCGGCGATGTCGCCGACGCGGCGGGCTCCCATCTCGAGGACGAGGAATCGGGTGGCCGCATCGGCGCGCAGCATGGTGATGGGCACGCCGAGTTCGTTGTTGAGCGAGCCGGTCGTGGCGACCGTCGGCGCGGCGGCCGCCAGCACGGCCGCGAGCAGGTCCTTGGTGCTGGTCTTGCCCTGGGAGCCGGTCAGCCCGGCGACGGCCAGCCCCTGGGAGCCGGTCAGCCCGGCGACGGCCAGCCCCTGGGAGCCGGTCAGCCCGGCGACGGTCGGCCGGGCGCGCAGGCGGGACACGACGTGGGCGGCGAGCGCCTGCAGCGCGGCCTGGGTGTCCCGGGCGACGACGGTGGGCAGGGCTGTCGGCCGGGAGCCGAGCACGGCCACGGCCCCGGACCGGCCGGCCTGGCCGGCGTAGTCGTGGCCGTCGGCATGCTCGCCGGCGAAGGCGACGAAGAGGCCGCCGGGTTCGGCCTGCCGGCCGTCGAGCACGGCCGGCGCGGTCACGGTCACGGTGTCGTCGCCCTCGACCGTGCCGCCGACGATCGCGGCGATGTCGCCGATGCTGAGCGCAATCATGCCGCTGAGCCAACGCGGGGCGGTGTTGTCAGGACGTATCCGATTTTCGATACGCCCGCGACATGTGGTGCCGGGTACTGGAAGCTGGGGCGGGGTGACCATCCGCGGGCCTGGCAGCGACGGCGCGCCAGCGCCGAGCGGTGTCTGGCGGGAGCGACGGTCCGCACCACGGCGGACCCGAGTCATGATTTGCCGCTACGAAGGTGGTACCGCGGGCCGGCTGACGACCCGCGGTACTCCTCGCGTCTTACTTGGTGGGCTTCAGGCAGAGGACGGTGCCCTTCTGGCCCGACTTGCCCTCCCAGTACGCGCTCGTCGCGTCCGCCCACTGCGCGCACACGTCGGTCCCGTCGACCTCGCTCTCGGTCTTGCTCTCGACCCGGCCGAGCACGACGAAGTTCGCGTCGCTGCTGTCGCACTTGACGATCGCCAGCTCGTTCTCGCCCTTCTGGTGCAGGCAGTCGCCGACCTTGGCGTTGAGCGCGGCGTCACGGCTGACGTACCAGCCGATGCCGGCCAGCACGACCAGGACGATGAGCGAGATCACCAGGCGCGGGATCTTGATGCCCTTCTTGGCCGGCTGCGGTGCCAGGGGCTGCTGCAGGGGCGCCTGCTCCTGCGGCGGCTGCTGCTGCGGGGGTGTGGTCATGGTGTTGGTGCCTCCCGTGTAATTGCGTACCGGGTAGGGGTACCGGGTCCGAGCCGGATCGTCCAGGAGTTGTCGGGTTTGTTACTTGTGATCTTGATCGCTTACCCGTAACTCCCGGCGGTGCGGGCGTTCCGCGCGCTTTGGGCCGTGCCGCGCGGGGCGGCGTCCGGGCGTACGTAGCGGGCGTTCGTGGCGGCGAAGGTGACGGCTTGGTTGCCGACGGTGTCGGGCGTGGTCGCGTAGACCTTCTGCTACCACGCCGTCGGGCAGCACGCGCCCGAGCCGTCCCCGACTGGACCGCGATGCGCTCCGGCGTGGCGGATCCGGACCTGCTGGTGGCCTGGCGCGCCGCCACCGAGGCGCTGCGCGAAACCGTGCTCGCCGTCGCGTGGCGGGTGGCGATGTTCGCCGATGCCGACCTGTGGACGACCGGCCCGCCGTGCGCGGTCACCGGCCCCGTCCGACGCCGGCGCGCTGGCGGAGGCGTGGGTGCGGCCGCGGAAGCCCTCGGTGTGCTGCGCCGACGTGTGGTTTTCTGCCGCGGCCGCACGGCAGAAATACGCCGGGTTTCCTTGCCGAACTCTTACAAACAAAGCATTGACGAAGCCAGATGGCTGCCTCTTATCGTAAACAAAACTTCCTGTCTGGCGGCTGTGGCGGCGGCGCGCCGGGCCCTTCAGGACGGTTGGAGACAAGCATGTCCTTGCAAGTACCGCCGCTGCGCAGGTTCACGAGAGCCGTGGCCGTCGTCAGCCTGCTGACCGCCGGGGCCGTCATGCCCGGCACCGCCGCGCACGCGGCGATCCCGGCCCCGCCCGCGGGCTTCACCCAGGTGTGGGCCAGCGACTTCGACGGCGCGGCCAACACCGGCGTCGACACCGGCGTCTGGCAGTACGACACCGGACCCGGCAGCAGCTTCGGCACCGGCGAGATCGAGACCATGACCAACAGCACGCAGAACGTGTACCGCGACGGCAGCGGGCACCTGATCATCAAGGCCAGGCACGCGGGCACCAACCCGGCCACCGGCTGGACCTCCGGGCGGATCGAGACCAAGGCCACCTTCGGCGCCGGGGCGGGCGGCGTGCTGCTGGTCAAGGCCGCGATCTGGCAGCCGGACGTGACGACCGCCAACGGCGCCGGCTACTGGCCCGCCTTCTGGATGCTCGGCTCGACGCTACACACCGGCACGCCGTGGCCCACCTCCGGCGAGATCGACATCATGGAGGACGTCAACGGGCGCAGCTCCGTCTTCGGCACCCTGCACTGCGGCACGAACCCGGGCGGGCCGTGCAACGAGTCGACCGGGATCGGCAGCGGTGAGCGCGCCTGCAATGGTTGTCAGACCGGCTATCACGTGTACGCCGTGCAGGTCGACCGCTCGGTCAAGCCGGAGCAGATCCGCTGGTACCGCGACGGCACCAACTACTTCACCGTCAACGCGAACCAGGTCCCAGCCGCGACCTGGACGAACGCGGTCGACCACCCGTTCTTCATCATCTTCGACCTGGCCATCGGCGGCGGCTTCCCGGGCGCGTTCGGCGGCGGCCCCAACGCGGCCACGGCCGGCGGCCACGCCATGAAGATCGACTACGTCGCCGTCTACCGGAAGTAGGGCCGAGAATGTCCCGCATCACCGCGCTCGTCTGCGCCGCGTTCGCGCCGGGCGGGCAGTACCAGAACTACTTCAAGGCCTACACGTCGTCGCTGGGCTACAACGTCTCCACGGCCGACGTCTTCGGCTGCGCGGGCTCGCTGGCGTCGAACGCGGCCCTGTGCGGCGCGCTGAACCGGCACGTCGCCCAGCTCCCGCAGGCCCAGTGGGGCGACACGAGCAAGTTCTACCAGAGCGCGCCGGCCAACTACTACGCCCGCTTCTGGCACAACCGCGCCGTCGGTGGCAAGGCGTACGGCTTCCCGTACGACGACGCCGCCAACCAGTCCAGCTACATCGCGCTGAACAACCCCCAGTACATGCTCATCGCCGCCGGCTGGTAGCCCCGTGCGGCCCGCCCGGCCCCGCGACGGGCCGGGCGGGCCGCATCGCGCGTTGACATGTGACCTTTTGGTCACCTATCTTCGGGGCATGGCTGAAGTCGGACGACCGCTGCTCCTCGCCGGCGCCGTCGCCGGACCGCTGTTCGTGACCGGCGTGCTCGCGCAGGCGTACACCCGGCAGGGCTTCGACCCCGCCCGGCACCCGCTGAGCTCGCTCGCGCTCGGCGACCTCGGCTGGGTGATGATCGCCAACTTCGTGATCTGCGGAGTCCTCGCCCTGCTCGGCGCGGCCGGGCTGCGGCGGGCGCTCGCCCCGGGCCGCGCGAGCACCTGGGGACCCCGGCTCGTCGGGGCGGGGGGAGCGGCCTGGATCGTCGCGGGCGTCTTCCCGCCCGACCCGATCAACGGCTTCCCCGCCGGCGCCGAGAACACCGCGACCTGGCACGGCGCCGTGCACTCGATCGCGCCCGCGCTGGCCGGGATCGCGGGCATCATCGGGTACGTCATCTTCGCCCGTCGCTTTGCCGGCGAGCGCGAGCGCGGCTGGGCGGCATGGACGATCGCGGCGCTGGTCGCGGCGGTCGCCGGCAACGTGCTCGCCGCGGCCGCGAGCGACTTCCGCGCGGCCCTGCTCGGCCAGGCGGTCGGCGCCGCGTGGACGACCTCGCTCTACGCCCGGCTGCTGCTGAACGCACCGCGCCTGGTGCCGGCCGCGCCGTAGCTGCGCCGGACCAGCGCGACGGCCTCCCAGCCGAGCAGGCCGGCGAGCGCCACCAGCACGCCGGCGCCCGTCACCATCAGCCGGGCATCGGCCGGGTGGGCGGTGGTGCCCGCGGCGAAGACCCGCAGCGTCGCCGGGGAGTGCGGACTCACCTCGCGCACGGTGCCCCGGACCTCGCCGTCGCCGAGGTTCCAGGTGGCCTGGCAGGAGATGTGGGACACCTCCTGCCGCATGTCGTCGACGCAGTCGCTCAGAGACGCGGTGGTGAGCGATCCGCCGCGCAGGTATTCGCCGAGGCTGCCGCGCGGATAGAGCAGCGAGGCCGCGCAGATGACCAGAAAGCCCATCAGGAGCCATCGAAACAAGGCGATCATGTCGAGCCCCTCCAGGATCGGCGCCACTGCCCCTCACAACGCCCCGACGCATCGATCGGGTTGTCTTCCGAAAAATTGATGGTCTCGACATCGTTTCTTGCGAAGATGCGTCCGAACCTTGCGCTCGATCGAGACCGTTCGCTACCGTACGGGCCGCGACAACCGGCACCGCGGGGGTGTGTGAGGTGAGGTTTCAGCTGCTCGGGCTCATCCGGGTGTGGCGTGGAGGCGACCCGCTGCCCATCGGCCCGGCCAAGCAGCGCAGCCTCGTCGCCGCCCTGCTGCTCGAACCCAACCGGATCGTCCCGCTCGACCGGCTCGTCGGCATGATCTGGGACGGCGAGCCGCCCGCCTCCGCCGTCGCCAACGTGCGCACGTACGCCTCCCGGCTGCGCCGCACCCTCGTCGATGACACCGGCGAGGCGCGGCTCACCGGTCACGTCCCCGGCTACCGCCTCGCCGTCGGCGACGACGAGCTCGATCTCACCGCCTTCCGCCAGCTCGCCGCCGACGGCCGCGCAGCCCTCGCCGTCGGCGACCCGGGCCGCGCCGCCGGCTTGCTCGGCCGGGCCGTCGGGCTCTGGAAGGGCGCCGCGGGCGAGGACCTCGAGCGCTCGCCCGGCCTCGACCGCTGCCTCGGCCCCCTCGAAGAGCAGCGGCTCGTCGCCGTCGAGGACTGGATCGAGGCCAAGCAGCGCCTCGGCGACACCATCGGGCTCGTCACCGACCTGCGGCACCTGCTCGACGAGCACCCGCTGCGCGAGCGGCTCTGGGCCCAGCTCGTCCTCGCCCTCTACCGCACCGGCGACGTGGCGGGCGCGCTCGGCGCGTTCGGCGAGGCCCGGCACTGCTTCTCCGAGCGCCTCGGCGTCGACCTCGGCCCGCAGCTGACCGGGCTGCACCAGGCCGTCCTCCGGCGCGATCCGGCCCTGGAGGCCCGTCCCGCCGCCGTTTCCGCCTTGGTACCGCGAGAGCTCCCCGCCGACACCCGCCTGCTCGTCGGCCGCGACCGTGAGCAGGCGACCATGGCCGAGGCCGTCCTGCGCTCCGACGGCCCGGTCTTCATCGCGGTCCACGGCGACGCGGGGATCGGCAAGTCGGCCCTGGCCGTGCGCGTCGCCACGCGGCTGGGCCGGCACTTCCCCGACGGGCAGCTCTACGTCGACCTGCACGGCTCCGATCCCGGCCGGGCCGTGCGCCGCCCCGCCGACGTGCTTGCCCAGTGCCTGCGCTCCCTCGGCGTGCCCGGCGCGCAGGTGCCCGCGGCCGAGGAGGAGGCCGCCGCGCGGTACCGCACCGTCGCCGCCAACCGCCGCCTGCTCGTCGTGCTCGAGGACGCCGCCGACGAGGCCCAGGTCCGCCCGCTGCTCACCGCCACGGCCGGCAGCGCGGTCATCATCACCAGCCGGCGCCGCCTCGCCGTGCACGACCGCACCGTCCACATCGGACTCGGCCCGCTCACCGTCGCCGACTCCGTCGAGGTGCTGGCCGGCCTCGGCGGCCCCGGCCGCGACGGGCCCCTGCTGCTGCGATTAGCGCGCAGCTGCGACGGCTCCCCGCTCGCCCTGCGCCGCGCCGCCACCGGCTAACCCTCCCGTTTCACCGTACAACGCGGGGCGGGGCTTGCGGCAAGACCCCCGGAAGGGCGCAAAATCGCAGCTCGAATGGGGGTGTGGTCATGCGTGTGATCCTGTCGACGTACGACTCGCGCGGGGGCGTCGAGCCGTTGGCGGCACTGGCGCTGCAGCTGCAAGCGCTCGGAAGCGAGGCCGTGGTGTGCGCGCCGCCGGACTGTGCCGAGCGACTCGCCGAGCTCGGCGTGCCGCTGGTCGCGATCGGCAAGCCGACCCGGGAGGTCGTGCACGGCTCCGGCGTGCCGGACGTCGACCAGCTCGCGGCGGACTTCATCGGCGTGCAGTTCGACCAGCTCGCCGAGGCCGCGCGGGGCGGCGACGCGATCGTGACGAGCGGCCTGCTGCCGGTCGTGGCCGGGGCGCAGTCGGTCGCCGAACTGCTCGGCGTGCCGGCGGTGAACGTGAGCTACTGCCCGATCTTCCTGCCGTCGCCGCATCACCGGCCGCTGCCGCTGCCGGGCCGCCCGGTGCCGGCCGACGTGACCGATCCGGAGGCGCTGGACGCGCTCGACATCGCGAACTACAACGGGTTCATCCGTGCACCGCTGAATCGGTATCGGGCCGAGGCCGGGCTGCCGCCGGTGGCCAGCGTGCGCGAGTTCGTGCGGACCGCGAGGCCGTGGCTGGCCGCGGATCCGGTGCTCGCCCCGTGGCCGGGCGGCCGCGTCGACGTGGTGCAGAGCGGCGCCTGGTTCGTGTCGGACGAGCGGCCACTGTCGCCGGAGCTGGAGGCGTTCCTGGACGCGGGCCCGGCGCCGGTGTACCTCAGCTTCGGCAGCATGCCCGCGCCGGAGGGCTTCGCCGCGCGGGCGGTCGACGCGATCCGCGCGCGGGGTCATCGGGTGATCCTCGGGCGGGGCTGGGCCGAGCTGGACGCCGAGGACTGCTGCGTCGTGGGCGAGGTGAACCAGCAGGCGCTGTTCCGGCGGGTGGCGGCCGCGATCCACCACGGCGGCGCGGGCACGACGACGACGGCGACCAGGGCGGGCGTGCCGCAGGTCGTGGTGCCGCAGTGGTCCGACCAGCCGTACTTCGCGGGGCGGGTCGCTGCGCTGGGTATCGGGGCCTCGGCGACCGCCGAGTCGCTGCCGACGGCGCTGGAGGTGGCACTGGAGGTGGCACTGCGCCCCGAGACGCGCACGCGCGCGGCCGCCGTGGCCGCCACGGTCCGCACCGATGGCGCGGCCGTGGCGGCCCGGCGGCTGCTGGAGCTGGCGGGCTAGCAGCTGTACGTGCAGTTGGTGACGCAGCCGCCCGGGCCGACCAGGTTGCAGCAGGTGCGGGTACGCCAGTAGCCGCCGCTGCACGGGCCGGAGTAGTGGTACGGAACGGTCGAGCAACCGGTGCACGCCGCCGCGTTGACGCTGGGCACGAACCGGCTGACGATGCGGTCGGCGAGCTTGCCGAGCTGTCGCATGGCTCCTCCTTCGGTTGATGGTGCGGCGGGGACGGTAACGCCCGTCGATACATCGCCCATACGGCCCGCCGCGGCGGCGCGTGTATCGGGCGTGTATCGGCGCCGGTTACCGTCCCCGCCGTCGAAGGGAGCGATCGTGGCGATTCTCTGGGCGGCCGTGGCCGTGGTCGGTGTGCTGTGCCTGCTCGATCTGCTGTTCACCGTCGGCGTGATCCGGCGGCTGCGGGAGCACACCGAGCTGCTGGCCCAGCTCAAGGCCGCGTTGCCGGCGATGCCGCCGCTCGCCGCGCCCGGCACGCGCGTCGCGGACGTCGGGGTGCCGGCCGCGATCGTCGGCTTCTTCTCGCCCGGCTGCGGCCCGTGCGCCAAGCTGCTGCCGGAGTTTGTCTCGCACGTGGCCGGCGAGTCGGTGCTCGCCGTCGTGGTCGGCGACGGGCCGGAGGCCGAGGGCATGGTGGCCGCGCTGGAGCCGGTCGCGCGGGTGATCCGCGAGGACCACGGCGGGACGGTCGCGGCGGCGTTCGGGGTGTCGTCGTTCCCGTCGCTGTTCGCGCTGGACGGCGAGCGCACCATCACGGCCAGCGGCCACGACCTGCTCGCGCTGCGGGAGCCGGTCGCGGCCGGCCACCGGTGACCGGGCTGGTCGTCGCCGGGCTGGCGGCGGCCGCGGGGCTGGTCTGGCTGCGGCGCGCGTTCCTGGTGGTGACGGTGACCGGGCGGAGCATGTCGCCGACGTTCGAGCCCGGCGACCGGGTGCTGCTGCGCCGGGGCCGCGCGCGCACCGGCGACGTGGTGGTGGTCGGGCCGGGCAACCTGGTGATCAAGCGGCTCGCGGCGGTGGCCGGTGATCCGGTGCCGCGCCACGAGGTTCCGGCGCTCGCGCTGGTGGTGGAGTCGACGGTACCGCCCGGCAAGATGGTCCTGCTCGGCGACGCGCTCGAAAGCTCGGACTCGCGCCAGCTCGGCTACTTCGACGCCGACCGCATCGTGGGGCGCGCGGTGCGCCGCCTGCCCCGCCGGTGAGCGTGCTCGGGCTGTACGTGCGGGCGGCCCCCGGGCCGGTCGCGGCGCGCCTGGTCGCGCTGGTGCTGCTGGGGCTCGCGCCGGCCGCGACCGCGTGGTGCACGAAGCTGCTGCTGGACCGGCCCGCCTGGCCGCCGGCGCTGGCGCTGGCCGGCATCGGCGCGGTGGTGGCGGTGGCGGGGCAGGCGAGCGCGTACGCCGACACGGAGATCGGCCGCCGGGTCACGCTGCTCACCCAGGACCGGCTGTTCGCGGCGGTGACCGCGCCCGCGGGCATCGCCGAGCTGGAGGACCCGGCGTTCCAGGATCGGCTGCGGCTGGCGCAGATGGCCGGGCAGTCCGGGCCGCAGCAGCTCGCCGCGGCCGTGCTCGGCATCGCCCAGTCCGCCCTGAGCGGGGCCGGGCTGCTGGCGGCGCTGGTCGCGGTGTCGCCGGTCGCGGCCGGGCTGGTGCTGGCCGCCGCGGTTCCGAGCCTGTTCGCCCAGCTGCGGCTCGGCCGGCGGCGCACGGAGATGACGGTGCGGATCACGCCGTACACCCGCCGGCAGTTGTTCTATGCGATGCTGCTGCTGGACGTGCGCGCGGCGAAGGAGATCCGGCTCTTCGGCCTCGGCGGCTTCTTTCGCGGCCGGATGCTGGGCGAGCTGCGCGCGGCCCAGGGTGACGAGCGGCGGGTGGACCGGGCGGCCGTGCGCGTGGACGGGGGCCTGTCGCTGCTGACCGCCGCGGCCTGCGGGTCGCGCTGCTGTGGACGGTGTCGCGCATCGGCGACCGCAGCGGCAGCGTCGGCGACATCGGCGTGCTCGTCGCCGCGGTGGCGGGCGTGCAGGGCACCCTGACCGCGATCGTCGCCCAGATCGCGTCGGCCGCGCAGATGCGCACCCTGTTCCGGTCGTACGCGCAGATCGTGTCGGCCGCGGCGCCCCCGGCCGCCCTCGCGCCGGCGCCTCCGCTGCGCACCGGCATCGAACTGCGCGACGTGTGGTTCCGCTACCACCCGGACCACGACTGGATCCTGCGCGGCGTCGACCTGACGATCCCGGCCGGCCGCTCGGTGGCGCTGGTGGGGCTGAACGGCGCCGGGAAGTCGACGCTGATCAAGCTGCTGTGCCGCCTCTACGAGCCCACGCGCGGCACCATCGCCTGGGACGGCGCGCCGGTGTCCACTATGGACATCCGGCCCCGCGTCGGCGTCGTGTTCCAGGACTTCATGAGCTATGAGCTGTCGGCGGCGGACAACATCGCGGTCGGCGACCTGTCGGCGGACGGGCCGCGGCGGCACGCGGCGGCCTCGGCGGCCGGGATCGGCGCGACGCTGGCGGGGCTTCCCCAGGGGTACGACACCCTGCTGACGCGCATGTTCGGCGCCGAGGACGGGGCGGGCGTGGTGCTGTCCGGCGGCCAGTGGCAGCGCGTGGCGATCGCCCGCGCGGTGGTGCGCGCCGACGCCGACCTGCTGATCCTGGACGAGCCGTCCGCGGGGCTGGACGCGCAGGCCGAGGCGGACGTGCAGCGCAGCCTGGCCGCGCTGCGCTCGGGCCGCGGGAGCCTGTTGATCTCGCACCGGCTCAGCACCGTGCGCTTCGCCGATCACATCGCCGTGCTGGACGACGGCCGCATCGCCGAGCAGGGCACGCACGAGGAGCTGATGGCGCAGGACGGCCGCTATGCGCGCCTGTTCCGCCTCCAGGCCGACGGTTATCAGCTCACCCCGGATCGATTCACCCCGGAGTGATCATTCGATAGAGGGTAATCTATACACCGGACATGGTTGCGCCGGACGCGGGCGCGGTTCGTACAGTAGCATCGCGGGTTGTGAATTGCGTGACCTCGTGATCGCGTCGCGTAATCGAAACTCGTATCTGGGAGGACATTGCATGCGAGTCAGCGGGACCTTCAGCGTCAAGAGCTTCGTCCCCACGACGGTGGCACCCGACCCTCCGATCGAGACCGCGCTGCCCGTCGGCGTGGCGCTGATGGAGAAGCACTACGAGGGTGAAATCAGCGGGCGATCCGCGACGCTGTTCACGTCCGCGTTCGACCAGGCGTCCGGCGCCGGGACGTACGTGGCCATGGAGTCGTTCGAGGGCAGCGTGGACGGCCGCGCCGGCGCGTTCAACTTCGTGCACTCCGCGTCGACGTCGGGCTCGGACCGCACCGGGGAGTTCTTCACCATCGTGGCCGGCAGCGGCACCGCGGACCTGGCCGGCATCTCCGGCGGCGGCGGGATGACCGTGGACGGCGACGGCACGCACCGCGTGTGGCTCGAGTACGAGCTGCCCTAACCGTCATGCCGGTGGTGCGCATCGCCGTCGAGGCGGGCAAGAAGAAGACGTTCGCGGTGGCCCTGGACTGGCCCGGCTGGGCCCGGGCCGCCGCGGGCGAGGAGGCGGCCGTCGCCGCGCTGGCCGACTACGCCGAGCGGTTCCGGCCGGTGGCCGCGGCGGCGGGGCTGGCGTTCCCGGCCGAGGCCGACCTGACGTACCAGATCGTGCAGCGGTGGCCCGGCTCGGGCAACACCGACTTCGGGGTGCCGGCCGCCGTCGGCGACGAGGACCGGGCGGCGGTCGACGCCGGGCTCGCCGAGCGGCACGTGGCGCTGCTGACGGCGGCGTGGGGGCTGCTCGACGAGCAGGCCGAGGCGTCGCCGGAGGAGCTGCGCAAGGGGCCCCGCGGCGGCGGGCGCGACCGGGACGTCATGGTCGGGCACGTGTTGAGCTCCGAGGCGGTGTACGCGCGCAAGATCGGAATCAAGCACCCCGAGCCGCAGCCGGGCGAGACCGAGGCGATCGAGTCGCTGCGGGCGGCCGTGCTGGAGGTGCTGGGCAAGCCGAGCGGCGAGGTCGCATCCGGAGCCAAGGGATGGCCGCCGCGGTACGCCGCTCGCCGCTTCGTCTGGCACGTCCTGGATCACCTGTGGGAGATGCAAGACCGGTCGGAGTAGGGATCTTCACTCATTCGGGTGAGGACGACGGCAGGCTGTATTCGAAGGTGTAGTCGTGGTGCCCGTCGACGACGGTGATCGTCATACGGCCGGCGATGCCGGTCAGGTCGCCGGTTCCGGTGTCGGGCACCACGGTCACCTCGAGGGTCGCGTCGCCGCGGTCCATCAGGCCGGTGTGGCGCAGCACGAAGCTGCCCGCTCGGCCCCGCACGGCGCCGACGACCCGCTCGAGGCCGACGTAGGCGGCCGACCCGGGGACCGCCGAGACGGCCTTGATCAGCTCGACGCGGCTGGTGCCCTCGATGCCGCCGCGGAACACCTTGTGCCCGGTGGCGTGCATGAGGCGGGCGCCTTCGGCCTCGTCGTAGGGGCGATCCTGCGAGGTGATGTCGAAGGTACCGCTGACGTGCTCGGCCATGCGTGGAACTCCTTCGGCGTCTCAGCGGCCGGCCAGCATGGCCTGCAACTGGGGAGTGTAGAGCTCGGTGGGGGAGCGCAGGCCCGCGACCGCGTCGAAGTACACCTGGGTCAGCTCCTCGCTGCGCCCGACCGCGGCGAGCAGGGCCTTGCGCTGCTCGCGGGCCGCGGCCTGGGCCACCAGCAGCGTGCCCTGGTACGACTCGGTCAGCCGCCGGTCCCGCTCGGCGGCGTAGTCGGCCAATGCAGCGTCCAATGCCTCGTCCAATGCCCCGTCCGGCGCCGCGGGCGAGCCGAGCGCCGGCGCCACCCGCTCGGCCAGCAGCTGAGCCTGCAGGAACGCGTCGCCGATGCCGCGGGCGGTCAGCGAGTCCTTGTGGTGCCCCGCGTCGCCGGTGAGGGCCCATCCGGGTCCGTGCGCCCGGCGGAAGAAGTTCTGCTGGTCCCCGGTGCCCTGCAGCGTCTCCAGCTGCGTGGCGCCGCCCAGGCGGGCGAAGAGCCCGGGCGCGTTGGTGCGCACGTTGTCGAGGTAGTGCCGCTGCGCGTCGTGGCGGACCTCCTCGAAGCGGTCCTGCGGGTAGTACGCCGACACCAGCACGGCGTCGTTGGTCGGCACGGCGGACACCCAGCCGGTCGGCCCCTCGTAGAGCTCGAAGTCGGCCGGGAAGCGGCTCCAGATCGCGTAGTACGCGCACGTCAGCCGCGGGTGCTCGACGACCTTCTCCGCCCCGGCGAGCTCGGCCACGCTCGAGCGCATCCCGTCCGCGCCGACCACCAGCCGGGCCTGTACCCGCACGGGCTCGGCGTCGGGGTCGTCGCTGCGGCGGTACTCCACGCCGGTGACCCGCTCGCCGTCGCGCAGCAGCGCCGTGACCCGGCACCGTTGGCGCAGCTCCGCCCCGGCCGCGACGGCGGCGTCGGCGAGGATGGCGTCCAGCACGAACCGGCGCGGCGCGTACGCGGCCCGCTCGCCGTCGACCGGGCTGGCGCAGCCGGCGAGCCGCACGTCGCCGAGTTCGTACACGACCCGCTCCAGCGGCGGGCAGCCGGAGTCGCGGACCGCGTCCAGCAGGCCCCAGCGGCGCAGCAGCGCGACGCCCGGCTGCTGGATGTAGAGGGTCGAGAGCTTGTCCGACGGCAGCGTGCCCCGCTCCAGCAGCAGCACCCGCCGGCCGGCGCGGGCCAGCAGCATCGCCACCGGCGCGCCCGCGCAGCGCGCGCCGACGACCACGACGTCATACATGTACACCTCCGGATGTGACGGCCCGTCTGCCGTCGCGCAGCACGTGCTTGAGGACCTTGCCGGTGATCCCGCGGGGCAGCCGCTCGTGCCGCTCGACCCGCCACGGCGGCGCGTCGGCCGGCAGGTGCCCGGCCACCACCTCGGCGACGCCCTCGGGGCCGTCGACGGCGTGGCCGGGCGCGAGGACCACGGCGATGCGCAGCCACGGCGCCCCGTCGGCGTCCGTGCCGCCGTAGGCCGTCGCCTCCACCACGCCCGGGTGCTCGTAGGCGGCGTGCTCGACCTCCAATGTGGACAGCCAGCCGGACGGCGTCGGCAGCGCGTCGGCCGCCCGGTCGATCAGCTCCAGCCGGCCGTCGGCGGCGAGCCGGCCCAGGTCGCGCGTGCGCGTCCAGCCGTCGGCGTGGATCTCGCGGTTGCGCGCCTCGTCGAGGTACAGGCGTTTCGGGGCCTGGCAGCGAAGCCAGATCTCGCCGGTCGGCACGGGCTCCCCGCCGGGGCCGGCGACGCGCAGCTCGGTGCCCGGCCCGGGCCGGCCCACGCAGAGCGGGCGGTCCGGGTCGTAGGTGTTGAGCACGACCGCGGGCGCCGCCTCGCCCTGCGCGTAGGCGGTGCTGATGAGCAGGCCCGGCATCATCGCGGCGAGCCGGCGGGCGACCGCGGGCGGCAGCGCCGCGGAGGCGAGCGCGAGGCGCCGCACGCGGCTGAGGTCGTACCGCTCGTGGACGCGCGCGTTGGCCAGCCGGATCGCCGTCCACGGGGTGAGCATGAGCGACACGACGCCGAACCGCGCCGTCAGCGCCGCCATGAGCTCGACGTCGTCGACCGGGCAGATGACCACGGCCGAGGTGGTGGTCAGCGCGAGCATGCCGACGGTGCTGGCGCTGGAGGGCGTGCCCAGCGGCATCGGCGCCAGCAGCGGCGCGGAGCCGTCGAAGGAGGCCAGCGCGGCCGGCCCGCGGCCGTAGGTGAGCGCGCCGTGCGGGTTGGTGAACGCCTTCGGCCGTCCGGTCGTGCCGGAGGTGTAGAGGATGTCGGCGATGTCGTGCGGAGCGACGGCGACGGTCGGGGCGAACCCGGTGCCGGCGGCGGCGAGCCCGGCGACCGTGTGGACGGTGACGCCGGCGGGCGGCGCGACCCCGGCGCCGACGACGGCCTCGCCCGCCCCGCACTCGCCCAGCCGGTCGGCGAGGTCCGCGGCGCCCAGCGTCGCGGGCAGGTGCACGGCGGTCGCGCCGGTCTTGAGCACGCCGGCGTAGGCGATCGCGTAGTCGGTCCAGTCCATCCCGCCGAACAGCAGGGCGATGCGGTCGCCGCGGCCGTGCCCGCGCCGGGCGAGCGCGGCGGCGACCCGGTCGGAGCGGCGATCCCATTCCGCGTACGACGGACCGGGCTCGGCGCCGACGGTGAAGGGCACCCGGTCGCCGTGCTCCCGGGCGCGCAGCCGTAGCAGATCCGGGGCCATGGGGGAGTAGTCGGAAGCGTCCGCCATGCGGTGACCGTAAGCCCGCTCACGCGTCCGCCGCTGCTCCAAAGTGAGCAGCGGCGGACGCTGGTTCGGCTCGGGTCAGGCTTCGGCGAGGGTCAGCCGCCGCAGCGGTACAGGCCGATCTCCGGCTTCTGCGGGGCCTTGGCGCCGTACTCGGTCGGCGGCACCACCGTGCAGTGGTCCTTCACCCACGCCCGCAGCGCGTCGGTGTTGGGGTTGGGCAGCAGCTTGCCCAGCACGCTGGCGTCACCGAAGTACACGTACGTCAGCTCCTTGCGCGCCACCAGCCCGCTGAGCTCGTCGGTGCTGGGGGTGTACGCCCGCCCCGACAGCCCCGCCATCGGCAGCACCGGCGCCTTCTCGGCCAGGATCAGCGGCAGCGCCTGGATTTCCGGGTAGATCGCGGCCAGGTACTTCTCGCCGTGCTGCTGCGCGCGCAGGTACTCCAGCAGCGAGCGCTGTGCCGGGGTGAGCTCGGTGGTGGTGCCGAAGATCGGCCGGATCTGCTGCAGCACCTTGCGCATCGCGTCGGCGTCCTTGCCCTTGGGCAGGAACCCGACGCCGCGCACCGGGCCGGCGGTGGCCTCGCTGACGGTCCCGCGGTAGGTCGGCGAGATGACCGAGCCCGACCACACCACGGGCGGCAGCAGGATCGCCACGAGCCCGGCGATGAACGCGTAGCGGCTCAGGCCGCCACCCTGCCCGCCCCGCGCGGCGGCGAGGGCGAGCAGCACCACGGCGATGAGCCCGACGACGATGACGACCTCGGCCAGGCCCGGCAGGAACTCGCTGTAGGACAGGGTGAAGTACGCGCCCCAGGCGACGGTCAGCGCGAGCACCACCGGCAGTGCCCACGCGCGCCGACCGCCGGCGTTGAACTCGCGCCACATCAGCACGAGGCCGTAGGCGGCCAGCGCCGCGATCGGCGGGGCCAGCGCGGCCACGTAGGCGGTGTGCGCGAGGGTGCCGAAGCTCAGCGCGAGCGCGGTGACGATCAGCCACAGGCCCCACATCACCAGGCCGGCGCGGATCTTGTCGGTGCGCTCGCCGCGCTTGACGCCCCAGAGGAACCCGAGCACCAGCCCGGCCAGGGCCACCGGGTACATCCAGCCGATCTGCGAGCCGAGGCTGCTCCAGAACAGCTTCTCCGGGCTGCCCTCGATCTCGGCGTACCCGCCCAGCAGCGGCACGATCGCGCCGGGCACGTGGATGCTGTCGCCCATGCGGCTGAAGCCGTTGAACCCGAACACCTGGGAGAAGACGTTGTCGTTGGTCGTGCCGTCCAGGTACGGCCGGCTGTCCTTCGGCACGATCAGGCTGATGATCATCCAGAACATCGACGCGACCACCATGACCGCGCCCGCGATACCGATGTTGGCCCAGCGCCGCCCGGCGGTGACCGGCGCGGCGAGCAGGTAGGCCACCGCGAACGCCGGCAGCACCAGCCACGACTGCAGCATTTTGGCCTGGAACGCCAGGCCCACCCACGCCGCGCAGAAGATCAGCCAGCCGAGGCTGCCGGAGTCGACCGCGCGCTGGTAGCCGTAGGCGGCCACGACGAGGCAGCACAGCAGCGCCGCGTCCTCGATCTGGTTGCCGAACAGGGCCGCGGTCACGGGCGTGAACGCGAAGAGGCCCGCCGCGAGCAACCCCGCGTGCAGTCCGGCCCAGCGGCGCACCATGGCGTAGATCAGCACGACGCTGATCACGCCCTCGACGGCCTGGGGCAGGACCAGCGCCCACGGGTGGAAGCCGAAGATCGCCGCGGAGATCGCCTGCGGCCACAGATAGCCGGGCAGCTTGTCCAGCCCGACCCAGCCGTTGGGGTCCACCGCGCCGAAGAAGAAGTTCTCGAAGCTCTGGGTCATGCTGCGGACCATCGGCCCATGGATCGGCTTGAACTCGCTGCCGCGCATCTGCCACAGGTACAGGAATGCGGCGCACGCGACGATGACCAGCAGGACGGGGCGCGCCCATGCGGGGTCGTTTTCGGGGGCCTTCCACAGCTCACTGACGCTTCTGCGTTGCCGAGGCACCCGTGTAACGGTCTGCTCACCAGTGTCGGTCGATGTCTGCATGATTGTGATTACCGCGCACGGATGTCATTGGTCAAGAGAAGTTCCATCGAACGGGAGTTGACTAGGGGATTCGTCAACCCGCGACAGTGCTCAATATTGAGCAGACTCCCGGAGTGCCCTGTGCTAGGGCCGTGAACATTGCGCTGATGCTCACTATGGGGCAGACGCAAGGCCGCCTATTGATTGACGCTGGTCGAGGTATGCGCCATTTGCTCATTGATCATTCCGCGGTGCCGGCCGCGCCCGGTCGGTGCGACACAGATTGGAGCCGTCATGGGCGACACCGCGGCCGGTGCGCCGGTCGACTACCCCGAGGGATTCCGCACTGACCCCTACCCGGCCTACGCCACGATGCGCGAGGGCGGCGCCGCCTGCCACGTCAGAGAGCCCAACGGCCTGCACCACTGGCTGGTGGTGCGCTACGACAGTGCCCGCGACGTGCTGGCCGACAACACGTCCTTCTCCAAGGACCCCCGGCGGTTCTGGGACCAGCTGCGCGAGGCGGGCTACGTCACCGCCGAGCAGCCCGACGAGAACGACTACATCTTCCACCTGATCAACACCGACCCGCCCGACCACACCCGGCTGCGCTCGCTGGTCTCCAAGGCGTTCACCGTGCGCCGGGTCGAGCGGCTGCGGCCGATGATCGAGCGGATCGCCCACGCGGCCATCGACGCGTTCGCCGAGCGTGGCGAGGCCGACCTCATCCGGGAGTACGCGCACCCGGTGCCCGCCACGGTGATCTGCGAGCTGCTCGGCGTGCCGCACGGCCACCGCGACGACTTCCGGCTGTGGTCCACGGCCATGCTGACCGGGCCCGAGGTCACCGACGCGCCGATGACCCGCCAGGAGGGCAACCGGCGCATGCGCGAGTTCCTCACCGAGCTGCTGGAGCGCAAGGCCGCGACGGTCGACGCCGCGCTGCCCCCCGAGGAGCAGCCGGACCTGCTCTCCGCGCTCATCGTCGCCCGCGACGGCGACAGCCGGCTCTCCCAGCGCGAGCTGCTGGCGATGTCCGAGCTGCTGCTCGGCGCCGGCCAGGAGCCCACCGTCAACCTCATCGCCAACGGCACCCTGGCCCTGCTCGGCGCGCCCGACCAGCGCAAACTGCTGGCCGAGCGGCCCGAGCTCATCACCGGCGCGGTCGAGGAGTTCCTGCGCATCGACGCGCCGGTGCACCAGGCCACGCTGCGCGTCGCCGTGCGCGACGTCGACCTCGACGGCGTGCGGGTGCCGGCCGGCAGCGTCGTGACCGTGGCGCTCGGCGCGGCCGGGCGCGACCCGGCCCGCTTCAGCGCCCCCGAGCAGCTCGACATCGGCCGCGCCGGCCCGGCCCACCTGGCCTTCGGCCACGGCATCCACTACTGCGTCGGCGCCCCGCTGGCCCGCCTCGAGGGCCAGGTCGCCATCGACGCGCTCATGCGGCGGCTGGGCGACCTCGCCCTGGCCGTGCCCGCCGACGCGCTGCGCTGGCGGGAGACCCGCATCATGCGCGGCGTGGCCGCGCTGCCCGTCACGTTCACCCCCGTCGCGAAGACTGGAGAGCCAGCATGACCACGGACATCCGCCCGCCGACGGCGGACGTGCCCACCGCCGCCGCCCAGGCGCCCCTGCCACCCGGGCAGGTCCTGCACTCGGCCAACTGCGGCCTGATCATCCACCGGGTCGGGCAGTTGCAGTACGAGTTCGCCGCCGAGGGCCGCCAGTTCGGCCATGACGTGCTGGCCTACCTCAACACCGCGCAGGCCGGGGCGATCACCACCTTCCTGTACGAGGAGGTGCTGGGCACGCGCGACCGGCTGCACTGGTACATCCACCTGAAGTCGCCGCACGACTACCAGCGGGTGCTGGAGATGGTCGACCACGACCGGGACTTCCAGGACATCTCCGAGCGCGACCGGCTCGAGGACAAGGGCCACGGCAACTGGGAGCGCATGTTCGTGCAGGGCAGCATCCAGGAGCGGATCTTCTGCCCCCAGCACGGCCAGACACACACCGGCGACGACTTCGACCCGAAAGAGCTGTTCGTGCCGCCGGCGCGCAACCAGACGGCCCAGCCGCGCGAGCTCCAGCTCCACACCGCCGGCTGCGGCGCGCTGCTGCACCGCACCGCGGAGGTCCGCTACGACGTGCGCGAGCCGGCCCGCGACTTCGCCGCGGCCTGGCAGGAGCGGCTCAACCTGGCGCTGCCCGGCGTCGTCACCTCGTTCCTGTACGAGGAGACGTTCGGCAAGCAGGACCGCATCCACTGGCTGATCCACCTGCGCTCGCTCGCCGACTACCCGGCGCTGCGCGCGGCCGCCGACACGCCGGAGGCCGAGGAGCTGCTGCGCCGCGACTGGGTGCCGGCCTCGCGCGGCGGCGGCTCGTGGGCCTCGATGTTCATCCCCGGCACCATCCACGACACGGTGCTGGTGCCCTACGTCGGCGGCGTGAGCCCCAAGCTGCCGCTCTGACCCGTGGTGAGGAGTTTTCCGTGACCGTGACGCACGACGCGGCGGTACTGTCCGCCCAGCACCAGACCAGCGTTGCCCCCGACAAGATCCTGCACTCGGCCAACGCCGGCGTCATCGTCGAGCGCGTCGGGCAGCTGCGCGGCGAGTTCCGCTCGGAGGGCCGCCAGTTCGCCCGCGAGCTGGCCGAGTACATGAACACCAACTACGCCGGCCTGGTCACCGTGTTCCTCTACGAGGAGACCTTCGGCACCAAGGACCTGCTGCACTGGTTCATCCACCTCAAGTCGTTCGACGCCTACGACACGCTGCTGCGCATGGGCACCCGGGACGAGGGCTGGCGCGACCTGATCCTGCGCCACCGCATCCCGGCCGAGCGCGGCGGGGGCGGCTGGGAGCGCATGTTCCTCGACGCCGGGCTGAGCGAGACGGTGCTGCTGCCGCAGTTCACCGGGATGTACGGCACCGGCGACGCGTCCCCGCCGGCCCCCGGTGACCGGCTCGGCGGGGCCGCCGTCGTGCCGCCCGCGCAGCACCAGACCAAGCTGGCGCCGGAGGAGATCCTGCACTCGGCCAACGCCGGGATCGTCATCCACCGCTACGGCCAGCTACGCTACGGCCTGCGCGCCGAGGGCCGGCAGTTCGCCCGCGACGTCGCCGAGATGATCAACGAGCAGCAGCGCGGCGAGGTCACCGTCTTCCTCTACGAGGAGGCCTTCGGCCGCTCCGACCGGATCCACTGGCTGCTGCACCTCAGGTCGCTGAGCTCCTACTACGCGATGATCGACATGCGCGCGTTCATGAAGCCCGAGGTGCTCGACGTCTACACCCGCGAGCGCATCGCGCCGGAGAAGGGCGGCGGCACCTGGGACCGGATGTTCATCGACGCCACCCTGACCGACATCGCGCTCACCCCGCAGCACTGGGGGATGCACGCCACCGCGGGCGCCAAGTCGTCCTGACACAGCCCGGCAAGGTGCCCCGGGGCCGCTCGGCCCCGGGGCACCGTCGTGTCACCAGGTCACCGGCAGCGCGTGGACGCCGTGCACGCTCATGTCGTCGCGGAACGGGATCTCCTCCAGCGGCACGGCCAGGCGCGCCCCCGGCAGCCGGCGCAGCACGGCCGGCAGCGCGATCTGCAGCTCGAGGTTGGCCAGCGTCCCGCCCAGGCACTGGTGCAGGCCGTGGCCGAACGCGACGTGCTGGTGGGCATTCGGCCGGTCGAAGTCGACGGTGTCGGGATCCGGGAAGACCGAGTCGTCCCGGTTGGCCGCCGGCAGCGAGATGATCACGCCGTCACCGGCCCGGATCAGCGTGTCGCCGATGGCCACGTCCTCGGTCGCGACGCGCGGGACGCCGTCCTTGAGCACGGAGTGGTACCGCAGCAGCTCCTCCACCGCCCGCGGGACCACGGCCGCGTCGGCGAGCATCGCCGCGCGCAGGTGGTCGTGGGTGAGCAGGGTGAGCAGGCTCAGGGCCAGCATGTTGGCCGTCGTCTCGTGACCCGCGACGAGCAGCAGCCACGCCATCGTGACCACGTCGTCGTGGCTGAGCCGGCCCTCGCGGACCTGCCGGCGCACGAGGTCGCCGATGAGGTCGTCGCCGGGGTCGCGCTCCTTGGCCGCGACCAGGTCGTCGAGGTACGCGTACACCTCGGCCCGGGCGGTGCGGGACTGCTCCGCCGTCGCGTCGCGCGCCACGATCGCCGTGGCCGTGCGGTCCTGGAAGAACGCGTGGTCGGTGTAGGGCACGCCGAGCAGGTGGCAGATCATCTGCGTGGGCACCGGGAGGGCGAAGTCGCGCACGAGGTCCGCCGGCGGCCCCTTGTGCACGATCTGGTCGAGCAGGTCGGCGACGACCGTCTCGATCTCGGCCCGGCGCAGCTCGACCGAGCGGGTGGAGAACGGCTGGGCGACCATCCGGCGCAGCACGCCGTGTTCGGGCTCGTCCATCCGGCTGAAGCTGCGCCGCCCGGCCCGCTCGGCGCCGACCAGCAGGCCGGGGCTGAGCCGCGGGAAGCTCGGGTTCGTCGCGTCGGCGCTGAAGCGGCGGTCCTGCAGG
Source organism: Dactylosporangium sp. NPDC000244 (assembly GCF_040300725.1). Classification (NCBI taxonomy): domain Bacteria; kingdom Bacillati; phylum Actinomycetota; class Actinomycetes; order Micromonosporales; family Micromonosporaceae; genus Dactylosporangium; species Dactylosporangium sp. NPDC000244. Next base: position 380,031 of record NZ_JBEPEH010000003.1, read on the forward strand.
ACCTGCCGGGCCAGGTCGTGGCGGGTGACGAGCCACGCCTCGTCGTCGTTCCACAGGCGGACCCGGGCGACCGGCCGCTCGCGGCGCAGGTCGCCCAGCTGCTGTGGCGGGTCGAGCGGGCACTCGCGGCGCCCCGGGAGCGCGGGGGGCTGGGACATGGCGATCCTCTCTGGCTCGGCCGGTCGGTCGCCACGCAGGCGGCTGGGCCCGTCGGGATGCCGGAGCGCTCAGGCCCCGTCGCGGGCGGCGGCCGCGGGGCGGCCGGCGGCTTGATCGGTGGGGCCGGGCGCGGGGTCCGACTGTGGTACCTCGCGCAGGAACAGGCTGGCAACCGCGGCCGCGACGGCGATGACCGCGGCGACCAGGAACACGGTGTGCAGGGCGTCGGCGACGCCGAGGCGAACGGCGCCCACGATGGCGTCGTAGAGACCCGGGCGGTCCGGGGGCAGGGTCTCGCGCATCCGGGCCAGCGCCGCGGGGTCCAGCGCGCTGTGCGGGTCGCCGTCGGCGAGGCCGCCGGGCAGTGCCACCCCGGGCGGCAGCCCGACGGTGGCGAGCCGCTCGGAGACCTTCCCGGCCAGCCCGGCCGACAGTACGGCGCCGAGCACCGCCACCGAGACCGGGCCGGACATGACCCGCCAGAACTGGATCTGGCTGGTGCCGGCCCCGAGGTGGCTGCGCTTGACCGCGTTCTGCACGACCGAGGTGGTCAGCGGCAGCAGCACGCCCATGCCCAGGCCGACGAGGACCATCGCCACCGTCGCCGGGCCGCCGCCGGCGCCCGGGCGGGTGTAGGCCAGGATCGCCAGCGCGGCGGCGAGCCCCAACAGCGCGCCGGTGGCCAGGTAGCGGTACCGCGGCACTCGCGACAGCAGCCGGCCGGTGAGGGTGCTGGTGACGATCAGGCCGAGCATCAGCGGCGCGAGCAGCGTGCCCGAGCGGGTCGGGCTCTGCCCGAGCACGCCCTGGAACAGCAGGGGGGCGAAGTACACCGCGGCCATCATGCCGAACGTGGACAGGAACGCGATGACGATGGCGACGGTGAACGGGTTGCTGCGGAACAGCCCGAAAGGCACCAGCGGCTGGGCCACGACCCGGGTCTCGACCAGGTAGAAGCCGACCAGCACGGCGGCGCCGCCGAGCATGAGCACCCAGGCCGTGGCCGACGGGTGCCCGGGCGCGGTCCCGGCCAGGGACAACCCGATGAGCAGCGGGGTCAGCCCCGCGGCCAGCAGCGCCGAGCCCAGCAGGTCCAGGTCGCGCCAGGTGGTGTGGCCGGTCACCCGCGGCAGCGACAGGGCGAAGGCGAGCGCGATCAGGCCCAGCGGGACGTTGATGTAGAAGACCCAGCGCCAGCCGAACTGGTCGGTGACGAAGCCGCCGGCCAGCGGCCCGAGGACCGAGCTGACACCGAAGACGCTGCTGGCCACGCCCTGGATGCGGGCCCGCTCGGAGGGCCGGTAGAGATCGCCCAGCACGGTGTAGACCGTGGCGATGAGCATGCCTGCGAAGACACCCTGCAGGGCCCGCGCGGCGACCAGCCAGCCCATGCCGGGCGCGGCGCCGCACAGCCCCGACGAGGCCATGAAGCCCACGATCCCGGCGATCAGGAACGGCTTGCGCCCGAGCAGGTCGCCGAGCTTGCCGGCGATCGGCACGGCCACGGCGCAGGACATCAGGTAGGCGGTGCCGACCCACGCGTACAGCTGCAGCCCGTGCAGCTCCGCGGCGACCCGGGGCAGGATCGCCCCGATGGCCTGGTCCAGCGAGGCCAGGGCGAGGGCCAGCAGGGCGCTGGCCGTGCCCAGGGCGCGCCGGCGGGCCGGCAGCGGCTCGGCGGCGGGGGGCGTGTCGGTCGGCATGCGTCGTCCTGTCGTCGTGCGATGCGTGCGCGCGGAAATCGGGGCCACGCGGGATCGCGCGGCCCCGTCCGATCGTTCTTCCGGCAATTTCCGCGACAATGGCGGCCGTATCGCCCGAGGATACCCACGGTGCATTCACGCGCACAACGTGAACGCCCCTCGCGGGTCGGGCGATCAGCCCTCGACCTCGTCCCAGTTGCGCATTCCGCCCTCGGATCCGGAAATCTGCCGCCAGATCAGGCCGTCCTTGAGGACGTATGCGCCGAAGCCGATCTCTTCGACGCCTTTCACGCTCATCACGCCGCGCATCAGGATGGTGTCGTCGGTGTGCGTGTATTCGAGCATCTCCAGATACTGCATGTTCATGTCCATGTAGCCCTGGATCATGCCGCGGATCTCGTCGCGGCCGGTCAGAATGTCCTGGAAGCGCACGACCATCGCCTCCGGGTGGTAGCACTGCATGAGCCCGTCCAGGTCACCCTTGGCCAGGTACTCCGCCTGCTTGAGGAAGATCGGGTGCATCTGCACCATGTTCTGGGTCATCGGCCCCTCCTCGGTCCGCGAGTTTGCCATTGAACGCCGTCCATGCTCCGGTGCCGGTCGCGGATCTGTCTGCGCACTCTTGAGCGTCCGCACCGATGCCACGACGAACCGGCACGGGCTGGACTGGTGCCCGTGCGGGCATCGGGTGCGCCGCGGCGGCAGGTCGTGGGCCCGGACGTCGACCTCGTAGCGCTCGTCACCGGCCGTCAGGCGGACCCGGTGCCCGCCGGTGCCGTCGCGGGCCACGCCGTGCAGCGTCACGTCCGCCCAGTCGTAGCCGCCGGTCGCCCGGTGCAGGTGCGCCTCGGCGGCCTGGGCGGCGCGGGGCCAGCCGGTCCGGCCGCGAAACCAGCGCGGCTCGACCCGCCCCTGCTCGCACGCGGCCACCACGGCCGGGACCGCGGCCGGGGTGAGCCGGCCGTACAGCGCCCCGTCCGGCAGGCACAGCAGGTTGCCCGCGAATCGGCAGCCGCCCAGGTGGCTGGTCTGCCAGAGCCGGTCGCCGACCAGCCGGCGCACCGCCTCGGCCACGGGTCGCCCCAGCCGCGCGCAGCAGGCGTCGACGGCGCCCTGCACGCACGCCAGGTACAGCGGCCGGGTCCACGCCTCGCCCAGGTCGGGCACCCCGCCCGCGGCCAGCGCGGCCAGCGCCGCCCGGGCGCCGGGCCGCAGCAGGTCGGCCGGCTCCCGCACCAGCAGCCGGCGCAGTGTGGCGCGGCCGGCGAGGAACACCGTCCGGCGCTCGGCGGGGCGAACCCGGCCCGGCCGGCGGATCAGCTGCAGGCGCAGTCCGAGGCGCCCGAGCTCGGCGCGCAACGCGGCCGGCACCAGCGGGCTCTGTGCGGCGGGCCGGCGGCCGAGCGGGCCGGGCTGCTCGAGCAGCACCCATCCGGCCGCGGGCCCGGCCGTGGCGCACAGCGGCTCGCCGCAGGCGCTGGACACCTCGCTGCACGCTCGGCGCGGCAGGCTGAAGTCGTCCATCGCCGCATGCTCACCCGGCCGGCAGTCGGCGTCTACTCAGGAATGCTCATTCGCAAATATCAATGCCATCGTGTTTCTCCTGCGCAGATTTGAGCAGACGACGGCAATAGCGCTTCGTAGCGTGGCGGTGTGACGACCGTTGGCATCGAGGCTATCAACGCGTACACCGGCCCCGCGTCGCTGGACGTGCGGCAGCTGTTCGAGGCCCGGGGACTGGACCTGCGCCGCTTCGGCAACCTCCTGATGACGCGAAAATCGGTGAACCTGCCGTGCGAGGATCCGGTCACCAATGCGGTCAACGCGGCCAAGCCGATCGTCGACGCGCTGCCCCCGGACGCCCGCGAGCGGGTGGAGCTGGTGATCGTCGGCACCGAGTCGGGCCTGGACTTCGGCAAGCCGATCAGCACGTACGTCCACGAGGCGCTGGGCCTGAGCCGGCGGTGCCGCTCGTTCGAGACCAAGCACGCCTGCTACGGCGGCACGGCGGCGCTGCAGATGGCGGCCGGGTTCGTCGCCACCCACCCCGACCCGCAGGTGCGCGCCCTCGTCATCGCCGCCGACGCGGCCAGCGTCGCGGCCCGCAACACCTACTGGGAGCCGTCGCAGGGCGCGGGCGCCGTCGCGCTCGTGGTCAGCCGCCGGCCCGACATCCTCGCCCTGGACGCCGGTGCCAACGGTTACTACAGCCACGAGGTGATGGACACGCTGCGCCCGCGCCCGGACCTGGAGGCGGGCGACTCGGACCTGTCGCTGCTGTCGTACATGCACTGCCTGGAGCAGTCCTACCAGCACTACACCGAGCGGGTCGTCGGCGCCGACATCATGACCACGTTCGACTACCTGGTGCTGCACACGCCGTTCGCCGGCATGGTCCGCAGCGCCCACCGCCAGCTGCTGCGCAAGCTCAAGCGCATGTCGCCCGAGCGGATCGAGGCCGACTTCCAGGCCCGGGTGATGCCGTCGCTGCGTTACTGCACCGAGGTCGGCAACGTCTACTCCGCGGCGCTGTACCTCGCGCTGTGCGCCCTGCTCGATCACGGCGACTTCGACCGGCCCAGACGCATCGGCCTGTACTCCTACGGCTCCGGCTGCGCCTCGGAGTTCTACAGCGGCGTGGTGGCCGAGGGCGCCGCCGCCCGGCTCGCCGCCCTCGACCTGCCCGGCCGGATCGCCGCACGGCACCCGCTGACCATCGCGGAGTACGAAACCGTCTCCGACGACAGCCTGCACCGCATGTGCGGGGTGCGCGACCACGTCTTCGACGTCGGTGGATACGAGCACATCTACAAGACCCAGATGGAGGGGCGCGGGCTGCTCGTGCTCGGCGAGATCCGCGACTTCCACCGGAGGTACCGGTGGAGCTGACCGCACCCAACGGCACCCTGCGCCTGCGCGGCGAGGGCGCGGTGCTCACCGTCACGCTGGACCGGCCCCGCGAGCAGAACAGCATCACGCCCGGGCTGATGGCCGACCTGCACGGCGCGCTCGACCGCGCCGAGGCCGACCCCGGCTGCCGCGTCGTGGTGCTGCGGGCCGAGGGCTCGGCGTTCTGCAGCGGCATGGACCTGCACGCGGCCGCCGCGGGCACCGACGACCTGGCGGCACACGGCGGCGAGCGTTTCCTGGGCCTGCTCAAGCGGCTCACCACCGTCGAGCGGATCGTGGTGTCCTGTGTGGATGGTCGCGCCTCCGGCGGCGGGGTCGGGATCGTGGCCGCCAGCGACCTCGTGCACGCCACGCCGGCCAGCCAGTTCGGGCTGCCCGAGGCGCTGTGGGGGCTGCTGCCGTGCTGTGTGTTGCCGTACCTCATCCGCCGAGTCGGCTTCCAGCGCGCCTACGCGATGACCCTGTCGACGCTGCCGGTCGGGGCCGCCGACGCGGCCCGGTGCGGTCTCGTCGACGAGCTGGCCGAGGATCCCGAGCCGGCCCTGCGGCGGCTGCTCGTGCGCGCCACGAAGCTCGACGGCACGACGATCGGCGACCTCAAGCGGTACTTCCGCCGCATGTGGATCGTCTCGGAGGAGATGGAGGCCGACGCCGTGCGCGAGTTCGGCCGTCTCATGCACTCGCCGGTGGCCCGGGAGCGCATCACCGCGTTCGCCAGCGGCGCGCGGATGCCCTGGGACCGGTGAGCCGCGCCTATCCGACGGAACCTGCTGAAGGAGGCATCGTGCGGGCATGGCTGTTTCCCGGCCAGGGATCGCAGCGGCGGGGCATGGGGGCCGACGTGCTCGACCACCGGCCCGACCTGCTGGCCGAGGCGGGCGAGATCCTCGGCTACGACGTGCGCGAGCTGTGTCTGAGCGATCCGGACAACCGGCTGCGTGACACCCGCTACGCCCAGCCGGCGCTGTTCATCGTCAACGCGCTGCACTGCCTGGAGCGCCGCGAGCGCGAGGCCGAGCCGGACTTCCTCGCCGGGCACAGCCTGGGGGAGTACGACGCGCTCTTCGCCGCCGGCTGCTTCGACTTCGCCACCGGCGTGCGGCTGGTCCAGCGCCGCGGCGAGCTCATGGCCCAGGCCGCCGCGGGCGGCATGCTCGCCGTCGTCGGGCTCGCCGCCGACCGGGTGGCCGCGCTGCTGCGCGAGGCCGGCCCTGATGGCGCGGACGGCGCGGAGGGTGTGGACGTGGCCAACCACAACAGCGACGAGCAGATCGTGCTCTCCGGTCCCCGGGAGCGCCTCGACGCCCTGGTCGCGCCGGTGCGCGCGGCCGGTGGGCGGGCGGTGCCGCTCAACGTCAGCGCGCCGTTCCACTCCCGCTACATGCGCGACGTGGCGCGGGAGTTCGGCGCGTTCCTCGACGGCTTCGCGTTCGCCGCGCCCCGGATTCCGGTCGTGGCCAACGTGACCGCCCGGCCCTACCCGGCCGGCGAGATCGCGAAGCTGCTGCGCGAGCAGGTCGCGAGCCCGGTGCGGTGGTGGGACACGATGCTGTTCCTGCGCTCCCGCGGCGTCGGCGAGGCGGCGGAGGTGGGGCCCGGCGCCGTGCTGTCCGGTCTGTGGCGAACCGCCGCCGCGATCACGCCGCCCGACCCGGCGGCAGGCCTGGGCAGCCGGGGGTTCCGCGACGACTACGGCGTGCGGTACGCCTACGCCGCTGGCTCGATGTACCAGGGCATCGCCTCCACCGCCCTCGTCATCCGCATGGCGAAGGCGGGCCTGATCGGGTTCTTCGGCGCCGGCGGACTGCGGCTCGACGAGATCGAGGACGCGCTGCGGGAGCTCAGCACCGCGCTCGGCCGCGGAGGGCGGTTCGGCATGAACCTGCTCTACGGCCTCGACGACGGCGCCCGCGAGGACGCCACCGTCGGGCTGTACCTCGACCACGGCGTGCGCTTCGTCGAGGCGGCCGGGTACACCCAGGTGACCGCCCCGGTGGTGCGTTTCCGGTTCTCGGGCGCGCACCGCGACGCCGCCGGCCGGCCGGTCGCGGTGCGCCACGTGCTGGCCAAGGTGTCGCGGCCCGAGGTCGCCGAGGCGTTCCTGAGTCCTCCGGCCGAGCCGCTGCTGCGCAAGCTGGTGGAGGCCGGGCGGCTCACCGAGGACGAGGGGGCCGTGGCGCGGGAGCTGCCGGTCAGCGGCGACCTGTGCGTCGAGTCGGACTCCGGCGGGCACACCGACGCCGGGGTCGCGCTGACCCTTGTGCCCTCCATCGTGCGGCTGCGCGACCGGACCGCGCGGCAGTACGGGTATCCGGCGCCGGTGCGTGTCGGCGCGGCCGGCGGGCTGGGCTCGCCCGAGGCGGTCGCGGCCGCATTCGTGCTCGGCGCCGACTTCGTCGTGACCGGGTCGGTGAACCAGTGCACGCCCGAGTCCGGCGCGGCGGCCGCGGTGAAGGACCTGCTGGCCGGGCTGGACGTGGCCGACACCACGTACGCACCGGCCGGGGACATGTTCGAGCTCGGCGCGCGGGTGCAGGTGGTGCGGCGCGGCACGCTGTTCGCGGCCCGGGCCAACAAGCTCTACCAGCTCTACCGGCAGTACGACGCGCTGGAGGCCCTGGACGCCGCAGAGCTGGCCACCGTGGAGCGGTACTTCGGCCGCACCGTCGAGGAGGTGTGGAAGGAGACGGCGGACTACCTGGCCCGCACCCGCCCGGACGAGCTCGCCCGCGCCGAGCGCAACCCACGCCAGCGCATGGCGCTGGTCTTCCGCTGGTACTTCGTGCACTCGACCCGCATGGCCGCGGCCGCCGACGGCGAGCAGCGGGCGAACTACCAGATCCACTGCGGCCCGGCGATGGGTGCGTTCAACCGGTTCGTCGCCGGGACGCCGCTGGAGGACTGGCGGCAGCGCCACGTCGACGTCGTCGCGGAGCGGCTGATGCAAGGGGCCGCGGCGTGGCTGGAGGGCTTCTGCGCAAATGTGAGCAGCCACGATGCAGCGGGAACGCTACGATAGAAGTGACGATCATCGATGTATACGGAGTGCGGAGATGAAGTTCGCGACCACGAGGGGGCATGATGCGTGAGGATGGCGCCGCCTGCCTGCACGAGGTGTTCCGCCGCCGGGCCGAGCAGGATCCGGGCCGCACGGCGGTCGTCGCGCCGGACGGCCGGCTGACCTACGGGGAGCTCGCCGAGCGGGCGGGCCGGGTCGCGGCCCGGCTGCGGGAGGCCGGCATCGGCCCGGACATGACCGTCGGTCTCGCGGCCCGCCGCGGCACCGGCCTGATCGCCGGGCTGCTGGGCATCCTGGAGGCCGGCGCGGCGTACCTGTCACTCGACCCGGACTACCCCGCGGCGCGCCTGCGCTACCTGCTCGAGGACAGCAAGGTGGCGGTGGTCGTCGCCGACGACGCCGCCGCGCTGCCCGGCGACGCCCCGGTGCAGGTGGTACCGCTGGATTCGGAGACGGCACCCGGGCCCGCCCCCGCGGACGCGCTGGGCTGCGACGGCGACCGGCTCGCCTATGTCATCTACACGTCCGGCTCGACCGGGGCGCCCAAGGGCGTGCAGGTCGAGCACCACAGCGTGCTGCGGCTGTTCGAGCAGACCCGGTCCTGGTTCGGCTACGGGCCCGACGATGTCTGGACGATGGTCCACTCGGCGAGCTTCGACTTCTCGGTCTGGGAGCTCTGGGGCGCGCTGCTGCACGGCGGCACGCTGGTCGTGGTGCCGACCGAGGCGACCCGCAGCCCGCAGCTGTTCCGCGAGCTGCTCGCCCGCGAGCGGGTGTCGGTGCTCAGCGCCACGCCGTCGATGTTCCGCCAGCTGATGGCCGACGCCACCGAGCTGCCGCCGTCGCTGCGCTGCGTGGTCTTCGGCGGCGAGCGCCTCGACCCGGCGCTGCTGCGTCCCTGGATCGAGCGTTTCGGTGACGCCCGGCCCGAGCTGGTCAACATGTACGGCATCACCGAGACCTGCGTGCACGTCACCTACCGGCGCATGCGCCGCGCCGACCTCGACCGCCCCGGCGCCAGCCCGATCGGCGTGCCGATCCCGGACCTGCGTGTGCACGTGCTGGACGGCGACGGCCGGCCCGTCGCGGACGGCATCGCCGGCGAGCTGTACGTCGGCGGCCCCGGCGTCGCCCGCGGCTACCTCGACCGCCCGGAGCTGACCGCCGAGCGGTTCGTGACGCTCTCGGTCGACGGCGCCGCGCCCGAGCGGCTGTACCGCTCCGGCGACCTCGTCGTGCGCGAGGACGGCGAGTTGTACTACGCCGGCCGCGCCGACGACCAGTTCAAGGTGCGCGGCTTCCGCGTCGAGCCGGGCGAGATCGAGGCGTGCCTCGCCGCCGACCCGCGCGTCGGTGCCGTCGCCGTGCTCCCGCACGACTTCGGCGACGGCGACCTGCGCCTGGTCGCCCACGTCGTCCCGGCCGCCGGAGCCGGCGTCGACCCGCTGGACGGGGCGCTCGCCGCGCGGGCGCGGGCCGAGCTGCCGGTCCACCTGCGCCCGGCCGAGTACCGGGTGCTGGACCGGCTGCCACTGACCCCGTCGGGCAAGACCGACCGCGCCGCGCTGGCCGCCTACGACCCGCGCGCCGCCGCCGCGGCCCCCGCGGCGCCCGACGGCGACGTACTCGCCGTGGTCGGCTCGCTCGCCGGCGCGGTGCTCGGCCGGGAGCGGGTGAACCCCGACTCCGACCTGTTCGACATCGGCGCCACGTCGCTGGCCTTCATCAGGATCATCGCCGAGGTGAACCGCCGCTTCGGCACCGAGCTCAACGGCAGCGAGCTCGGCGTCGCCACGCTGCGGCGGATCGCCACCTGCGTCAAGGAGCAGTCATGACCATCGCTGACGAGACCCACCGCTTCGCGCTGAGCGCGGAGGAACTGGCGAGCTTCCGCGAGCGCGGATACTTCGGCCCGTTCAAGGTCTACGAGATCGAGCAGATGCGCGAGCGGTGGCGGCGCGAGCGGCTCGCGCTCATGGACCGCTCGGCCGCCGTCTACCAGGACGAGGCGGCGACGTCAGGCAACACCAACATCGCCAACTACGACCGGCACCTGGACATGGCGTTCCTCGCCGAGCACATCATGCGCCCGCAGATCACCGACCGCGTGGCCAGCGTGCTCGGGCCGGACGTGCTGTGCTGGCGCACGGAGTTCTTCCCGAAGTACCCCGGCGACGAGGGCACCGACTGGCACCAGGCCGACACGTTCGCGAACGCCTCCGGCACGCCGCAGATCCTCTGGCCGGACGAGGCCAAGGACTTCGGCGGCACGATCACCGTGTGGACCGCCTTCACCGAGGCCAACGAGGAGAACGGCTGCCTGCAGTTCATCCCCGGTTCACACCAGCAGATGAACTACGACGAGACCAAGCGGATGCACTACGACCCGGCGGGGATCAACGCGCGGGACAAGGAGGGCGTGCGCCGCGGCTTCTTCGGCTACGACTACCGGGAGCTGCAGGTCGACCCGGACTGGAAACCCGACGAGTCCAAGGCCGTGTCGATGGTGATGCGCCCGGGCGAGGCGATCATGTTCTGGTCGACGCTCATGCACGCCTCCCACCCGCACGCCGGCCGCACCGACGAAATGCGGCTGGGCTTCGCCGCGCGGTATGTGCCGACATCGGTAAGAGTGTATCCGGACACCGATGCCATCGAGGAGTACGGCGGCCGGGTCTCGCTCGATCGCTACGGGGTGGTGCTGGTGCGGGGCGACGATCGCTTCGGCCACAACCGCCTCACCGACCGCACGACCCGGGGGCATGAGTTCCGGCGCGACTGAACGCGCTTGCGGAAAGGAACGGCACGGCAACGGCGACGGGCCGGCGCACTGCGCCGGCGGTGGAGGTCAGAGGCGATGGGAGCCGGATCCATCGAGGCGGTGGCGCGGCTCACCGAGCGCGTGCTGAGTGTGCGGCCGCTCGCGGGCGTCTTGAGCCCGCCGGTCGCCGTGGCGAGCGCCGCGGCCGGCCCGGACGAGCTCGACACGACCGGGCGCCTGCTCGGCTGTGTGGCCGACCGGGTCGGCGCCGGGGCGTTCCGGCTGCTCGGCGCCGGCGAGGCGGCCCCGGACGTCTTCGCCGGGGTCGTCGGGCGCCGCCTCGACCTCTCGGCCGCCTGGCTGCGTGACGCCGCCGCGGACCCGCCCGAGCCACCCGCCGTCGCGGCCGCCGCCGCCGACGTGCTGGCCCGCAGCTTCGGCGCCGCCTGCCGGCGCGCCGAGCTCGTCCGGCCCGACGGCGCGCGGCTGACCGCGTACGCCGCCGGCGACCCCGCCGCCCCGGCCGTCGTGCTCGCCTCGGCCTGCGGCATGCCGGTCGAGCTGAGCGAGCACTGGGTGCGCCGGCTCCAGCGGAGCCATCACGTCGTCACCTGGGAGAGCCGCTGGCTGTTCGGCCCCGGGGTGAGCGAACCCGAGGACGGCCCCGCCTCCGACGTCGCCGCGCAGGCCGCCGACCTGATCGCGGTGATGGACCACTTCGGCGTCGACCGCGCGCACCTGATGGGGCTGTGCGGCGGCGCGGTGATCGCCCTGGACGCCGCGGTGCGGTGGCCGGGCCGCTTCACCTCCATGAGCCTGTGGCACGGCGACTTTGAGCTCGGCCCGGTCGCCCCCAAGACCGATCACCAGCGCAACCTGCAGGCCCTGCTGGACATGGCCCGTCAGGGGCGTGCCGGATCGGCCGCCGTGCACCGGGTGCTCAGCAACTCGCTCGTCGAGCAGCTGCCCGAGGACATGGCGCACCTGGTCATCTACCCGTATGCGACGGGCGAGCTGTGGTACCGCTACAGCCTGCTCAACGGCGCCATCATGGCCACCGACGTGCGCGGGCACCTGCCCCGAATAGCCCTGCCCACGCTCGTGGTGACCAGCACCGACGACACGACCGCCCACCCCGACGGCTCCATCGCGGTCGCCCGCGGCCTCGACGAGGTGACGCTGCACATCGCCCCGCACGGCGATCACATCTCGCTCTTCCGCGGACCCGCGGAGCTGATCGATCTGGCCCTGGACTTCGCGCAGCGGAACCGGCCGTGACCCGCGCCGCCGCGACCCTCGCGTGTCATCGGGCGCCGCGATGCCGCGGCGTCGGGATGCTCGGCTCCAGTGCCGGCCGGCATGGGTGGTCCCCACGGACCAGCCCCTGCCGGCCGCTCTGTTTGTGGGGCGCGCCGATCGGCTGCGCGGATCTGCGCCGCGGACCTCCCTCTAGCACGACGTGACACGCATCGCCAGGTGTTGATTCGCGCTACGTCAGCGTAGTGTTACGCTTCGTGCCCGGACGGCCGGGCCGCCATGCTGTGCGGTCGAGTCCGGTGCCGTTGCTCGGTTTCGAAACGAGTGTGGGCTTGGGGGCTCCGTGTCAATCGGCAATCATGACGCCATGCCGGAGATGTTCGGTAAGAAGCTGCGGGAATTCGTGGAAAACAGTCCCGCAAGCGTCTCCAAGGTGACGATCGAAAAGGGCGACAACCTCTACAACTACGGCAACAGCGACGGCAACGTCTATCTTCTCGAGTCCGGCCTGATGAAGACGGTCATATATGCCAAGGACGGCAAGAAGTGCCTGCTGTCCATCTGCACCCCGGGCGACTCGCTCGGCGAGCTCGCGATGTTCCTCCCGTGCTGCACCGAGACCGCCTCGGCGATGAAGCGCTCGGTGGTGTGGCAGATCCCGGTCGTGCGCTTCCTTGAGGCCCTCGCCGACGACGCGCTGGTCGAGGGCCTGATGCGGCACCTCGCGCAGCGGGTGGCCGAGCAGCAGCAGATCATCGCCAACCTGGTGATGATGGATTCGGAGCGCCGCCTCGGCGCGACCCTGCTCAGCCTGGCCCGCAAGCTCGGCCGGGTCCACGGCTCGCACTTACTCATCGACGACCGCATCACGCAGGACGACCTGTCCGGAATGGTCGGCACGACCCGGTCGCGGGTGGGGTTCTTTCTCAAGCGGTTCCGCGCGGCCGGCCTCGTCGACCTGTCGCCGCAGGCGTTTCTCGCGGTCCACGAGCCGTCCATGGCCGCCTACGTGGAGGCCGGCGTCTGAAAACGGCTGCCGACCCTGCTCAGTTCTGAGCAGGAATGTTCCTCGGCGACGTTTAGCATCGATATTGCAATAGCGACGATCGTAAATCTCTTCACGCGCCGATGAACCGGCGTGCGGCTGCGGCCGTGCGCCGGACGGCGGCGCGCGCCCGTTTGGGGGAGACGATGACCCACGACGAGCGGTACGCCGACCTGGTCCGCACCACGCTTGCCGGCCTGCCCGGCGGCCCTCGGGCGGAGGACGACCAGCCGCTGCGCGACCACGGGCTCAGCTCGCTGCTGGCGGTGCGGCTGGTGCTGGAGCTCGGCGCGCGGCTCGGGGCCGACGTGCCGATCGAGTGGATCACCGGCGGCACCACGGTCCGGGGCCTGGCCGGCCGCCTCGCCGCGCTCGCGCCCGGCTACGACCCGTCCCGCGACCGCGGCGACGATCAGCCCGTCGGGCCCGCCGCGGATGACGGCCTCCCCCTCACCCCGATCCAGCAGGCGTACCTCATCGGCGCCGACCCCGACCTGGGCACCGACCCGGTCGGCTGCCAGCTGTACCGCGAGTTCACCGTCGCCGGCCTGGACCCGGACGCGGCGGTCGCGGCCTGGCACCGGGTCGTCGCCGCGCACGACACCCTGCGGCTGCGCGTCGGCGACGACTGGCGCCAGCGCGTCGCACCGGCCGCCACGCCGGCTGCGGTCCCCGTGCACGACCTCTCGGCCGCCGGCCCCGCCGAGTTCGCCGCGCACCTCGGGCGGGTCCGCGCCCGGCTGACCGCCCGCACGTTCGGCCCCGGCGGCGAGGACCGCTGGGCGCTGGAGGTGAGCCGCGGCCCCGGCGGCGCCGGCGTGCTGCATCTCGTCATCGACGGCCTGATCATCGACGGCCGCGGCCTGGACCTGGTGCTCGCCCACTGGTGGCGGGCGTACGGCGAGCCCGGCCACGACTTCGGCGGCGGCCCACTCACGCTGGAGCACTGCCTGCGCACCCTCGCCGCGGACACCGGCACTCGCGACGCGGACCTGGCCTACTGGCGGGACCGCCTGCCCGCGGTGCTGCGCGCCCCGGCGGTGCTCGGCGGTGAGCCGCCCGCCGGCCCGCTGCCCCGCGGCGTCCTGCAGGCCGCCCTCACCCCCGCCCAGTGGCGCCGGCTGCGCGAGCACGCCGTCGCCCTCGACGTGTCGCCGACCGCGCTGGTCCTCACCGTCTTCACCGACACCCTCACCCGCCACGGCGCCCGGGACCCCTACGCGCTCGTGCTGACCGCCAGCGACCGGATGCGCCTGCCCGCCGCGGCCGACGCGGTGCCCGGTCCGTTCACCTCCACCGTCGTCTTCGCGGTCGAGCCCGCCTCCGGCCCCTTCGAGGAGACCGCCGCCGCCCTGCACGCCGCGCTCTGGCGCGATCTCGGCCACGCCCGGACCAGCGGGGTCGAGGCCCTGCGCGACCGGCACGCCGGCGGCGACGGCCCCCTGCCCGTCGTCTTCACCAGCCTGCTCGACCTGCCCACCGCCGACGTGCGCACCAGCTTCGCCGCGTACACCACCCACCGCTCCAGCCGCACCTCCGGCGTCGCGCTGGATCACCAGATGTGGGAGCAGGACGGCGCGCTGCGCATCCACTGGGACGTGGCACCGGCCCGATTCGCGGCCGGCACCCCGCAGACGCTGCTCGCCTCGTTCACCAACGCCCTGCGGGCCCTCGCCGCGGACGACGCCGCGCGCGACGAGCAACGCCCCCTCAACGAGCTGCAGAAAGCCTATTTCGTACCGCGGGTGAGCGGCCCGGCACCATGGGACGGCTGCCAGGTCTACCACAGCTTCACCGTCGACGCCCTCGACCTCGACCTTGACCCAGCCCGGCTGGAGGCGGCCTGGCAGCGCATGATCGAGGCCCACGACGTGCTGCGCTCGCGGCTGTGCTACGACGGCACCCTGCGCGTGCGGGCCACAGCCGGTGACGGCTGGCACATCCCGGTCATCGAGCTCGACCCCGGCACCGAGGCGGCGGAGCTGGCCCGCATCCGCGACGAGATGGCCGGCACCGCGTTCCCGCTCGACCGATGGCCCCAGTTCGACCTGCGGGTGACCCGCACCGCCGGGGACGGCGGGCCCCGGTGGGTCGTGCACTGCGGCATCGACCTGACCATCGCCGACGGCATCAGCATCCACCGCATGCTGCGCGAGCTGTTCCGCCTCGCCGCCGACCCAGCCGCCGCCCCGCGCGTCGCCCAGGCCTGGGCCGCGCTCGAGCGCCACCGCGAGGCCGAGTACCCGCCGCCGGCCCGCGACGCCGCCCGCGCCTACTGGCGGGAGCGCTTCGCCGGCATGCCGCCCGGACCCCGGCTCGCCCAGGACCCGGACCGGCACCGGCAGCGGCGCACCGGCCGGCTGACCGGCTGGCGGGCGCTGCGCGAGCGGGCCGAGGCCGAAGGGTACGGCGCCGACCCGCTGCTGCTGGCGATCCTCGTCCAGGCGCTCACGACGGTCTTCGACGAGGATTTCGCGCTGCCGGCCGTCCGGTGGACACCGCACGACGAGCCGTACCGCCCCGGCGAGCACACCGGCCTGAGCTGGATCGCCCGCGGCCCGCGAGCGCTGCCCGTCGCCGAGCGCGCGGCGCTGATCCGGCGGCAGTACGTGCGCGACGCCGCGGGCGACGCGGTCAGCGGCCTGGAGGAGCTGCGGCGGGTGGTCATGGCCCAGCGCCGCGGCGGCGACTACGGCTTCCCGATCGTGTACACCGGGCTGCTCGAGCTCACCGAGGAGCGCCTGCCCGACGGCGTCGCCGCCGGGCCCTGGATGACGTACACGCCGGACGTGTCCCTGGACTGCATCGCCGCCGAGGACGGCGACGAGCTCCTCTACTTCTGGGACGCCGTACCCGGCGACTTCCCGCCGGGCACGCTGGACGAGGCCTTCGCGTCCTACGAGCGACTGCTGCGCGAACCCTTCGTGGCCGAGCCCACCGCGGACGCCCCCTCGCCGGCCTGGAACGACACGGCCGTCGCGCACCCGCCGCCCGAGCCGGCCCACCTGCGCTTCGAGCGGCAGGCCCGGGCGCGCCCGCACGACGTGGCGTTGCGCTCCCGCGGCGGCACGACGACCTTCGGCGAGCTCGACCGCCGGGCCAACGGCATCGCCGCCCGGCTGCGTGCGCTCGGCGCCGGCCCTGGCACCTTCGTGGCGATCCGGGCCCGGCGCGGCCCCGGCATGATCGCCGCGGTGCTCGGCGTCGCCAAGACCGGCGCGGCCTACGTGCCCGTCGACCCGGCCCTGCCCGAGGCCCGCGCGCACGTCATGCTCGCCGACGCCGGCGCCCGGATCGTGCTGAGCTCCGGCGGCGCCGCCCAGTGGGAGCCGCCCGCCGGCATCGCGGTCGTCGATGCCGACGCGGTGCCCGGGTCCGACGCCGGCCCCGAGTGGCGCGGCACGCCCGACGACCCGGCGTACGTCATCTTCACCTCCGGCAGCACCGGCACCCCGAAGGGCGTCCTGGTCGCCCACCGGGCCCTGGACAACCTGCTGCACTGGGCCGCCCGCGCCTACCCCACCGGCCCCGGCGACGTCGGCCTGCAGGTCACGTCGCTCGGCTTCGACCTGTCCGTCTACGACATCTTCGGGCTGCTCGGCAGCGGCGCCGGGCTCTACGTCGCCGACGCCGAACAGCAGAAGGACCCGGCCCTGCTGCTCGACGTCCTGCTCACCGAGCCGGTGACGTTCTGGAACTCGGCACCGACCACACTCGCGCAGCTGATGCCGCTGCTGCCCGGCCCCGACCCCGCCCACCCCGGCACCGGGACCCTGCGGCTGGTCTTCCTCTCCGGCGACTACACCCCGCTGACGCTGCCCGACGCGCTGCGGGCCGTGTTCACCCGGGCCCGCATCATCAGCCTCGGCGGCGCGACCGAGGCGACGGTGTGGTCCAACCACTTCCCGATCGAGGACGTCGACCCGGCCTGGCGCAGCATCCCCTACGGCCGGCCGATCGACAACTGCCGGTACTACATCCTCGACGAGGCTCGCCGCCCCTGCCCGGTCGGCGTCGAGGGCGACCTGTACATCGCCGGCGTCTGCCTGGCCGAGGGTTACGTCAACCGGCCCGACCTGACGGCCGAGCGCTTCGTCGAGGACCCGTTCGCGAGCCCCGCCGGGCAGCGGATGTACGCCACCGGCGACCGCGCCGCCTACCGCCCCGACGGCGTCATCGTCTTCCTCGGCCGCGCCGACACGCAGGTGAAGATCCGCGGGTTCCGGGTCGAGCCGGGCGAGATCGAGCACTGCCTGCGCCGCCACCCGGCGGTCGCGGACGCGGTCGTGGTGCCCCGGCCCGACCCGGCCGGCGACCGCAAGCTCGTCGCGTACATCGTTCCGGCCGGCCCGTTGCCGCCGACCCGCGAGCTGCGCGCGTTCGCCGCGCAGACGCTGCCCGACTACATGGTGCCGAACGCGGTCGTCGCCATTCCCGCGTTCCCGGCGACCGCCAACGGCAAGCTGGACCGCGACGCCCTGCCGTGGCCGCCGCCCCCGTCGCCCATCGTCGACGGTGCTGTCATCGCCCCCGTTGCCGCGGCCCCGCCCCGGCCCCCGGCTCCCGCTCCTGTTCCCGCTTCTGTTTCTGCTGCGGTGGTGGAGCCGGCGGCGGACCAGCGGCTCACCGAGGAGCTGGCCGCGATCCTCGCCGGACTGCTCGGTCAGGCGTCGGTCGACGCGGAGCAGGACCTGTGGGACCAGGGCGCGACGTCGTTCACGATGGTCCAGGTCGCGGCGGAGCTGCGGCGGCGCTACGACCGCCGGGTGCCGGTCAACGTGCTGCTGGCCGAGCCGACGGTCGCCGCGATGGCGCGCCACCTGGCCTCCACCGGCGCCCGGCCAATGTCTCCGGCCCCGGCTCCGGTCCCGGCTGCGGTGTCCCCGGCCTCGGTCTCGGCTGCGGTGTCCCCGGCCTCGGTCCCGGCCGCGGCTGTGGTGTCCCCGGCCTCGGCCGTGGCGCCCTCGTCGCCAGCGCCGTCCGCCGAGCCGCCCGAACCTGTCGCGCCGCCCACCCCGCCCGAAGGTCCCTCACCGTCCAGTGTGGACGTCTTCTCCGCGGACGAGCAGGCCGCGTTCAAGGCGGCCGGATGGGGACAACGCCCCGCCGGGCCGGACGACGTCCTCGTGCCCCTCAGCGCCGCGGCCCCCGCGGCCGAGCACTTCCGGTGGCGCGGCACCCGCCGCACGTTCGCCGCCGGGCCGGTTCCGCGCGCCGCGTTCGACGGGCTGCTCGGCCTGCTCGGAGCCGACCCCGGCGACGGGCAGCGCCGGCTGTACCCATCGGCCGGCGACACCTACGCGGTGCAGGTCTACGTCCGGGTCCGCCCCGACGCCGTGCAGGGCGTCCCGGCCGGCCTGTACTACCTGCGGGCCCAGGAGCGCGCCCTGCAGCTGGTGAACCCGGCGCCCGACATCCCGCGCGGCATCCACTTCTTCTACAACCGGCCCGTCTTCGACACCGCGTCCTTCGAGGTGTACCTCATCGGGCAGTCGCGCGGCATCGAGCCCGTCTACGGCCCGGACGCCGACGGGTACCTGCGTCTGGAGGCCGGTTACCTCGGCGAGCTGCTCATGCTCGGGCAGGCTGCGTTCGGGCTCGGCCTGTGCCCGATCGGCGGCCTGGCCTTCGACCGCATCCGCGCGCAGTTCGCCCTCGACGACGGCCACCGCTTCCTGCACGCGTTCCTCGGCGGCCCGGCCGGGCACGACCCCGCGACGCCCGGCGCCGTGCCCGCCTTCGCGCCGCCCGCCGTGCCGACCGTGCCCGCCGTGCCGACCGTGCCCGCCGTGCCGACCGTGCCCGCTGCGTCCGCCGTGCGGGACGTGCGGGACGTGGCGATCGTGGGTCTGTCCGGGCGCTACCCCGACGCCCCCGACCTCGACCGGCTCTGGCAGAACCTGGCGGCCGGGCGGCGCAGCGTCGCCCCACCACCGCCCGGGCGGGCCGGTGACATCGGCTCGGCGCTGCCCGGCGCGTACCTCGACGACATCGACCGCTTCGACAGCCTGCTGTTCCACATCGCCCCGGCCGAGGCGCGCGAGCTCGACCCGCAGCTGCGCCTGGCGCTGGAGGTAGCGTGGGAGTGCCTGGAGAACGCCGGGTACACGCCGGAGGGGCTGCGCGCCGCCGCACCCCGCGTGGGCGTCTACGCCGCCGTCATGTGGCAGGACTACCAGCACGTCGGCGCGGCCGGATGGACGGACGGCGGCACGGCCCGGGTCTCCGGCGTCGCCGCGGACATCCCCAGCCGCATCTCCCACTGCCTCGGGCTGCGCGGCCCGAGCATCGCGGTGAACACCTCCTGCTCGTCCTCGCTCACCGCGCTGCACCTCGCGGCCACGGCCCTGCGCTCCGGCGAGTGCGACGCCGCCCTGGTCGTGGCGGTCAACCTGATCGCGCACCCGTACCACGCCGCCGTCCTGCGCGGCCTCGACCTCGTCTCCACCAGCGGGGTCGCGGGCGCGTTCGACGCGGCGGCCGGCGGCTGGTCGCCCGGCGAGGGCGCGGGCGCGGTCCTGCTGCGGCCCGACGCCGCGGCCGTCAGCGACGGCGATCACCGCTGGGGCGTGCTCGAGGCCACCTGGGCCGGGCACGCGGGCGGCGGCAACCGCTTCCTCGCCCCGAACGTCGCCGCGCTCACCCGCTCGCTGCGCGAGACCCTCGCCGCCGCCGGGCGGGAGCCGGCCGACATCGGCTACGTCGAGTGCGCCGCCGGCGGCTCCGGCATCGCCGACGCCGCCGAGATCCAGGCCCTCGACGCCGTGCTCGGCGGCCGCGGGGGCACCGTGCCCATCGGCACCGTGAAGGCCAACATCGGCCACCTCGAGGCCGCCTCCGGCCTGGCCCAGCTGACCAAGGTGCTGCTGCAGTTCCGCCACGAGCGCCTGGCCCCGACGCCGCGCGCGGACGAGCTCAGCCCGCTGGTCGACTGGGACGCGGTCGCGCTGCGGGTCGTGGACGCCCCGGCCCCGTGGCCGGCGCCGGACGCGACGGCCCCGCGCCGGGTGCTCGTCAACGCCCTCGGCGCCACGGGCTCCTACGGCCACCTCGTCCTGCGCGCGCCCGGCCCCCTCGCCGTGGCGCCGGCCGCCGACGGTCCCCTCGTGGTACCGCTGTCCGCGCAGACGCCCGACCAGGTGCGCGAGGCCGCCCGGCGGCTGCGCGCGGCCCTCGACGGCGGGGCGGTGCCGAGCGCCGACATCGCGTACACGCTGCAGGTCGGCCGGGTGACGATGGCGCACCGGGCGGCGTTTCCCGCCACCGACCCGGCCTCCCTCCGCGCGGCCCTCGACGCGTTCCTGGCCACCGGGCACCTCGAGGCGCCCGCCGACGTGCTGACCCGCTCCTGGCTGGCCGGGGAGCCCGTCGACTGGGCCGCGGCGTGGCGGGTACCGGGCCGCCGGGTGCCGCTGCCGACCTACCCGTTCGCGCCGGACCGGCACCGCCTGGCCGTCGAGCCCGCCCGTGCGCCCGCCGACGTCCCCGGCAACCTGGAGCGCTACCTGTGCGCCATGTTCGCCGAGGTGTCCCAGATCCCGGCCGGGCGCATCGACGCGCACACGCCGCTGGAGCACTACGGCCTCACCTCGCTGATGGTCACCGGGCTCAACGCCCGCCTCGCCGAGCGCTTCGACGGCGTACCGCGGACGCTGTTCTACGAGCACCGCGACCTGGCCGGCATCGCGGCCGCCCTGGCCCGCACCGCCGCGCCGCGGACCGCGGCCGGGACGCCGCTTGCCCGGACCCACGAGACGGAGGAGCGGACCGCGGCCGAGACGCCGCTTGCCCGGACGCGCGAGACGGCGGAGCCGATCGCGGTCATCGGGGTCGCGGGCCGCTATCCGCAGGCCGCCGACCTCGACGAGTTCTGGCGCAACCTGGTCGCCGGCCGCGACTGCGTCACCGCGCCGCCGCCCGGCCGCCCCGGCCCGGACGACGACGCCGCGATCGGCGGCTTCCTCGACGACGTGGACCTGTTCGACCCGATGCTGTTCCAGATCACCCCGCGCGACGCGGCGCTCATGGACCCGCAGGAGCGGCTGTTCCTGGAGACGGTGTGGCGCGTGCTCGAGGACGCCGGCTACAGCCGGGCCCGGCTTCGGCTGCGCCACGGCGGCCGGGTGGGAGTGTTCGCCGGCACGATGTACAACGAGTACCCCTTCTTCGGCGTCGAGCGATCCGCCGCCGGCGCGCCGATCGCGACCGGTTCCGCCATCGCCGGCATAGCCAACCGGGTCTCGTGGTTCCTCGACGCCGCCGGGCCCAGCCTGACCGTCGACACCATGTGCTCCTCCTCGCTCACGGCGCTGCACCTGGCGGCCGAGAGCCTGCGCCGGGACGAGTGCGAGGTCGCCGTCGCCGGTGGGGTGAACCTGTCGCTGCACCGCAACAAGTTCGTCCAGCAGCGGGCGATGGGCATGACCGCCGCCGGTGGACGGTGCCGGCCGTTCGGCGCCGGCGGCGATGGGCTGGTGCCGGGGGAGGGCGTCGGCGCGGTACTGCTGAAAACCCTGGCTCGCGCGCAGGCCGACGGCGACCGCATCCACGGCGTGATCCTGGCGACCGCGGTCAACCACGGCGGCCGGACCAGCGGCTACCTGGTCCCGAACCCGGTCGCCCAGGGGGAGCTCGTCGCCGGCGTACTGCGCCGCGCGGGCCTCGACCCGTCCGGTGTCGGCTATGTCGAGGCCCACGGCACCGGCACCGCGCTCGGCGACCCCATCGAGCTCAGCGGCCTCCAACGCGCCTACGGCGACCGGCCCGCCGGCAGCGTGCCGATCGGCTCAGTCAAGTCGAACATCGGGCACCTGGAGGGCGCCGCCGGCATCGCCGGGCTGACCAAGATCCTCCTGCAGCTGCGCCACGGGGAGCTGGTGCCGTCGCTGCACGCCGACCGGCTGAACCCGAACGTCGACTGGGCCGCCAGCCCGTTCGCCGTCCAGCGGGCCGCCGCGCCGTGGCCGCGTGGCGCCACCCCGCGCCGGGCCGCGCTGAGCTCCTTCGGCGCCGGCGGCAGCAACGCGCACGCCCTCGTCGAGGAGGCGCCGCCGGTCGCCCCGAGCACGGTCCTCGGACCGCAGCTCGTCGTCGTCTCCGCCGCGAACCCCGAACAGCTCGCCGCCGTCGCCGCCCGGCTGGCCGGACACCTCGCCGACCACCCGGGCCTGGACCTCGCCGGCGTCGCCCACACGCTGCGCGCGGGCCGCGAGGCACTGGCGCACCGGGCCGCGTTCGTCGCCGCCGACCTCGCCGAGGCCGGGCGCCGCCTGGCCGCCCTCGCCGCCGGCGACCACACCGGCATCGTGCTCGGCCGCCGGAGCGGCCCGGCCGGATCGGGGCCGACCGTGGCCGATCCGGAGCGCCTCGACCTCGACGAGCTCGCCCGGCAGTGGACAGCCGGCGCCGAAGTCGACTGGGACCGCCTGGGCCGGGCCGGCCTGGTCGCACTGCCGGGCCATCCGTTCGCCCGCATGCGCTGCTGGCTGCCGGATGCGGCTCCGCCGGCGACCGAGCGCGACCAAGAGGTCGAGGGGGCGTCCGCCGCGGTGCCACTGACGGCCCGCCGGTGGGAGCCGGACGAGGCGCCGCTCCCTGATCTGTCGCCGTTCCCCGGTGCCGTGCTCTGCCTCATCGCCGGCGCCGACGGCACGGACCTCGCGGCGCGGGTCGCGGCCGCCCTGCCCGCCACGCGGTTCGTGCTCGCCCGCACCGCGGCCGGCGCGGGCGACGACCTGCCGGTCGTGGACTCCGAGGCGGCCGGCCTGGCCCTGCTCGACGCGCACCCCGGCCTCACCGGCTGGCTCGACCTGTCCGATGTGGACGGACCCGCCGCCGGAGACCCCCGCCCCCACACCTGGCGGCCCCGGCTGACGATGCTGCAGCGGCTGCTGCGCGGCCCCCGGCCCGTCGCGCGGATCCTCCACGTGACCCGCGGCGTCCAGCCGGTCGGCGGCACCCCGCCGCGGCTGGCCGGCGCCGTCATGACCGCCCTCGTGCGCTCGATCGCCGCCGAGCACGCCGCGGTCCGCGCGACCGCCCTGGACTGCGACGAGGCCGACCCGGTGCGCATCGCGTCCGAGTTCACCGCCGGCGCCGGGGCCGAGGTCTGCCATCGGTCGGGGCGGCGGCTGCTCCCGCTGACCGTCGCGGCGCCGGCCCGGCCGCTCCCGCCGGCGCGGTTGCGCGCGGACCGGGCGTACGTGGTCACGGGCGGCACTCGAGGCCTCGGCGCCCTCGCCGCCCGGCGGCTGGCCGAACGGGGTGCCCGGCGGATCGCGCTGTTCTCGGCCAGACCGGTGTCGGGGGACACCTATGCCGCGCTGGAGGCCGAGGGCGTCACCGTGCACGCGTCCGCACCGGACCTGACCGATCCCGCCGATCTCGCCGCGGCACTGGAGCGGGTGCGGGCCGAGCTCGGGCCGATCGGCGGGCTGGTGCACTGCGCCGGCCGGGCCGCCGCCCCGGGGCCGCTGGTGCTGCGCGACCCCGCCGACGTCGCCGCGGTGCTCGCGCCGAAGACGGAGGGCGCCACGAACCTCGCCGAGCTGTGCGCGGCCGACCCGCTGGAGTTCGCGGTGCTGTACTCCTCGGTGTCGGCCGCCGTTCCCGCGCTCGCCGCCGGTGTCGCGGACTACGCGGCGGCCAACGCGTACCTCGACCTGCTCGCCGGCTACCAGGCTCGCCTCGGCCGCACCGCCTACCGCAGCGTCCAGTGGACGGTCTGGCGCGAGTCGGGCTCGGGAGCCGGGGCCGCGGCGGCGTGCGCCCGGGCCGGGCTCGGCACCCTCACCGATCGCGAGGGCCTGGACGTGCTGGACCTCGCGATCGCCGGCGCGACGGAGACCGTCGTGCAGACCGCACCCGCCGTGCGGACCGAACCCGTCGTGTCCAGTCCGGTCGACACGGTTGCTGCGGCCGGGTCGGTGCCGGGCTGGCTCGCCGAGCTGTTTGTGGCGACCGCCGGCATCCCCGCCCAGGCGCTCGACCCGGACGCGGAGTTCCGCGATCTCGGCGTCGAGTCGGTGATGCTGGCCGAGCTCGTGCGGCGCATCGAGGAGCATGTGGCTCAGCCGGTACCGCCGAGTCTGCTTCTGGAACATCCGACCCTGCGCCGGCTGGCCGCCGCGTTGCCGGCACCGGACCCGGCCCCCGCCGCCGAGCCGCGGCCCGCGACCCCGGCACCGGCCGGGAAGGTCGCCGTCATCGGCCTCGCGTGCCGCATGCCCGGCGCCGCCGACGCCGACGCCTTCTGGGACAACCTCGTCGCGGGCCGCTCCGCGGTGACCGAGGTGCCGCCCGGCCGCTGGAGCGCCGCCGAGCTGTACCCCGGGCGCAGCGTGAGCAAATGGGGCGGGTTCGTCGACGGCATCGAGGACTTCGACGCCGGCTGGTTCGGCATCGGCGAGCAGGAGGCCGTCTGCCTCGACCCCGGCATCCGGCTGTTCCTGGAGTCCTCGGTCGGCGCTCTGCGCGACGCCGGCTACCGCGACGACGAGGTCCGAGGCCGCGACGTCGCCGTGTTCGCCGGCGCCCGGCTCTCCGGCTACCGCCACCGCGCCGGCGTGCGCGGCGGAGCGGCGGGGCTCGGTGCCGACCAGAACTTCATCGCCGCCCGGGTCGCCGACGCGCTCGACCTGCACGGGCCGAACCTCGTGGTCGACAGCGCCTGCTCCTCCGCGCTGGTCGCCGTCGGCCTGGCCTGCCGCAGCCTGCTCAGCGGCGAGTCCGAGCTGGCGCTGGCCGGTGGGGTGGAGATCCTGCTCGACGAGGAGCCGTACCTGCAGTTCACCGCCGCCCGCGCGCTGTCACCCTCGGGCCGCTGCGCCACGTTCGACGCCGACGCCGACGGGTTCGTCCCGGGCGAGGGCTGCGGCGTGCTGGTGCTCAAGGAGCTCGGCGCCGCGATCCGCGACGGCGACCGGATCCGGGCCGTCATCGACGCGGTCGCGGTGAACAACGACGGCCGCACCATGGGGCTCACCACGCCGAACCCGGTCGCCCAGGCGGCCGTCGTGCGCCGGGCCATCGCCGCCAGCGGGTACGGCGCCGGCGACATCGGGCTGCTCGAGGCGCACGGCACCGGCACGATGATCGGCGACCCGATTGAACTGCGGGCGCTGACCCAGGTGTACCGCGAGTCCACATCGGACACCGGCTACTGCGGCCTCGGCAGCGTCAAGACGAACGTCGGGCACCTGTTGTCCGCGGCCGGCATCGCCGGGCTGCTCAAGGTCGTCCTCGCCGTCGAGCGCGGCGTCCGCCCGCCGACCCTGCATTGCCACCGGCCGAACCCGCGCTTCGACTTCGCCGCGTCCCCGTTCACGCCGCAGCTGGCCGCCGAGCCGTGGGCCGGGCGGCGCGTCGCCGGGGTGAGCGCGTTCGGTCTCGGCGGCACCAACGCCCACGCGATCGTCTCCGCGCCCGACGACCACGTCGCCGCCGGGGTCCGCCGCGCCGCGCTGCCCGCACCGGGATTCCAGCGGCGGCGGTACTGGCTGGAGCGCGCCGCCGCCCCGGCGCCCGAGCCGGCACCCGCCCCGCCCGAGCCGGTCACCGTGCCGCCACTGCCCGCATCCGTGTCGTCGCTGCTGGACCTGCGTTTCGTCAGGACCACGCGGGTGAACGGCCGCACACCGAGCTGAACCAGGAGACACCGACATGGACGACCCCCAGATCGAGTGTCGGCTCGAACTGTCCGACACCGACTTCATCATGAGCAACCACCGGGTGCACGGGGTCTCGGTGCTGCCCGGCGTGACGTTCCTGGACATCCTGATGCGGGTCCTGGCCGCGCAGGGCCTGGACACCGAGCGGGCCGAGCTGCGCCGCATCCTGTTCCCCGAGCCGGTCGTCACCGCCGAGGGCGCGCCCCGGGAGCTGCGCCTGTGCGTCGGCGCGTCCGGCCCCGGCGGCGGCCGCCCCGTCACCGCCCAGAGCCGCTGGGCCGGCCGCCCGGAGGCGCCCTGGCGGGAGAACATGCGCGCCGAACTCGTCTTCGCCGACGCCCCGGCGACCGCGCCGCTCGACCTCGCCGCGCTGCGGGCCGGGGTCCGGCGCAGCTACCCGATCGCCGAGCTGTACGCGCGGGCCCGGGCCGAGGACATCCGGCACGGCCCGGCGATGACCTGCCACGGCGACCTGCACATCGGCGACGGCTACCTGCTCGCCGAGCTCGGCCTCGACCCGGCCGCCCCGCCCGAGGACGCCTTCCACCTGCACCCGGCCAAGCTCGACGCGGCGACCATCGCGGCCTACGGCCAGACCGAGGCCGTCTCCCGGGACCCGTTCATCCCGATGTACCTCGACCGGTTCCGGGCCCCGCGTCCGCTGCGCGGCACCACGCTGCTCTACGCGCCCCGGGTCGAGACGCTCGCCGCGTCCGCTGACGTCATCGACAACGACTACGGCCTCTACGACGCCGCCGGGACGCTGCTGGCCGAGTTCGGCAAGCTCACCTGCAAGCGGATCCGCCACGCCGGGCTGATCTCCCGCCTGCTCGCCGACGTGCCCTCGGCCTCGGCCGCCCGGCTTCTTCATTCCGGCGCGGACGCGGTGCGAGCCTTCGCCGGCCACCTGCGGGCCCTCGTCGGTGAGCGGCTGGGCCGCGCCGCCGCGGACGTTCCGGTCGACGCCGGCTTCTACGAGCTCGGCCTGGACTCCGTCGCCATGCTCGACATCAGCCGGGAGCTGGAGCCGGTGGCCGCGACCGCGCTGTACCCGACGCTGCTGTTCGAGCACACCGACATCGCCGCCCTCGCCGAGCACCTCGGCACCGCCCACGCCTTCCACCCGCCCGCGGCCGCCGGCGACGCCCCGGCCCCGTCGGACCTTGCCACCACCCTGTTCCGGCCACAGTGGACCGCCATCGGGGCCGGGCCGGACCCGGGTGCCGGACGGCCGCTGGTGGTCATCGGGGCCGACGAGGCCACCGTCGCCGCGCTGCGCCGCGCGGGTCACGCCGTCGACGCCCACCCGGGTGACGAGCTCGACCTCACCGACCCGGCCCAGGCCGACCGCGTCGTCACCGCGGCCGGCGCCGGCGCCGCGTACGTGCGTGTCGCCCCGGCCCCGGAGGCGTCCGCCGCGGACCCGTCCCGGCCCGCGGTCGAGGTGTGGACGCTCGCCTCGGCGCTGCACCGCCGCCGCCTGGCCGCCCCCGGGCCGATCCTCTACGTGCACCCGTCGACCGACCCGGCCGGGGCCGCGATCGGCGCGCTGGGCCGAACCGTCGCGGCGGAGGCGCCCGCGCTGCGGGTCCGCTCGGTCGGCGTCGCCGCCTGGGGCCCGGACTCGCTCGCCGCCGCGATCGCGGGCGAGGCCGCCGACCCGGCCGGCGGCAGCGAGGTCCGTCACGTCGCCGGGCGGCGCGAGACGCGCGCGTACACCCCGCTGCCCGGGCCCGGCGGACCGGTGCCGTTGCGCGACGGCGGCGTCTACCTGCTCACCGGGGCCGACGGGGCGCTCGCCGGGCTCGTGGGGGAGCACCTAGCGCGGCGGTACCGTGCCCGCTGCATCCTGCTCGGCCGCCGCCCGCTCGGCGAGCCGCTCGCGGGTCGCATCGCCGCGTGGCGGGCCGCCGGAGCGGAGGTGCTGCACGTCGTGGCCGACCTCGCCGACGCCGGCGCGGTGCGGGCCGCCGTCGAGCGGGGCCGGGCCCACTTCGGGCGCATCGACGGCGTGCTGCACCTGGCCGGAACGCTGCGCGATGGGCTCTTCCCGGCCAAACGCCGCACCGACTTCGCCGACGTGACCGGCCCGAAGGCCGCCGGTGCCGGGCACCTCGACGCCGCCACCGCCGGCGACCACCTCGCGTTCTTCGCCGTGTTCTCGTCCCAGTCGGCCACGGTGCCCAACCCCGGCCAGTGCGACTACGCCTACGCCAACGCCTACCTGGAGCACTTCGCCGAGTGGCGGGCGGCCCGCCCGGACCGCCACGGCGTCAGCGTCGCCGTCGCGTGGCCGCTGTGGGCCGACGGCGGCATGCGCATCGCGGACGCGGCGATCGAGCGCGCCCGCCGGGAGCACGGCACGGCACCGCTGCCGACCGAGGCGGGCCTGGCCGCGCTGGAGTCCGCGCTCGCCGCCGGCGACGGCACCGTGCTCGTGCGCTACGGCGACCCGGACCGGGCCGCGGAGGGCCTGCCCCGCCCGGAACCAGTGCCGCCGGCCGCCCCGCACACCGAGCCCACGCCGCACGCCGGCGATGTGGCGATCGTGGGCCTGGCCGGGCAGTATCCCCAGGCGCCCGACCTGCGCGCGTTCTGGCGCAATCTCGCGGCCGGCCGCGACTGCGTCACCGAGGTCCCGGCCGGGCGCTGGGACCACGAGCGGTACTTCGACGCCGAGCGCGGCGCCCCGGGCCGCACCTACGGGCGCTGGGGCGGCTTCCTCGATGGCATCGACGAGTTCGACTTCGCGTTCTTCGGCATCTCCCGCAAGGACGCCGAGCGCATGGACCCCCAGGAGCGGCTGTTCCTCACCACCGCCTGGCAGGCGATCGAGGACGCCGGGTACGCGCCGCAGCGGCTGCGCGGGGCGCCCGTGGGCGTGTTCGCCGGTGTCACCTGGAGCCACTACCAGCTCTTCGACGAGGACGGCGTCGCGCCGGCGGCGATGCACGCGGCGGTGGCGAACCGGGTGTCGTACACCCTCGGCCTCACCGGCCCCAGCATGGCCGTGGACACCGCGTGCTCGTCGTCGCTGTCGGCGGTGCACCTGGCCGTGCAGGCGCTGCGGCTCGGGGAGTGCGACCTGGCCGTCGCCGGGGGCGTCAACCTCACCGTGCATCCGCAGAAGTACCTCCAGCTGGCCCAGGGGCAGTTCCTGTCCGACGACGGCCGCTGCCGCAGCTTCGGCGAGGGCGGCACCGGCTACGTCCCGGCCGAGGCCGTCGGCGCGGTCGTGCTCAAGCCGCTCGCCGCCGCGGTGCGCGACGGCGACCACGTGTACGGCATCATCCGCGCCACGGCGCTCAACCACGCCGGCCGTACGAGCGGCTTCACCGTCCCCAGCCCCGCCGCCCAGGCCGACCTCATCCGCGAGGCGTGGCGGCGCGGCGGAGTCGCCCCGGAGACCGTCGGCTACGTCGAGGCGCACGGCACCGGCACCTCGCTGGGCGACCCGATCGAGATCGAGGCGTTGCGCGCCGTCTTCGCCGAGTCGGCCCCGCCGGGCGGGTGCGCGGTCGGCTCGGTCAAGTCGTCGATCGGCCACGCCGAGAGCGCCGCCGGCATCGCGGCGCTGACGAAGGTGCTGCTGCAGTTGCGGTACCGCACCCTGGCCCCGTCGCTGCACGCCGAACGGATCAACCCCCACATCGACCTCGACGGCACGCCCCTGCACATCCAGCGCGAGGCGGCCCCGTGGCCCGCACCCGGCGACGGCGGCCCGCGGCGGGCGGGCGTGAGCGCGTTCGGTGCCGGCGGGGCCAACGCGCACCTCGTCGTGGAGGAAGCGGCAACGGTACCGCCGGCCGAACCCGCCCCCGGCGAGGCCCTCTTCGTGCTCTCGGCCCGCGACGAGCCGGCCCTGCGCCGCTACGCCGGACAGGTCGAGGCGGCCCTCGCCGACGACACCGGCGCGGATGCCTCGGCCGCCGCGGCCGCGGCCGCCCTCGCGGACGACACCGGCGTGGATGCGTCGGCCGTCACGGCCGCGGTCGCCGAACTGCTCGGCGTCGACGCGGCGACCGTCGACCCGGACGAGACGCTCACTGACCTGGGCCTGGACCGGGCGGCGTTGCTGAGCCTGCGCGAGCGCTTCGGCCCCATCAGCGGCCTCGCCACGCCCCGCTCGCTGGCCGCCGCGTCACCGGGCTCCGGCTTCAGCCTGGCCTCGGCGTCGCCGGGCTCCGGCCTCAACCTGGCTGCCGCGTCGCCGGGCTCCGGCCTCAACCTGGCCGCCGCGTCGCCGGGCTCCGGTCTCAGCCTGGCCGACGTCGCCTACACCGCGCAGGTCGGCCGGGCCGCGATGGCGCACCGCCTGGCCGTAGTCGTCGGCGACCTGCCCGCCCTGCGCGCCGCGTTGCGGGCGGTCGCCACCGGTGCCGAGCCGCCCGCCGGTGTCCTGCTCGGCGTCGCCGCCGGCGAGCACCCGGCCCTGGACCCGGCGGGCGCCGACCTGCACGAGGTGGCGGCGCGCTGGGTGAGCGGCGCCGACGTGGACTGGGCGCGGCTGCACCGCCCGGGCGCGCGCCGCCGGGTGCCGCTGCCCGGGTATCCGTTCGCCGGCGAGCGCTGCTGGGTCGGCCAATGGCGCCGCCGCGCGACCGCACCCGAGCCCCTGCCCGAGCCCCTGCCCGGGCCTTTGCCTGGGGCCCTGCCTGAGCCCTTGCCCAAGCCCATGTCCGAGCCCTTGCCCGAGGCCCTGTCCGAGCCCTTGCCCAAGCCCGTGTCCGAGCCCTTGCCCGAGGCCCTGTCCGAGCCTTTGCCTGAGGCCCTGCCCGAGGCCGCCGGCGACGTTCCGGTCGACGTGCGGCTGCTCGGCGACGGCGTCGCGGTGGTCACCATGCGCGGCGACCGCAACATGTTCACCGAGGGGCTCGTGCGCGGCCTCGAGGCGGCGTTCGCGAGCGTGGCCGCCGAGCCGTCCGTCAGGGCCGTCGTGCTCACCGCGTCCGGCCCGGCGTTCAGCATGGGCGGCACCCCCGATGCGCTGGAACGGCTGGCCCGCGGCGACGGGCGCTTCACCGACGTACCGTTTCTCTACCGCGGCCTGTTGCGCTGCGACCGTCCCGTGGTGGCCGCGATCACCGGCCACGCCTCGGGCGGCGGCCTCGCCTTCGGCCTGTACGCCGACGTCGTCATCATGGCCCGCGAGCCCGGCTACGCGGCGAATTTCCTGCACTACGGCTTCACGCCGGGCATGGGTGCCACGTTCATCCTCGAGCACCGCTTCGGCCGGGCGCTGGCGAGCGAGATGTTCTACACCGGCCGCGCGTTCGACGGCGCGGAGCTGGAGCGCCGCGGCGCTCAGGTCCGCTTCGAGAACCGCGCGGACGTCCTGCCGGCCGCGCTCGCCGTGGCCCGCTCGATCGCCCGGCAGCCGGAGGCGGCCGTCGCGGCCCTCAAGCGCGAGCTGGCCGACCGGGTGCTGACGACCGTCGACGCCACGGTGTCGCGCGAGGTCGCCCTGCACGAGCGCGTCCTGGGCTCCGACGCGGTCGGCCTGGTCCGCGAGCACATGGGCAAGGTGGACCGCTTCGCCGGCCGCGAGACGCCCGCCCCCGTCACGCCCGCCCCGGTCGTGCCGGGATCGGACCCGGTCGCGCTCGCCCCCGTCGCCCCTGCGGACCCGGTCCCGCTCGCCCCCGTCGTGCCGGGACCGGACCCGGTCGCGCTCGCCCCCGTCGCGCCGGGACCGACCCCCGTCACGCCCGCTCTCGCCGCGCCCCCGCCGATCGAGGTCGCGCCCCCGCCGATCGAGGTCCCGGCCGGGCCAGCGCTCGACCGCGACGAGGTGGTGGCGGCAATCGGCCGGACCTTGGGCGCCCAGCTGTACCTGGAGCCGGCCGAGATCGACCACCGGCTGACGTTCAGCGAGATGGGCATCGACTCGCTCGGCGCCGTCGAGCTGGTCCGCGACCTCAACCGGCGCTTCGGCCTGGACCTCGACTCCGTCACCGTGTACGACCACCCGACCGTCGACCGCCTCGCCGACCACGCCCTCGACAGCGCCGCCGAGACCCGCCGCCTGGAGGCCGGGGCCACCGCACCCGCTCTCAGCGCGCCGGTTCCCACCGCTCCCGCTCCCACCGCTCCCGCTCCCACCGCTCCCGCTCCCACCGCTCCCGCTCCCACCGCTCCCGCTCCCGTCGCACCCGTGACGATGCCCGCGGCGCCTGACTCGGTGCCAGCGAGTCCTGAACCCGTGGCCGCCGAGCCAGCCGCGCCCGTGGCCGCCGAGCCAGCCGCGCCCGTCGCCGCCGGTCCGCCACCGCTGCGGCTCGCGCCGGTCGCCGCCGCGCCCACCCAGCCCGCCGCACTCGCTGATCCCGCACCTGCACCGGCTCCGGTCACCGTGGCGCTGGCCAAGGTGCCGGACGGGGCCGCCGGTGACGACGCCGACGACATCGCCGTCATCGGGATGTCCGGGGCGTTCCCCGACGCGCCGGACGTGGACGCGTTCTGGAACAACCTCCGAGACGGGCGGTGCAGCATCCGGGAGGTGCCCCCCGAGCGCTGGGACCCGGCCGAGACCTACGACCCCGACCGGCACGCGCCCGGCCGCAGCTACAGCAAGTGGGCCGCCCCCCTGGCCGATGTGGACGCGTTCGACGCGGCGTTCTTCCGCATCTCGCCGATGGAGGCGGAGCTGATGGACCCGCAGCAGCGGCTGTTCCTGCAGCGGGCGTGGGCCGCGCTCGACGACGCCGGCTACGTCCAGCGCGGGTCGCGCCGGTGCGGCGTGTTCGTCGGCAGCGGCGGCGGCGACTACCTGCGGCTGCTGGAGGCGTCCGGCCTCGATGGCGCCGGGCAGGCGTTCCTGGGCAACTCGCCGTCGATTCTCGCGGCCCGCATCGCGTACCTGCTCAACCTCACCGGCCCCACGATGTCGATCGACACCGCCTGCTCGTCGTCGCTCGTCGCCGTGCACCTCGCCGCCGAGAGCCTGCGCTCCGGCGCCTGCGACCTGGCGATCGCGGGCGGTGTCGCGGTGATGGTCACCCCGCGGATGCACGTGTGGACGAGCAAGACCGGCATGCTGTCGCCGACCGGGCGGTGCGCGCCGTTCGACGCCTCGGCCGACGGGATCGTCCTCGGCGAGGCGGTCGGCGCCGTCGTGCTCAAGCCGCTGCGCCGGGCCCTCGCCGACGGCGACCACGTCTACGCCGTGGTGAAGGCCAGCGGCGTCAACGGCGACGGGCACACCAACGGCATCACCGCGCCCAGCGCCGAGTCCCAGGCCGCCCTGCTGCGCGAGGTCTACGCCCGCGGCGGCGTCAGCCCGGCCGACGTCGGATACGTCGAGGCCCACGGCACCGGCACCCCGCTGGGCGACCCGATCGAGTTCAAGGCCCTCGGCCGCGTCTTCGGCGAGCACGCGGACGGCCGCTCCGGCTGGTGCGCGGTCGGCTCGGTGAAGGGCAACGTCGGGCACACGACCATGGCCGCGGGCATCACCGGCTTCATCAAGGCCGTCCAGGCGCTGCGGCACCGCGTCATCCCGCCCTCGCCCGGGTTCGCGACGCCGAACCCGCGCATCGACCTGGCCGGCGGCCCCTTCACCGTGCCGGTCACGCCGACGCCGTTCCCGCCGGGCCGGGACGGGATCCGCCGGGCCGCGGTGAGCAGCTTCGGCTTCAGCGGTACCAACGCGCATGTCATCCTCACCGAGGCCCCGCCCATCCCGGCGCCTGCCGCCACCGCCGCGGCCCGCGCCGAGCTCGTGCCCGTCTCGGCCGCGACCGAGTCCGCCCTGCGCCGCCGCATCGCCCAGCTGCACGACGCCCTGCCCGGCGACACACCGCTGCGCGACCTGGCCCACACGCTCGGCACCGCCCGCGCCCACCTGCCGGCCCGGGCCGCCTTCGTCGTCACCGACGTGGCTGGGCTGCGCGAGCGCCTGGCCGCCTGGTCGCCCGCCGATCCGGCGGCCGTCGACGCCCCCGACTCGGACGCCGGCGGCGACGCGGGCCGGCGCGCCGAGCTGGCCCGGCTCGCCGCCGCGTACGTCGCGGGGACCGACCCGGACTGGGCCGCGCTGCACGACGGCGAGTCCGTGCGGCGCGTGCGCATCCCGGGCTACTCCTTCGAGCGGGAGCGATACTGGCCGGCCGCAGCGGCGGACACGTGGCGGGCGGACCCCCAGGACGAGCTCGTGACGCACCACCGCCTGGCCGGTCGCCCCGTGCTCGCCGGCGCGGTCTCGGCCTGCTGGGCGCTGTCGAGCCGGGGCGGACCGGCCCGGGCCACCGCGCTGCGCTGGCTGCGCCCGGTCGAGCTCGACGCACCACGCACCCTGCGTCTGCGCGCCGGCACCGACGGGGCGTTCACCGTCGAGGACGGCGACGACGAGGTGTACGTGCGCGGAGTCGCCGGCCACCTGCCCCCGGCCCCGCCCGAGCGGCTCGACGTCGAGGCCGTGGCCGCCCGCTGCCGGGCCCGGCGGGACACCGCCGAGCTCTACGCCGCGTTCACCGCGGCCGGCCTCGACTACGGGCCGTCCTATCGCATCGCCGGGCTCGCGGTCGGCGACGACGAGGCCCTCGCCACGTTCGCCCCGCGTGCCGGCGCCCCGGACGGTCCAGCCCCGGCGGCCGCCGGCGGCGTGCTCGACCCGCGCCGGCTGGACGGTGCCTGGCAGGCCATCGCGGCGCTGACCGATGCCGCGGCGGCCGGCCCGCTCCTGCCCTTCGCCGCCGACACCATCGAGGTGCCCGACCCGGCGGCGATCGCCGCCTACGCCCACGTCCGCCGCACCGGCACGCACCGCTACGACGTCGTCATCGCCGACGCCGAGGGCCGCGTGGCCCTGCGCTGCGCCGGCCTCGCGCTGCGTCCCGCCCGGACCCCGGCCACGCCCGGGAGCAATGCAGCGGCCGGAAGCAGCACGGCGGCCGGGAGCAAAGCGGCGGCCGCTGAAGAGCCGATGCTGCTCTGTCCACATTGGGCCGAGGTGCCCGTCGCGCCCGGCCCGCGCGCCGGCCGGGCGATCGTCATGGCCGCCCCCTCGGCCGGGGAGGCCGATGCCCTCGCCGAGAGCCTCGGCCCCGGCACCGTGCGCGCGACGCTCGGCGAGCCGCTGCCCGCCGAGGCGTCCACGGTGGACACCGCGTACCTGCTGTGCGGCTCCGGCTCGCCCGGCGGGGCCACGGTCGCGGCGGCCGTGCGCAGCGTGCGGGCACTGGCGACGACCGTGCCCGCCGGGCGGGCGCTCCGGCTGACCGTCGCCGCCGCCGGTGCCGTCGCGACCGGCCCCGGCGACCGGGTGCACCCGGACGTGGCTGGCGTGTTCGGCGTCGCGCGCTCCGCGGCGGCCGAGCACCGGGCCTGGACCGTCCGCTGCGTCGACGTCGGGCTCGACTCGGCGGACGGCCCAGGCCCGGACGCCGCCGTACGGCGCATCACCGCCGAGGCGGGCGGGGAGCCGGTGCTGGCCTGGCGGGACGGCCGCGCCCGGCAGTTGCGGTTCGCCCGGGCCGAACCACCCGAGCCGCCCGCGCCGGACCGGGAGCCGTTCCGCGACGGTGGCGTGTACCTCGTCGTCGGCGGCGCCGGGGGGCTCGGCGCCGCGCTCAGCCTGGAGCTGGCCCGCCGGCACCGGGCGCGGCTGGTGTGGACCGGCCGCCGGGAGCTCACCCCCGCGATCGCCGAGGCGCTGCGGGCCGTGGCCGAGGCGGGCGGGGAGGCCGAGTACGTGCGCGCCGACGTCACCGATCCGGCGGCGGTCCGCGCGGCGGTGGCGCTCGCCCGGCGCCGGTTCGGCCGGCTCGACGGCGTGCTGCACGCCGCCGGGGTGTGGCGGGACGCGGTGCTGACCCGGCTCGACGACGCCGCCGTGGCCGAGGTGCTGGCCCCGAAGCTCGCCGGCACGGCCACGCTGCTCGACGCGCTGCGCGACGAGCCGCTCGACCTGTGCGTGCTGTTCTCCTCCGCGGCGTCGTTCGTGGCAGCGGGCGGCCAGGCCAACTACGCCGCGGCCAGCGCCGCCCAGGACGCGTGCGCCGCGGCCGCGCCGTTCCCCGTCACCGTGGTCAACTGGGGGTACTGGGGCGGGGTCGGCGCCGTCGCGGGAGACGCCTACGCGGACCGGTTCGCCGGCCTCGGGGTGCGTTCGATCGAGCCGGACGCCGGGTACCGGGCGCTGCGCCGGATCCTCGCCGCCGGGCTGCCGCAGGTCCTCGTGCTCGACGCGGACCCGGACCGGCTGGGGGAGTACGGCATCGCGGTCGCCGACCCCGAGCCGGCGGCCGGGCCCGATGTCGCCGCGGTGCGCGAGTACCTGCGCGATGTCTTCGCCGAGGTGCTCAAGTGCCGGCCGGAGACGCTGCGGGACCGGGAGACGTTCGAGACGTTCGGCGTCGACTCGCTCGTCGCGGTCGATCTCGTCCACCGCCTCGCCACCGATCTGGGCGAGCTGCCGGCGACGCTGCTGTTCGAGCACATGACCATCGACCGGCTCGCGAACCACCTGCTCGCGGAGCGGCCGGGCGAGCTGTCCCGCGTGCTGCCCGGCCGCGACGATGCGACGACCGTGCCCGAGGCAGGCATAGTCCGTACAGAAGCCGACCGTACAGAATCCGCCAGAACGGAACCCGTCGAGGATCCCGGCGCCGTCGCGGTCGTCGGCGTCACCGGCCGCTATCCCGAGTCGCCGGACCTCGACGCCCTGTGGCGCAACCTGCGCGCGGGCGCGAACTGCATCCGCGAGGTGCCGGCGTCTCGATGGGACTGGCGCGAGCACTTCGACCCGCGCAAGGGCCGGCGCGGCCGAACGTACGGGCGCTGGGCCGGTTTCATCGAGGATGTCGACCACTTCGACGCCGCCCACTTCTCGGTGCTGCCCCGCGACGCGGCCGCCATGGACCCGCAGGAGCGACTGTTCCTGGAGACCTGCTGGAACCTGCTGGAGGAGGCCGGGTACCTCGGGCCGCGCCGCCACCAGCCGGCAACTGGCGTCTTCGTCGGCACCATGTACGGCTCGTACGGCAAGCTCGCCGCCGCGAGCGGATGGCCGCGCGGCGAGTTCGCCGGCGCCCACTCGGCGTACTGGTCGCTGGCGAACCGGGTGTCGTACACCTTCGACCTCACCGGACCGAGCTTCGCCGTGGACTCGGCGTGCTCGTCGTCGCTGACCGCGGTGCACCTGGCGTGCGAGAGCCTGCGGCGGGGCGAGTGCCGCATGGCGATCGCCGGCGGCGTGAACGTCATCATCCACCCCGCGCACCTCGTCGCCCTGTCCGCGATGAACATGCTCGCCAGCGGCGACGGCTGCCGCACCTTCGACGCGGCCGCGGACGGCTACGTGCCGGGCGAGGGCGTCGGCGCGGTGCTGCTCAAGCCGCTGGCCGCCGCCCGCGCCGACGGCGATCGGATCTGGGCCGTCATCCGGGCGAGCCTGGCCAACGCGGGCGGCAAGACCAGCGGGTACACCGTGCCGAACCCCAACGCCCAGGCCGACCTCGTCCGGGCGACGCTGCACCGGGCCGGCGTCGACCCCGCCACGATCGGCTACGTCGAGGCGCACGGCACCGGCACGGAGCTCGGCGACCCCATCGAGATCGCGAGCCTCACCCGGGCGTTCGGGGCGCGGCCGGAGGGGGCGGCCCCGTGCCCCGTCGGGTCGGTCAAGGCCAACGTCGGGCACCTGGAGGGCGCGGCCGGCATCGTCGGGCTCACGAAGGTGCTGCTGCAGCTGCGCCACCGCGAGCTGTTCCCCGCCGCCAACCTCGACACGGTCAATCCGAAGATCGACTTCGCCGGCTCGCCCTTCCACCCCCAGCGCGAGCTGGCGCCGTGGCCGCGGCCGGACGGCGGCGTGCCCCGCCGGGCCGGGGTGAGCTCGTTCGGCGCGGGCGGCGCGAACGTCCACGTCGTGCTGGAGGAGTGCGAGCCCGAGCCCGCACCTCCGGCCGCCGCCGGCCCGGCCCTGTTCCTGCTCTCGGCCCGCACGCCCGAGCGCCTGCGCGCGTACGCGGCCCGCGTCGCGGCATTCCTGCGCACCCCCGACGGTGCCGAAGCCGACCCGGCCGCGCTCGCCTACACCAGCCAGGTCGGCCGCCGCGAGTCCGACGAGCGGCTCGCCGCCCGCGCCGACGACCTGCCCGCGCTCGCCCGGCGGCTGGCCGCGTTCGGCGCCGGCGAGGACGCCGGGCCTGGCTTGTGGCACGCGACGGCGTCGGCCCGGCCGCCCGCGCCGCCCGTGGACGGCGGCCCGGATCAGCTCGACGGGCTGGCCCGCGCCTGGACCGGCGGCGCCGAGGTCGACTGGCCCGCCCGCTGGAGCGGCCGCCCCCGGATCGTGGCGTTCCCCACCACGCCGTTCGCCCGTCGCCGCTTCTGGCTGCCCGACGAGCCCACGGAACCGGCCGGGGCCGACCTCACCGGCGA
This sequence comes from Dactylosporangium sp. NPDC000244, assembly GCF_040300725.1. Lineage (NCBI taxonomy): Bacteria > Bacillati > Actinomycetota > Actinomycetes > Micromonosporales > Micromonosporaceae > Dactylosporangium > Dactylosporangium sp. NPDC000244. The sequence continues at coordinate 417,937 of NZ_JBEPEH010000003.1, forward strand.
CGCGCCCCACCTTCGTGAGCACCGGGTGCGCGGCGAGCGCTGGCTGCCCGGCGCGGCGCTGCTCGACGCGGTGCGCACTGCGGCGGCCGGGTCCGGCCTCGACGCGGACGTGGTCCGGGACCTGCGCTGGCTCGCCCCGGTGCGGCTCGACGACGGCACCGAGCGGCTGCCGATGCGTTTTCGCGGCGACGGTACCGCAACCGCCTTCACCGCCGGCCCGCCCGACGCCCCGGTCGCGACCGGCACGCTGGAGCCCGGCCCCGGCCGGCCGGAGCCGTTCGACCTCGAGGCCGTGCGGGCCCGCTGCGGCCGTGAGCACGACGTGTCCGCCTTCTACGAGGGTCTGGCCGCGGGCGGCCTCGAGTACGGCCCGGGGATGCGCGCGGTGCGCGACCTGTGGACCGGCGAGGGCGAGGCGCTGGCCCGGCTGCACGGCGGCCCGGTGCCCTGTGTGGACGGTGCGCTGCAGGCGCTCGCCGCGCTCGGCACCGCCGGGGATGCCCGGGTCCCGGTCGGGTTCGACCGCGCCGACTACGGCGCTCCGTTCACCGGCGCCGGCTGGGCCTGGGTCCGCCGCAGCGGCCTGCACCGCTTCGATCTCGACCTGGCCGACGAGACCGGCCGCGCGGCGCTCGCCATCCGCGGCCTGCGCGTCGCCGCCGTGCCGGCCGGCGCGGCGCATGATGCCGATTCCGCCCCGTGGTCACTTTTGCGGCCGGCCTGGGTCGCCGAGCCGTTGCCACCGCGGAGCGCGCAACCGCCGTCGCTGACGATCCTGATCGCCCCCGACGCGGCCGTCGCGGCGCCGGCCCGGGCCCGGCTCGAGCGCGACGGCGGCCGCTGCGTGACCGTCGTGCCGGGTGACGGGTTCGCCCGCGACACCGACGGGTTCACGGTCCGGGCCGGGGCCCGCGACGACCTGTACGCGGTGGCCGAGACGCTGGCCGCCGAGGGCGCCCGGCCCGGCGCGGTGCTGCGCCTGCCGGCCGACGAGCCGGCCTGGACCGGCGGTCCCGGCCTGGACGAGCGCATCGCCACGGGGCTGCTGACGGTGCTGTGGATGAGCACCGCCCTGCTGGCCGAGCGCGGCCCCGACGAGCTGCGCATCGTGTACGGGTACGCCTCGGCCAGCCCGGCCGGGCAGCCGCACGACGCCGCCTTCACCGGCGCGCTGCGCACCCTCGCGCTGGAGCATCAGCGGGTCCGGGGCGTGGTCGTCGCCTTCGAGGGGGCCGACGCGACCGCCGGGCCGCGGCGGCACGCCGAGGCGCTCGTCGACGAGCTGCTCGCGTGCGGGCCGCAGGCCGACCGGGTCCGCTACACCGGCGGACGCCGCGAGGTGCGCCGGCTGGAGCGAGCCGAGGTGGGTGAGCCCGTCGGCGTGCGGCCGGGTGGCGCGTACCTCGTCACCGGCGGCGCCGGCGGCCTCGGGCTGCGGTTCGCCCGGCACCTCGCCGAGCGGGGCGCCGGATCGGTCGTCCTCATCGGACGGTCCGAACTGGACGGTGACCGCCGTGCGGTGCTGGACGGGATGCCGGCCGGGGTGGAGTACCACGCTGTGGACGTCACCGACGGCAACGCCCTCGAGCGGCTGGTCGCCGCCGTCACCGAGCGCCACGGTCCGCTGCGCGGGGTCCTGCACGCGGCCGGCGTGACCCGCGACGCCCGGTCCGTGGCCAAGACCGAGGAGCAGGTGGCCGCGGTGCTCGCGGCGAAGGTGGCCGGAACCGTCGCCGTCGACCGGGCCACCGCCGGGCAGCCGCTGGACTTCGTCGCGCTGTTCTCGTCCGTGGTCGCCGAGACGGGCAACCCGGGCCAGGTCGACTACGCCTACGCCAACGCGTTCCTGGCGGCGTTCGCCGGGCTGCGCGAGCAGTGGCGGGCCGCCGGCACCCGGGCCGGCCGCACGGTCGCGATCGGCTGGCCGCTGTGGCGCGACAGCGGCATGCGGGTCGACGAGGCGACGCTCGCGGTGCTGCGCCGGCGCTTCGGCATGGTGCCGCTCGATCCCGAGGACGGCCTGCGCGCCTTCGCCGCCACCCTGGCGTTGGACTCGCCCGAGGTGGTAGTGGATTCTTCAACGTCCCCCGCGGAGCCGCCGGCCGCCGGGGAGACGGTCGGCGGCGACGCGGAGGACCGCGGCGACGCGGTAAAGGCCGAGCTGCGCGAGATGGCCGCGGCGTTCCTGCTCGTCGACGCGGCGGAGGTCGAGCTGGGGGCGGAGCTGATGGACCTCGGCTTCGACTCGATCTCCATGACCGAGCTCGTCAACCAGGTCAACGAGCGCTACGGCCTGGACCTGCTGCCGACCGTGCTGTTCGAGTGCCCCGACCTGGACGCGTTCGCCGGCTACCTCGTGCGCACCCATCCCGCGGCTGTCGCGGCCCGCCATCCGGCTCCCACCCCTACACCCACGCCCACCCCTACACCCACGACCGTGCCGACACCCACGCCCACACCGACACCCACGCCGACCGCCGCGGCCGAGCCGCGACGCCGGCGGATCGCCGTGATCGGGATGGCCGGCGTGCTGCCCGGGTCCGCGGACCTCGACGAGTTCTGGCGGCACCTGCGCGCCGGCGACGACCTCGTCGGCGAGGTGCCCGCCGACCGGGCCGATCTGCGGGCCGACCCCGGTACCCGGCACCTGCGCGGCGGGTTCCTGTCCCATGTGGACCGCTTCGCCGCCGGGTTCTTCGGCGTGGCCCCGCGCGAGGCCGCGCTGATGGACCCGCAGCAGCGGCTGTTCCTGCAGACAGCCTGGCGGGCGGTGCAGGACGCCGGCTATCGGCCGTCGGCCCTCGCCGGCACCGCCACCGGTCTGTTCGCGGGCGTGTCCACATCGGACTACCAGGACCTGCTCAAGGGCCACGGGGTGCCGATCGAGGCGCACACCGCCACCGGCATCGCGCACTCGATCCTGGCCAACCGGGTGTCGTACCTGCTGGATCTGCGCGGCCCGAGCGAGGTCGTCGACACCGCCTGCTCCAGCTCGCTCGTGGCCGTGCACCGGGCCGTCGCCGCGCTGCGGGCCGGCGACTGTGACCTCGCCCTCGCCGGCGGCGTCAATGTCCTGCTCAGCCCGGGCCTGTTCAACGCCTTCACCCAGTCCGGCATGCTCAGCCCGGACGGCCGCTGCAAGACCTTCGACGCCGACGCCGACGGGTACGTGCGCGGCGAGGGCTGCGGCGTCGTCGTCCTCAAGGACCTGGAGCGGGCCGAGCGCGACGGCGACCACATCTACGCCGAGGTCCTCGGCAGCGCGGTCAACCACGGCGGGCGCGCGCCGTCGCTCACCGCCCCGAACCCGGCCGCGCAGGCCCGCGTCATCGCCGCCGCCTGGCGCGACGCCGCGGTCGACCCGGAGACGATCGGCTACCTCGAGGCGCACGGGACCGGCACCAAGCTCGGCGACCCCGTCGAGATCGAGGGCGTCAAGCAGGCGCTGGCGGACCTTGGGCGCACCCGCCCGGGCGGGGAGACCCTCGCGATCGGCGCGGTGAAGACGAACGTGGGCCACCTGGAGGCCGCGGCCGGCATCGCGGGGATCCTGAAGGTGCTGCTGGCCATGCGGCACGGCGAGCTGCCCCCGAGCCTCCACCTGCGCCAGGTGAACCCGCACGTCCGCCTCGACGGGACGCCGCTGCGCCTGCAGACGCGGCTGTCGGCGTGGCCGGGGACGCCGCGGCGCGCCGGGGTCAGCTCGTTCGGCTTCGGCGGGACCAACGCCCACGTCGTGCTGGAGGCCCACGGGACCCGTGCCGCCGGGCCGGCACCCGCCGGGCCCCACGCGTTCGTGCTGTCCGCGCCGACGCCCGAGGCGCTGGCCGCCTACGCCGCCGCGCTCTCCCGGCACCTGCGCGCCGAGACGCCGGACCTGGCCCGCGTTGCCTGGACGCTGCAGACCGGCCGCGAGGACCTCGCCGAGCGGCTCGCCGTCGTCACCGCGAGCCGCGACGAGCTCGTCGCCGCGCTGGAGGCCGCCGGGCGGGGCGAGACGCCCGCGGGACTGCTGCGCGGGACGGTGCTGCGGTCCACGACCGCCCCCGGCGACCCCGGACCGGCGGCCGGGCCCCTCGCCCGTGCCGAGGCGTGGGTCGCGGGGGCGCCGGTCGGCTGGGCGGGTGCGTGGCCGAGCCCGCCGGGACGGGTACCGCTGCCCGGCTTCCCGTTCGCCGAGACCCGCCACTGGTTCACGATTCCCACCGCGGAGGTCACGTTGTCCCAGCCCGCAACGCCGCCCGGTACAGGCCGGCCGAAGCTGCGCCTGACCCCGTTGCCCGCGTCCACGCCCACACCCGAGCCCGCTGCGGCACCCGTGCCCGAGCCCGTTCCGGCACCACCACCAGCACCAGCAGCAGCACCAGCGCAGCCGGGCCGGGGGCGTGATGCCGGAGCCGTCGAGGAGCTCGTCGTCGCGCGGCTCGGGCAGATCCTGGGCATGCCGAAGGCGGCGATTCCGCTGGACCAGCCGTTCGGCGACCTCGGACTCGACTCCATCTACCGCATGGAGCTCGTGCGGCTGCTCAACGCGACCTTTGAACTGGACCTGAAGGCGACGGAGTTGTACGAGTACGACACCGTCGACCGCCTGAGCGCGTTCGTCGCCGCCACGGCCGAGCCGGTGGTGCGGGAGACGCCCGACGTGGAGACGGCCCTCGCCGCGGTGATCGACGCGGCGCTCGAGCGGCCCTGGGACCGGGAGGTGTCGTTCGCCGACAACGGGTTCACGTCGTTCGACATGCTCCGGGTGGTCGGGGCCCTGGAGCGGGGCCTCGGCGCCATGCGCAAGACCGTGCTGTTCGACCATCCCACGCTCGGCGGCCTCGCCGCGCACCTCACGCAGCAGCACGGCGCCGCGCTGGCCGCCCGGCTCGCGCAGGCCGCGCCGCCCCGCCCCGAGGCCGCCGGGACCGCGGCCGCCGGGACCACCGCCCGCGGCACGGCAGAGGCGGGCCCGTGGATGGTCGCCAAGCAGGAGCTCGACGCCGGTACCGCGACGCTCGTGGCCGAGCTCGAGCAACGCCACGGCAAGGAGGGCGGCCTGCCCGGGCGCGACATCGCCCCGCTGCTGTTCATCGGCTCGCGCCGCACCGCGTACTTCAACGCCTCCCAGCGCGACGGCGTCCTGCTCGCCTGGAGCTACGTCGGCTCCGCGGCCGACCTGGAGGAGCTCACCGCCGAGTGGGTCGCCCACGCCGAGCGGCACGGCCTGCGCCCCAACCAGCTGTCGATGGTGCGCCTGAGCGACGTGGCGGGGCGGCCGTTCACCGCCACGCCCTTCGGCGTCGTGCAGCGGCTGGACAAGCTGCCCGAGTTCACGCTGGAGGGCGGCCCGATGACCCGGGTGCGCTCGCTCGTCAGCCGGTTCCAGCGGGCGGGGAAGGCGCGCGTGGAGGAGTACCGCGTCGGCTCCGATCCCGCGACCGACCAGGCGATCGTGGGCATCATCGACGGGTGGACCGCGACGAAGGAGATGATCAATCCGTACGTCGGGACCGTCCGCGACGAGATCGGCCGGGGCGTGCTCGCCGAGCGGCACCGGATGTTCCTCACCCACGTCGACGACGAGCTCATCGCGGCCGTCATCGTCACGCGCATCCCGTCGGAGCCCGGCTACCTGCTCGACCTGGAGTTCTACCCGCACGCGATGCCGCGCGGCGGGCTGGAGTACACCATCGTCGCCATCATCGAGCGGATCACCGCCGAGGGCAGCACGATGTTCAGCTTCGGCGGCACGTTCGGGGTCCAGGTGACCGGCTCACCCAACGCCGACCCGGCCGTGGAGCGGGCCCTGGCCGAGCTGCGGGAGTCCGGCGTGTTCTCCGGCGAGGGCAACTTCCGGTTCAAGAACAAGTTCCGGCCGGTGAACCTGCCGATCTACCTGTGCCGCCCCGCCGACGCCGACCCGGCCGACGTGACCGCCGTCCTGCTCATGATCACCAACCCGACGGTGAAGTCAGCAGCACCGGCGAAGGTGGAGGCGCCCCCGCCCCGAAAGCCGGAGGCGACGCCGTATCAGGGGCAGCTGGACCGGTACGGCCACAATCCCGTGCGGATCCCGGCCGCCGAGGTCGGCGTGGACCTGCTCACCGACTCCTGGGCCGAGCTCGACGCGGACTTCGTCCGGGCCGGCACCGCGGCCGTGCGCGAGCGCGCCGCCGGCCACTCCGGCGCCCTCGACCTCGGCCCGCGCCCCGGCCTGCCGTTCTCGTGCGTCGTCCCGGCCGCCTCGGGCCGCTCGGCCGAGGCCCTGCTCTGCCGCGCCTGGGCGGGCCCGGGGCGGTACGTCGTGCAGAACCCGCTCTTCCCGACGTGGACCCTCAGCCGGCTCGACCGCGGCCTCACGGCCCTGCCCGTGCGCCGCACCGGCGCCGACCTCGACCCCGGGCACCTCGCCGAACTGCTGGCCGCGCACCCGGGTGACATCGCGTTCGTCGCGGTCGAGGTGAGCACCAACGCGCTCGGCGGGCAGCCGCTGAGCCTGGACAACCTGCGCCGCGTCCGCGCGATCACCCGCGAGCACGGGGTGTCGCTGGTGCTGGACGCCACCCGGCTGGTCGACAACGCCGTCGCCGTCGCCGAGCGCGACGGCCGGGACGCCTGGGCGGTGGCGGGGGAGATGCTGGCTTTGGCCGACGCGGTGACGATGGGGCTGTCGAAGGACTTCGGCGTCGACCGCGGCGGGCTCGTCGCCACGTCCGACCCGGCCCTTGCCGAGCGGCTGCGCGAGCACGTGGCGCTGCGCGGCTGCGAGGTGAACCTGGCCGACCGGCGGCTCATCGACGCCGCCCTGGCCGATCCGCAGCGGGTCGTCGCCGGGGTCCGGGCGCGGATGGCCGCCGTCGCCGCGCTCGCGCAGGCACTGCGGTCGGCCGAGGTGCCGATCGTGGAGCCGGTCGGCGGGCACTGCGTGCTGCTGGACACGGCCCGGATGCCGCGCCTGGCCGGCCTCGCCCATCCGGTGCAGGCGCTGCTGGCCTGGCTCTACGCGGGCACCGGCGTCCGCGGCGCCGCGCACCTCGCCGACGACACCGTCGACGGGTCCGGCGCCTGGGTGCGCCTGGCGGTCCCGGTCGGGCTTCCGGCCGAGGTGGCCGCCGAGGCGGGCCGGGCCGTCGCCGAGCGGTACCGCGACCCGGCGCCCGTGCCCGACCTGCTGATCGTGGACGGGACCGGGCCGGCACCCCAGGCCGTGTACCACCCGGCCGGCCGCATCCCCGAGGACGTGCGCGCGGCGATGGACGAGGGGCACCGGCCCGCCGACGACAACTGGGCTGTCCTGCGCGAGCACCAGCCACGGGTGCGCCGCGACCTGGTGCGCCTCGACGACGGCGAGGTCGAGGTGTTCACCGCCGGTGACGGCCCGGTCCTGCTGCTCATGCCGCCGTTCAACATCGGCGCCGGGTTCTACGCGCCGCAGTTCGCCGCGCTCGCCGACCGGATGCGGGTGGTCGCCGTGCACCACGCGGGCGTCGGCGCGACCACCGCCGCCGAGAGCCTGTCCATCGACGGCATCGTCGGGCTGATGGCCCGCACGCTCGGCGCGCTGGGGCTGCACGAGCCGGTACACCTGGCCGGCTCCTCCTTCGGCGGCCTGCCCGCCGCCGCGTTCGCGCTGCGCCACCCGGACCGCGTCGCGTCGCTCACGCTGATCGCCAGCTCCTACCGGGTCGGCAACCGGGCCGGGGAGATGAACCGGCTCTCGCTCGTGGCCCGCGAGGACTTCGAGCGGCTCACCGCCGCCGGCGTGACGCGGGCGGACGAGGCGGAGGCCTGGGAGCGGCTGCTGCTGCGCTGCGAGAGCATGGACGCGCAGATCGGGCTGCGGTACCTCGACGAGTTCGCCGCCAACCCCGACCTGCTGGGCCGCCTGCCGGGCCTCGCCGTCCCGACGCTGCTCGTGCACGGCCGGCTCGACTCGGTCGTGCCGCTCAAGACCGCGCACCTGCTGCACGGCACCATCCCCGACACCCGCTACGAGGAACTGCCCGACGCCGGGCACTTCCCGAGCCTGACCCACGCCGCCCGGGTCAACGCGCTGCTGGCCGAATTCACCGCACGCTGAGAGGAGTCGCATGCTGCTCCGGGACATTACGGTCACCCCGGCGATGTGCGGGTACAACTCGCTGTTCGTCGGCCAGGTCGGCGACTGGACCTGGCAGACGGTCAGCGAGCTGTGCGGCACCGACGCGTTCACCGCCCGCGACGAGTCGGGCGCGCCGACGTACCTTGCGTTCTACTACTACCACCTGCGGGGCAGCCGCGAGATGCACCTGCGCCGCTTCACGTTCGGCGACCGGCTGCGGGTGCTGTCCGCCTGCTACGGCTACGGCAGCGAGTCGGTGCTGACCCTGCACCGCATCGCCCTGGCCGGCGACCCGGCGGCCGCGGCCGAGAAGCTCGACCCCGTCGAGTTCTACGAGCGTCCGCGCTCCGGCTGCCTCTACGTCGAGACGTTCAACCGCTGGGTGACCCGCAGCGCGGAGCGCAGCAACCGCGACCTGGTGCGCTCGGCCCCGGTGGACTTCCGCCACGAGCACCTGCCGATCCTGCCGGAGCAGTACTCCCCGCGCGCCGTCTACCACCGTGCCCGCACCACCCGCACGTTCGACGAGGGCCCGGCCGAGGTCGTCGTCGACGGGCACACCACCACGTACCGCCTCGACCCGACCCGGGACCTCAACGGCGTCGGCCTCGTGTACTTCGCCGCGTACTTCTCCATTGTGGACACCGCAGTGTGGCGGCTGTGGCAGCTGCTCGGCCGCGACGAGGAGGAGTACCTGCGCCTGCGCCTGACCGACGAGCGCGTGTGCTACCTCGGCAACGCCGACGCCGGCACTGTGCTCACGCTCACCGCGCGGCTGCGCCGGCACGCCGACGGCGCCGAGGTCGTCGACGTCGTCATCGAGGAGCAGGACACCGCGCGGCTCATCGCCGTCGCCACGCTGCAGGTCGGTGCCGCATGAGCCCGGCGACCCGCGAGCGCGTCACGGCGGCCGTGCACAGCGCCATCACCACGATCCTGCCCGGCCTCGACCCGGGCGCCATCGACCACGGCAAGCACCTCAAGGACCTCGGCGCCGACTCGGTCGAGCGGGTGGAGATCATCCTCATGATCACCGACCGGCTCGGCGTGCGCCGGCCCCTGTCCGACTTCAGCGGCATCCCGAACGTCGCCGCCCTCATCGACGACCTCTGCCGGACGGAATCATGACCGACGCAACCATGAACATCGGTATCGAAGCGCTGAACGTGTACTGCGGCGTGGCCCAGATCCCCGTGCCGGTCCTGTTCGAGGGCCGCGGCCTGGACCCGGCGCGGCTGGAGAACCTCGCGATGACCAACCGCTCCATCGGCCTGCCCTGCGAGGACCCCGTCACCAACGCCGTCAACGCGGCCCGGCCGATCGTGGAGGCGCTGAGCCCGGAGGAACGCGGCTCGATCGAGCTGCTCGTCACCTCCACCGAGTCCGGCGTCGACCTGAGCAAGTCCGTCGCCTCCTACGTGCACGAGCACCTCGGCCTCGGCTCCCGCTGCCGGCTGCTGGAGGTCAAGCAGGCCTGCTACGGCGCCACCGGCGTGCTGCAGCTCGCCGCCGGTTACCTGGCCGCCGCCGTGTCACCCGGCGCCCGGGCCCTCGTCGTGGCCACCGACGTCGCCCTCGTCGATGCCCGCAGCGAGTACGCCGAGCCCGCGACCGGCCACGGCGCCGCCGCCGTGCTGCTCGGCGACCGGCCGCGGGTGCTGACGCTCGACCTCGGCGCCTTCGGGCTGCACAGCTACGAGACGATGGACTCGGCCCGGCCCACACCGCAGTTCGACATCGCCGACACGGACCGGTCCCTGTTCGCCTACCTCGACTGCCTGTCGCGCAGCTTCGCGGCCTACGCCGAGCGGGTGCAGGACGCCGACTTCGTCGCCACCTTCGACCGGCTGGCGCTGCACACGCCCTTCGCCGGGCTCGTCCGCGCCGCGCACCGCAAGATGCTGCGCGAGCAGGCCGGGGCCGATCCGGCGGCGATCGAGGCCGACTTCCAGCGGCGGGTGGAACCGTCGCTGGCCTACCCGCGCACCGTCGGCAACCTGTGCTCCGGCTCGGTGTACCTGGCGCTCGCCTCGCTCATCGAGCACACGCCGCTGGACACCCCGGCCCGCGTCGGGCTGTACTCCTACGGCTCCGGCTGCTCGTCGGAGTTCTTCAGCGGGACCGTCGACGCCGGCTCACGCGCGGCGCTCGCCCCGATGCGCATCGGCGCCCGGCTCGCGGCCCGGTGCGAGCTCAGCTTCGAGGAGTACGCCCAGCTGCTCAAGGAGAATCTGCGGGTCCTCGTCCCCGAGCCGCACCGCGACGTGGACGTGGCCCGCTACGACGAGTACCTCGACCGGGTTCCCGGCCGCCCCCGGCTGCTGGTGCTCACCGGTATCGACAACTTCCACCGCCGGTACGCCTGGCACTAAGGAGGCGACATCATGGACGACGACCAGATCTTCCAACTGGTCCGCAAGAATCTCTGCCTCGTGCTGCCCGAGGTCGACCCCGGCTCGGTCCGCCCCGACGTGGCCATGGCCGACCTGGGCTGCAACAGCCTCGACCGCACCGAGGTGGTCGCGATGACGATGGAGGACCTCGACGTCGACGTGCCGGCCATGGCGTTCCGCGACGTCGGCGACATCGCGGGGCTCGTCGCGGTCCTGCGCCAGTACGCGTGAGCGCGGAACCGGTCGCCGTCACGGGCATGGGCGTGCGCTGCGCGATCGGCGACGGCGTCGAGGCCTTCACCGCCGCCCTGCGCCGGGGCACGAGCGGCGTGGTCGGCGTCGACGACCCGGCGACGGCGGGCCCCGCCTGCGCCGCCCCGATGCCCGACGTCGACCTCGCCGCGGCCCTCGACGGCGCACCCGGTGCGGTGACCCGCCGGGCGGCCCGCGCCGCCGCCCGGGCGCCGCTGCCGATCCGCGCCGCCGTCGCCGTCGCCG